>BNUF01000297.1 GCA_025997155.1 Clostridia bacterium
CGGCGGCAAAGTTACGGATTATGTTTCGGTTGAGACTGTGGACAACACGGGAACGGTCACTGAAAAGCTCACTCCCACCCCTGCTCCACCGCCGAAAGACGACGGCATCTTTTCAGATATATCGAAATCGAAAGTGATCATCCAAGTTCCAGATATGAAAGACGCGTTAGCAAAGACGTATGTGAAAGGCGTATCTGAGAACCTGTACTCAAAAAAACGTCAAATTTCCCGATATATAGTATAGGATTATATTTAGGGGGCTATGAAAATGAAGTATCCAAGTGATTTAACTACAACACAATGGAGTATAATTAAACCTTTTTTCAAAAGAGAGAATCAGGGAAAACATCTTCTGAAAATATGGCTATAATCTCTAATTTATCAACACTTTTAAGACGTTTTTGAACACGGGTTCTGAGAGGGCGAAGTTCGCCGTCCTTGCCGATTATTCTGTTTTCGTTGGCTTCGGCGAATTCTTTTGATACAACGAATCCGTCGTCCTGAGTAAATCCGCCGAGCGTCATATGCGCCGTGCCGACGCCGAGAAAACCCGTCCCGTCGGCTTTCTCTATGCGACCCCTCGCGCAAATAACGAAAATCGGGCGTTCGGGTCAAGTATGTCTGTGCGGATAACGAGCCGTCAGGGTTTCTGCCCTGTTCTATCGAACCGTCGGAATTAACCTTCGCCCCCGTAACCAAAAATCTCGTTAAGCCTTGATTTGCCGCTGTAGATGTAGCTGTATCGTCAAAATATCCGGCTGGGTTTTGACGAGAGCGTCAATCGTTTCGAGGTCTCGTCCGAGCCGCGCCATTTCTTCTTCAAAATCAAAAGACAACCTCTCTGAATGAAGATGCCTGTAAACATAATTAAGCCCCGTCTCGTTGCTGAAATCGGACTTGTTGTTGCCTGTAACCGTATCGCGAATCGTGGATTTAAGGCGTTCGGACATAAGCTGTTCATAGCCGCGAAGCCGCGTGCGCTGTTCCATAGTTTTATCAGAATGTTCTCCGAATCTATCAAGAATGTACGCCGTATACCCTAGAGCGATTAGCCCGTTTTCCGCCGCCTTGTAAGCCGTCGGGATAAGCCCGTGCCTCGGATTGGGTGAACCCTTATAAGGCAAATCCCGCGCCGAAGATGTGTCGAATTTAATCGTCCCGTCATTGAACCGTTTCGCCTCGAAATCATCGCCGAACAACTCGTAATCCGCCTCGGATAACTTAAAAGTTTTTTGTAAATCCGTTTCGTTCGTGAAAAACGAATGCGCCAACGTCATATGGGCGGCGATATTCACGCAGTTAAACGAACCTATAAAGTCCGGGTTGAGATTCCAGCCCTCGTTTTCGACGCCGAATAAAGCCTCGATTTTCTCCGAAAGTTCCTCATCTTGGCGGGTGAGTGCGTCTTCTTTTGAGATAGAGTCTGTCAAAGCGTAAATTTCCCGCCGTCTCTTAATATAATCTTTTTGTATACCCGCGACTTGCGGCATATCCGATAATTCAAATTCGGGTTCAAATTCCGGCTCTTGGAGGGCAATAGAATCCAGTTTATTACTAAAATCAGACGTGTCCCCGTCTCCGAAATCATAAAGGTTTGTTGCCTCGTCATAACGCCCTACTCCGAGAGCTTCCGTAAAGTTGGCTTTCGCGCTTCGCCTCGCGGAAATCAAATACTCCGTCGCGGACTCTGACTTGGTTTTGAAAATTATCGCCTCCACGCCGTCAGGGTGCGGAACGCCCGTCCGCTCCTGATACTCCTCTTTTGATTCGCGGACTTCTTTGAAGTTTTCGCCGTAAGAACTGCGTCTGCCGTTTGTCAGAATTCGTATATCAGGATACGACGAGATTTGTTTTCCGTTTGACGCCGTGAAGTTAATTTTATTCGCCGCCGTAACCACAGCGACCGAATGTGAATCAGGCGTTTGGTACACATCAGCGTAATTGCGGTCGGGGGACGAAGTCCTGATGCCCGCGTTGCCTACGCTCCCAAGCGCGGGGTTTATTTTATAAGCGGACGCGTCGTTAACGTCCCTGCCCGATTTTCGGGATATTGTCATCGGAATCGTCGTCTTTTTCCGAAAAATCAAGAAGCAATCCGTCGCTGGCGAGTTTATAGCTCAAATCGTCGGATTTTCTTTTGAGCGTTTTAAGCATATCGTCCTCTATAATTTCAGGCGCGAATGTCATATAGCGTCCGCCGCGATGATTATAGACCGTCTCGCCGTATTCTTCCGCCGAGTCCGCCGACTTGTAACGCCGTATGTTTGTATCGTTGTACATATTGTTCAAGTCAACAAATTTCTGTCTGTAATCA
>BNUF01000298.1 GCA_025997155.1 Clostridia bacterium
TACTTTTATTGACAAATATTCATACCTATTATTTTCCATTTTTACCAATTCACCCAAATTTTTTTTACTCAAATTATTTTTCTCATTCTTCATGCGGATTTTTTTGATTCTTCATGCGGTTTTACAGAAGACATAGAAGCCGTCGGCGAAAACGGTTTGATTATACGGTATCGTACAGAAGACGGCGGCGACGTTTTCGGGCGAAGCGCGTACGAAACGGCGCAAACGGCGCAGACTCCATATGAGGGCGGCTATTCGGAGTTCGCGCAAAGTTTGGCGAGTATCGGGGATATTCGGGCGGCACTCGAGAACATACTGACGGGGTGAGGTTATGGGTACTCTTGCGGACTTTATAACCGAAATGAACGCCGCTAAAGTTGATATACGCGCCGCTCTCTCGGAGATTGGGATTGATACGGCGGGAGTGCCGTTCGACCAATGGGGGACGCTGCTCCAAAAAAGGTACACGGGCGGATACGGCGCGGTTACGGAACGCGTGGGATTATTTTACGCCGGAAATCAGGCGGGGATTTCCGAAGGTAACGTATATGCGCTTTTGCTGTCAAGAATTGTATCGGCAAGAGACTTAATCAAAAAGGCGGTTAGCGATTACGGGTTTGACGCGAACGGCGGCATCGGAACGTACCCCGCGCTTATACGGCAAATCGAAAGAGAGGATTATCCGCCCTCCGACGCGCTGAATTATTGGAAATTTCTTGATAACGTCGCGGAAACCGTAACGAACGCCGAATATTCAGAGGTTGATTTTTGCCCGCTGGCGATTTCGGAGGGCGGAATATATGTCGGGGCAAACTCTTCGGAGTCTTTGGGCTTAGAGTTTGCGTTTGTGAGTTCAATCTCAATTTCAGAAAACATCGATTACGCGAAAGCGGATACTGTTGACAATTTAGATTTTATGAGCAACGTTCAGAGTACTCCTGAATTTTCCGAAAACTCAAACTTTGAAAGGGCGGAAGGGCTTGATTCCGCCGACTTTGAAAGAACAGACCGCGTAAAAGCCGATTTTTCGGAGAACGGAGAATATACACAAAAGGAAACGGACGACACGGCGGGTTTTTACGCTGCGCCTTCCGCGCCGCTTGGCATTTCAGAGAATGAAAGTTACACGCGAAAAGAAACCGCGGACGGAGGTGTTATCTCGTTTGACTGACAGAGTAGTTTTAAAAAGAAACAAAACGGCTTGCGGCCGCGTTCGCTTGGAATACAAGAACGAACACACGGGACGGGTGACGGAACGCGTCGAGGCGGACAATCACGTTTTTATGGATATGTTTCACGCCTCGGGGTGGCTTGATACGCTTATGAACCGAAGATACCCGACTTTGTGGCTTATGAGCGGCAATTCCCCGACAGACCCGCGTTTTCCTTTGCTAACGGGCAAAGTCGTGGGTTGGGGCGCGCCTCTTTATGATACGGCGGCGGAAAACAACGCCTACAAAGGAACGTGGGTGGGAAGTTCCGCCGATATTGCGCGGATTTCCGCTGACGGTATCAGTTTCCGCTATAAATATTATTGGAATCCCGAACAGGTTTTAGAACCCGTCGGAAGTCTCGGCATAAGCGAGCAGTTTCTCTCGTCCGGGTCGGCAACGACTTACAGTTACCGTTATGACAATTCCTTGAAAGCGTCTCTCGCGCCGCCTTTTTATGGTTATTACAACGACGCGATAAGCGGCGCGCCCGTTTTTTCAATCCCGACTCCGTCTCATAACGGATTAATATGGCAAAACGGCAAAGGTTACCATTATCTGAACAACCAGATAGAAATACTTGACCCGCTTGATGTTTCGGGCGGATTTAAAACCTCTGTCAAAGTACCAGATTCAGTCACGGGCGACGTCAGTTTCGGGCTTGACTCCGACGGACGCGCCTACCTGTTGGCATACGCAAACGGCGCGGCTTCTATGTATAAATACTCCGACATAACTTTAAGCGAACTTATCGGGGTTTACCCTTGCAACTCTTTGATTGACAATTACTATAATTCGGGAATGTCATTTGTTGTATATCAAGGAGACGTTTACCGAATGTTCCCGAATAACACTCCTCTCAGAAAAGGCAATTACCTGAACAACGAGCCTTTTACGGAGAGCGAAATCAGCGTCAGGGATTACTTCCCGAACGCCGCGAATACAGGAGCTATATCGCCGCCTTGCTACGCCCTTGACGGTAAGTATCTTTTCATAATGAAGAATTACGGTATGTCGTCGCCCGGCTATTCTAACGGTACGGAACTGGTATGGGATTTAGAAAAATCCGAACCCGCCGCCGTGTACAACG
>BNUF01000299.1 GCA_025997155.1 Clostridia bacterium
GCATTATGACAAAAAACGACACAATGAACGAGGCGGACGTTATCGAGATGTTCAGTAAGGCGGAACGCGAAAAACTTAGAGGTTGCGAGTGCAAGTTTGAGTTTTACGACCATGACGAGCGTGTGCGGAAAAAACGGAGCGGCGTGTTTCTCCGATTCGGCATAAATTCGGACGAAGAAGGCACATTTACGACGGCGATTGTCAAGGATACATCAGGGAAATTGCATAATCTGCCTGTTGAACACGTGACTTTTAATGAGGTGGGAGCATGAATTTTTGCAAGAATTGCGGAAACGATATAATCTTTATCCGCACGGCGAACGGGAACTCTATGCCGTGCGACCCTAAACCTATTTGGGTTATACCTCGCGACGAGGGCGGGAAGTTCATGGCGCAAAACGGAAAACTTGTCACAGGGATTAGGGCGGCGGCACAGGACGAGAGGGTTGTTGTGGGTTTTGTTCCGCATTTCGGGACTTGCCCCACAATAAATAAGAAATCGGGACGGAAAAAACAAGCCTCAAATGCAAACGAACAATTACGGTTGATATAAGGAGCTGTTAATATGTCAAAAACAATATGCATAATGGGCGAAAGCGGCAGCGGGAAAACAACGTCTCTGCGAAACTTAGACCCCGCCGAAACATACATTATCGACGCAGATAAAAAAGGATTGAACTGGAAGGGGTGGAAAAAACAGTATAATACCGAGGCGAAAAATTACGCGGTGACGAACAAGGCGGAAAAGATACTTTCTCTGCTTAAATGCTTAAACGACAAAGCGCCGCACATAAAAACGATTGTGGTCGATACAATCAACGGAATTATGATAGAACACGAAATGCGCCTAATAGGCGAATTGGGATTTAGCAAGTGGAGCGAATTAGCGTACTCTGTTTGGGCAATTTTGGATTATTCGCTTACGTTGCGCGACGATTTGACGGTAATATTTATGGCACATACACAAGTGGAGTACAACGATAACGGATACTCATTCACGCGCATTAAGACCAACGGACGCAAACTTGAAAAAATCGTACTCGAAAGCAAGTTTACAACGGTTATGCTTGCAAAGGCAATTGACGGACGATTTATATTTGAAACAAAGGCTAACAACAGTACGGCAAAAACGCCTATGGGGGCGTTTAGCGAAACGGAAATTGACAACGATATGTCGGTGATACTTAAAAAACTGGAGGAATTTTAATGAAAAAACCAGACGGATACGACGAAGTACAGGCGGCGACCGCGGGGGAATCTCAAACACTCCCACCTGACGGTTACGTATGCGAGATACGGCAAGCATCAATATCAGAAAGCAAAAGCGGGAATGAAATGTTGGTGTTGTGTCTCGACATTTCGGAGGGCGAATTCAAAGGATTCTACAAAGCGCAATTTTCTGACAGGACGGCAAATAATTCAACAAATGCCGAGGTCAAATGGGGTTGCGTATATCGCCAACTGACAGGCGGGAGCTCGACTAGATTTTTCAAAGGGTTAATTACCTCCATAGAGGAAAGCAACGAGGGCTATAAGTGGAACTGGAACGAAGCAACACTAAAAGGTAAGAAAATAGGCGCGGTTTTCGGACGCGAACAGTACGAGAACAACAAAAGCGAGCTTGTGTTTTCTACTAAACCAATGTACGCTCTCTCCGCTTCCCGTATCCAAAAAGGCGAGTTCAAAGTGCCCGAGGACAAGCTGCTTAACGGTGCGAAATCATCAAAATCTAAACCGTCAAGCCCCAAAAGGGAAAACCCCGCCTATCCTGACGACGACATTGACGAATCAGATTTACCATTTTAAGGAGGTTCACGCATGAACGCATTGCTTGAATACGAATTAGAGGAAATCGAGGACGACGAACAGGAACGCGACACAAAATTCAGAGTTACCGACCTAAACAGCGCGAACTGGGTTTTCCGAAAACTAAACGTGATACAGCGAAAAGTTGAAGAAAATAAACGGCTTGCCGCCGAAGAAAAACAGCGGATTGACGATTGGCTTAACAAGCAAAATAGGAAAGCCGAGAGCGACATTGCTTATTTCAATATGCTTATACTGGATTATTTCGGCGAACAATACGCGCAAGACCCTAAATTCAGGCTATCCACACCATACGGCAAAGTTTCGGTAACCAGAAGACCCGACTGGAATTATGGCGACGCTGATATTGTGTTTCGCGCTCCACTCAATGCTTGATACGCTGTCGAGGAAATTCACGAAGTCAAGCAAGTCACTCTCTGCCGTGTTCTCGTAATAATTTTGTTCGCTTTGTCTGCCGCGT
>BNUF01000300.1 GCA_025997155.1 Clostridia bacterium
CTTGCGAAACCGATTTATCCGTAAGAAAAATCGCTTTCATCGCCTTAATACGCTCTATCCATCGCAAGAAAGTGATTGTGGGAAGACATATATTTCGTCAAGCAAGCCGCGTCCTGCGAGAGCTTCGCGAAACAACTTCTCGGGAAGACCTATGACGTGGATTATCCGCGTATTGTCGGAGTTCGCCTGAGCGGAGCTCCGCGAAATAACGTTGGCGCAATGGACGTCGCGCTTGCGCTAATCAAGGCGGTTTTTGATTCGGGTTACGTCAAAAATTCGGTAATGGAGTTTATCGGGGAGGGTATAGCCAGCCTTTCGGCGGATTTCCGAATCGGGATTGACGTTATGACGACGGAGACGGCTTGTTTGTCGTCAATTTGGACGACGGACGAAACAATCAGAGAGTTCTACAAGACGCACGGGAGAGAAGAAGATTTCGCGGAACTTTGCGAACCCGAAAACGCGTACTATGACGGCTTTATCGAGGTCGATTTGTCAAAAATCACGCCTATGATTGCGCTGCCTTTCCACCCGTCTAACGTGTACACGATTGACGAACTAAACGCTAATCTAAGTGACGTTCTGAATACCGTTGAAAAAACGGCGAAAGAACAGCTTTCTTCTGGCATAAATTTCCAATTATCGGATAAAATAACGGATAAAGGCTTGCGCGTCGACCAATGCGTTATCGCGGGCTGTGCGGGAGGTACTTTTGAAAATATCAACGCGGCGTATGACATACTTAAACTTGCGAACGTCCCGGTTGAACTCGACGTATACCCCGCGAGTATGCCTATTTCAAACGCGCTTATGGCGAGCGGGGCCGCGGGCGGGCTTACCTCCTTCGGCGCGACTTTTCGCACGGCGTTCTGCGGGCCTTGTTTCGGGGCGGGGAACGTTCCCGCGAACGGCGCGTTAAGTATCCGCCACGCAACGCGCAATTTCCCGAACCGCGAGGGGTCAAAACCGTCGGACGGGCAAATTTCGTCAGTCGCGCTTATGGACGCGAAATCAATCGCCGCAACCGCGTCTAACGGCGGTATCCTTACGCCCGCTCCCGACATAGAGTATCCGAAACATAACTACACGTACAATTCGGATATCTACCGTCGGAAGGTGTATAACGGCATCGGAAAACCGCAACCGGAGGAAAATCTGGTTTTCGGGCCGAATATCGCCGACTGGCCCGCAATGCCCGCCTTGCCGCAAAACCTGCTCCTGCGCGTGTCCGCGTTTATCACAGACCCTGTAACGACCACGGACGAACTCATTCCGTCAGGCGAAACGTCCTCCTACCGCTCGAATCCGTTACGGCTTGCGGAGTTTACCCTTTCAAGAAAAGACCCCGAATATGTGGGACGCGCAAAGGCGGTTTGGGCGGATTTTGAGGTTTTTAAAAAGGACGGGACGCTGCCCGCGGGCGTACAACTTGACATATCCCCCGAAAACACAGGTATCGGCGCGGTTCTGTACGCGATGAAGCCAGGGGACGGCTCGGCGCGTGAACAGGCGGCAAGCTGCCAGAAGGTTTTGGGGACGTGGGCAAATATCGCCCGTGAGTACGCAACAAAAAGATACCGTTCAAACCTCATCAACTGGGGTATGATACCTTTTCTTCTTAAGGATACGCCAGAATTCGGACTAAACGACTATATTTTTATCCCAAACGTCCTTGACGCGGTGCAAAACGGCGAGGGTGAAGTTTCCGCGACATTGCTTAACACAAATTCAAAGATTACAATGCAAATCGCGGAAATGACAGAGGACGAGAGAAAAATAATTCTTGCGGGGTGTCTAATCAACTATTACAGGTGATCCGAAGACGTGATGATTAAATCTCGTTAATAAACGTTTAATTGAATTTAGTAAATTTTCAAAAGTGCTTTTGTACTAAAAGTCATTAAAATCAAAGTAAATTTAACCCATGATTTTCCAATTTCATCCAACTCAAAAAATCTCTTGTGAATATTTTCCAATCACGAGAGATTTTTTTACTCAAATTGTTTTTCTCATTCTTTATGCGGAAGTTCCGAACGTAAATATTGAAAAAGCCTCGACATAATAGGGGTTTGAGGGTATAAAATTTTTTCAAAGTCGCGGCTACACTCGCTAGATATGACGTATCCAATTGCTCGTAGCGCGTGAAAGCCTTGCGAAACCGATTTATCCGTAAGAAAAATCGCTTTCATCGCCTTAATACGCTCTATCCATCGCAAGAAAGTGATTGTGGGAAGACATATATTTCGTCAAGCAAGCCGCGTCCTGCGAGAGCTTCG
>BNUF01000301.1 GCA_025997155.1 Clostridia bacterium
ACGACGATTACGTCGTCGTCTTCATAGACGATTTCTATCTCGATATCCTCCGCCAAAATGTCCGTAGGCGCGGCGTCGGGGATTTCAACGCACAAAACGTCGCCTGCGCGTATCTTGTAACTATTCGGCGGTACTTTCCCTTTTATGGTAATATGCCCCTCTTTTATAAGCCGCTGAATATAATTCCGCGTCTGTGCCAAATAGTCCGACAAAAAAACATCTATCCGCCCCGCGTTCTCTTCCGCTGATATATACATTAATCCAACTCTTCCCATGTCTTTTCGGGGTCTTTGCCCGTCAAAGCAATACACCATTTGCGCCAGCTGAGCAAAGCTCTTTTTGATTCCTCCGCGTCTGTTATGGTTTCTTTGATTATGACCTTTGTTTGATAATAAGCCGTAAGAAGAGTCGCGTCATATTAGTGGTCGGTCATAATAATTACCCCCTGTTTCATCTGTCTTTACAGGCATTTTATGCTGAAACTCCCAACGGCTAAAGCCGTGGGGTTCTTTGGTACTTAATAGTTTCCCCTATACTCTCGCAACTTAAAAACATAGTTGTTACAACATATAAGGACTGACTATGTTCACCAAGACTTTACTACCAAGGTGACCTTTGTCGTCATTAGCGGTAGCATAACGCTCGTTTCTAAACGCCTGTTCCAAAATTTCTAATTTGTATTCATTATTAAAAACGCGCTGTACATATCTCTTTGTATTTTTTCGCCCTCTATTATATTAAATCGTTCAGAAAGTTCTTTCTTTTTATATTCATTTGTTACACGGTTATATTGACTTGCCTTTACCTTTGCGGTATCTATAAAATTCAGTCTTTGTTAGCAATACTTTTGCCAAACCGCTTTTTCTTTTTCTTTTTGTATTTCTCTTTTTCGTTCTTTTCTGTTTTAACCGCTCGCTTTTGCAATCCTTTATAATTCATTGTTTCCACATATATCTTGTTTCCCGTTTCAAGTATTTGATTGCATAGTTTGTTGTGACTCTGTTTTCGTTTCAGCTCGTTTGTTCCTCGCCCTGACATACTTTTTACTATACTTCCATTTCTCATTCGTCTTTTTTATTGTTCCGTCGTTGTTATAATGAGATTTATTGCTTGCAGTACCTTGTTTTCCCGCTCACCAATTCCCGTTTTACTCGACAGTATTTTATACGGGAATGTAACGCGAACTTCGCGTACATATCTTTTGAATTTAATATCACATTGATTTCAAGCCCATTCCACAACAATTTTCCGTCTTTATACCGTATTCCCGTTTGATTACTCTTTCCTTCTAAGGAGTACATTCCCCCATATCTCTTGAAAGTTACTTTTTTACCAGTATGATATAGCACTTTTTAAAACGCGTTCCATGCTCTTGCCGCTATCTTTTGCGCGGCGAAAGAATCTATGTTCTCTTTGAAATGTTTTTGTTGGTTTCTTATATATGAGTGCAGCGCGTATTCTTCCAAACCATATTGTTTGTTTAATTCACGAAAAATTTTGTTCCTTTCCGTGCCTTTTTCTTTCTTGCAATTTGCCTGATATGATTTACTTTGTTTCATAACGCTGTATCGTCTTTTTTGTATTGTTTCTTCAGATATATGACCTATTGTGCAACAAAAATAACTTCTCGTCCATAATGACGGAAGACGCCTCTTCAGTTCGGAAAATTCCTCCCTTAAATGGTGACTACTCCTACCTCTGAACAAAAATATCAATTCGTGCAGAGGTTGTCTTGGGTCAAAACTGATAAACATATGAACGTGGTCAGGCATTATTTCTAACGCTTTTATTTCAACATCTTTCTCTTTTGCTATTTCATAAAAAATCTCTTTCAATCGTGTTTCTGTTTTACCTATCAAAACCTTACGTCTATATTTGGGGCAAAAAAATCACATGATACTGATTGCAATACACTATGCCTTTTTTGTGCGTATATTTATCGTCCGATAGATTTCACCCTCTCGTCTGCTAAAATACTACTATACCTTTCTCGAATTGTCAACAAATTTTTATAGGGTAGCGCGTTTCTTTTTATGTTCTTGGAATAAGTCCGCTATCATTCCAGCGGCGCGAGTCAATTAAAGCGTAACTCGGTGCAGCGTTTCTATCTGCTTCTACACGGACTTTTTCTACTAATGCATCAAGGATTTGTTCCCACAAGCCACTCTTAACGGCTCGTTGATAAAATGATGAAACAGTTGTGTATTTGGGAAAATCGTGAGGCAATTGTCTCCACTGGCAACCTGTTTTATTTATATATAACACAG
>BNUF01000302.1 GCA_025997155.1 Clostridia bacterium
ATTCGCCCGACTTTAATCCAATTGAGAAATTTTGGGCAAATGTTAAACGCAGGTTGAAATTACATATGCACAAATTCAACTCATTTTGGGAGGCGTTAATTCACGCTTTTATTTAGCTTCGACTATAACAGTGAGCCTTCCGTCGGCGAAAGTAATATGCTAATACACAAGAAGAAAAACGGAGCTCCAAAAAAAGAAAATGTGTTTGGAGTAATTTTGAGGTTTAAAAAGTATTGATAATTAGGAAAATATATGATACTATTTAAAAATACGCTCCAAGGAGAATCGTTTTCGCGGACGGCTATTTCGGCAACTTACTTTGCGTGACAAAGGCATTACGATTAAGGTATTGTAATTTGTGGGTTAGCATAAAATAGGCAGGTGATATAGTGTCGGTTGAATATACGGGTTTAAGCGAGATAAACGGCGCGTTTGTGGTGCTTGAGGGCGTGACGGACGCGGCTTTTGAGGAAATCGTCGAGCTTCGGGTGGACGGATACAACGAAAAACTGGGGCGTGTCGTGCAACTTCACGGCGACAAGGCGATTATTCAGGTTTTCAAGGGTACGGAGGGAATTTCTCTCACGAACACGACCACGAAATTTACGGGAAAGCCTATGCAAATCAAGCTCTCCGAGGAAATTTTGGGGAGGGTTTTTGACGGGCTTGGCAAACCGATTGACGGAATGGGCGAGGTGTACGCCGAGGTTTTGCGGGACGTGAACGGAAAGTCTATAAACCCTGTCTCACGCGTGTACCCGCGCAACTTCATACAGACTGGGATTTCCGCGATTGACGGGCTTGTGACGCTGATTCGCGGGCAGAAACTGCCGATTTTTTCGGGCAACGGCTTGCCCCACGACCAACTTGCGGCGCAGATTGTGCGGCAGGCGTCTTTGGGGGCTAAATCCACGGAGAAATTCGCTGTCGTTTTCGCGGCTATGGGCGTTAAGAACGACGTGGCGGATTTTTTTCGGCGGACTTTTGAGGAGAGCGGGGCAATCGAGCGGGTGGTTATGTTCCTTAACCTTGTGAACGACCCCGTGGCGGAGCGGATTATTACGCCGCGTGTCGCGCTTACGGCGGCGGAATACCTTGCGTATGAAAAAGATATGCATATTTTGGTTATACTCACGGATATGACCTCCTACGCGGAGGCTATGCGCGAGATTTCGTCCTCAAAGGGCGAGATTCCGAGCCGCAAGGGATACCCTGGGTATCTGTATTCGGAGCTTGCGTCACTCTATGAACGGGCGGGGATTGTCAAGGGGGCGGCGGGTTCGGTCACGCAAATCCCGATTTTGACCATGCCGAATGACGATATCACCCACCCCGTACCCGACCTCACGGGATATATCACAGAGGGACAGATTGTGCTTGACAGACGGCTTTACCAAAAAGGCGTCTACCCGCCGATAAGCATTTTGCCGTCGCTTTCGCGGCTTATGAAAGACGGCATCGGCGAGGGGTACACAAGAGAAGACCACCCTGATATCTCCAATCAGATTTTTTCGGCGTATGCCCACGTGGGGGACGTTCGCGCCCTTGCGTCGGTTATCGGCGAGGACGAAATGTCAGACCTTGACAAATTGTATATGGAATTCGGGCGGCGTTTCGAAAAAGAATACGTCAATCAGGATAAGTACGAGAACCGAAATATCATAAGCACCATTAACCTTGGCTGGGATATTTCGGGCGTTTTGCCGAAAAGCGAGCTTGACCGCGTGAATACGAAAATACTTGACAAATATTACCCTGACAAGGGAGGGGCGGCTAATGGACAATGACACCGTGCCGACAAAGGGTAATCTGATACTGGCGAAAAACACCCTGAAATTGTCAACGCAGGGGTACGACTTGCTTGACAAAAAACGCAACGTGCTGATAAAGGAGATTATGTCGCTCAACGAACGCGCAAAGGAGATACAGGCGAGTATCGACGAGATTTTTCGCGAGGCGTACTCCGCGCTGCAGCTTGCCTGTATCGAAATGGGAATGTCGAATATTGAGAGAATCTGCCACGGTATGCCGAAAGAGGATTCCATTCTGATTCGTTCGCGGAGTATTATGGGAGTCGAGATACCCATGGTGTCCTATGACGAGACGAAAAAGAACGTCCCCGTCGTGGCGTTCGGAAATACAACCGTCGCCGTGGACGAGGCAATTTCGGGCTTTAACAAGGTGAAGGACTTGATTATTAAACTTTCTATGATTGAGAGCGCGGCGTATCGGCTGGCAATCAATATCCGCAAGACGCAGAA
>BNUF01000303.1 GCA_025997155.1 Clostridia bacterium
CTCGAGAAGTATCCGCCGCATAGGAATGTCAAGCGACGCCGTGTTTAGTATTTCGCGGCTGTTGTACCCCGCCGCGAGTATTATCGTATCCGCCTCATAGGTGCTTTGCTTAGTTTTCGCCCGCCCCACTCTGCCCCTGACTCTTTTTAACCCGACGACATCCTCCCCCGTCACAAACGAAACGCCCAGTTTCCGCGCCGCTTTATAGTATCCCAAAGTCGTCATAAGCGGGTTCGCGTGTCCGTCCGTTTTGCACCAGCTAGCTCCTATAACTTCTTCGGATATGTAAGGATTTATTTCGCGTACCCTTGCGGAGTCTATTATTTCAACGTCTAACCCCGCCTTTTTTCCTTTTTCGGCGAGGGCGGTCAAAATCCTCATATGTTCGTCGGTTTTTCCAAGGCGCAGGTTGCCTTCCTGACAATACTCAATGTCGGTATCAAGTTCTTTTCCTAAAGTATGCCATATATTTTTTATGGAGTGCGTAACAAGCGGAAGTTCCCGCAAGTCGCGTCCCGAACCGCGAACGCCGCCGCCGTTTCGGCACGAGCCGCCGTTTCCTATCTGCGACTTCTCGACGACCGTGACCTCCGCCCCCGATTTCGCCAGATAATACGCGCTGGCGCAGCCGATAATTCCGCCGCCTATTATCAAAATATCACTTCTCATACCGCGCCAGCACCTCCATTGAAACGGCGCGAACGGGAGCGCGGGCGGCGTGTGTTTCCGCCGCCTCCCGCCCGAGTTCGCCCTCGAGTATGTTTTTGACAAGGCGGTAACAGGTGCGTCCCTGACAAAGCCCCATTCCCGCCCGAAGATAACGGCGGATTTCCGAAATCGTAAACATACCGTCAAACACGGCGCGTCTTATCTCGCCTTTGGTGATTTCCTCACAGCGGCAGACGATAATATCGTCGCCCTGTTTGCTCAAAAACTCGCCCTTTGGCGTTCCTCTGTTTGTCATTTTTCACCTCTTATAAAAACGCACGCGCATTAACATATCGGTGGGTACTTTTATCGTAAGAAGAGCCGTTTTGTCATATATTTCAGCCGTCCTCACCTCTATGACCTCCGCCGCGCAAATTTCCCCGCCGTCCCGCGAAAGCCCCGCGCCAACGTCGCCGCGCCTGGGCAGCGGCAAAAACTCATACGGCATTGTTATAAGCCCGAAATCGTCGCTGAAGGTTTTGTGAATCAAAAATATCGCCTGCCCCGGGCAAGCGGCGACACAAAGCCCGCAACCGACACAAATAGAGGTGTCCTCAACCGCGGGCAAGTCGGTTATATTTCTGCCGACTTTTATACAGCCTCTGGGACACGCGTCCTGACAGGGGTTGCACGGGATATTTTGCGTACACTCTATGACGGGGACGACAGGTTCTTTGTTTATAAAGTCAAGGTTTACCCCCGGGAAATTTGCCACCTCAAAATCTTCAAGAAACCCGCGTTCCCGCAAACTCACGGACAGCGGACAGCCCTCGTCCGTGACGGAGAGTTTGCGCGTCTTGTTTTGGGGGGTGAACATACCGTGCCGAAGTTTGTCGAGCGCGTCCCTTCCTTTTGACGTTTCGGCGGCGAACGCGGACTCGTCGGCGTATCCCAAAAAATACGCGGCGCTCGCCCCCGCGATTCGCCCTTCTATCATAGCGGAGGTCGCCTCCTCAACCCCCGAAATGTCCCCCGCCGCGAATATGCCGTCAACGGTGGTCGCGCCGCGTTCGTTCACCACGGGGGCGCGTCCGCCGCGTTCCTTGTTAAACGTCATCATAGCTCCCGCCATATCAAGGAGTTCGTATTGCGGCGAAAGCCCGACCGCCGCGCATATACAGTCAACGTCAAAGGTCTTTTCCGTCCCCGAAACGAACCCTCCGTTTTCAAGTCTAGCGATAGTGACGCTTGAAACGCGGTCGCCGCCGTTCGCCTTTAGAATCGTGTGTTTTGTGTAAAAAGGTACGCCGAGCCGCGCGAGTTTCGCCGCGTGAACTCCGTACCCGCCTATTGTTTCCGACGCGTCCGCGACAGCCGCGACACGGCAGCCCGCCTGTATAAGCTGATACGAAACGACAAGCCCCACGTTCCCCGAACCAAGCACGAAAATATCGTTGCCCGGGCGAACGCCGTGGATATTGACCATAGTCTGCGCCGCTCCCGCGTCAATAACATTCGGCAAATTCCAGCCCTCGAAAGGCACGGCGTTCGAGGTCGCCCCCGTCGCCGCTATAATAGCGTCCGCCCGAAATCTCTT
>BNUF01000304.1 GCA_025997155.1 Clostridia bacterium
CTCATTAACTTCACTTTTTAAATGACCCTTCTTCAATGCGTTCAACGCTTTTTCCCTTAAATCTATTGAATATGCCATACTTTTATTTTAACACATCTATTCAATATTTTAAATAGCCTTGACTATATCCGAAGGACGGCTTATTCGACTTCAGTTTGCCGTGGTCGTCCGCCCCGAAAAACATAATCTTCTGCCCTGTGGGAATATATGTCAATTCCATAGGCGACACGGTGCGCCTAAATTTCCCAAACAACCCCAGTTCAGACACCGCCCACTGGTATTGTGTGAATACGATCGAACGCAATGTATTTGACACTTTCCGCAGGACAACGCCGTGGGTGTCCCTGTTCCCGACAATCGTCAATATTCCCTCGATTGACGCGTAAGACGACTTCCCCGAGCCTCTGCCCCCGCGTAATACGAGCTGATTCACACCGCCTTGTTTAAGTGCCGCGTGCGGTTTCGCAAAAGTCGGCTCGACAATATTCGAAAGTCTGATTGTGTTATTGTAGGTCATCTATTATCGCCACCGCGTCCCCGTTCCCCGCCGATTCCGTCTCCCTCCGTTTCTCCGTCTCCCATTGCTCCTGCCTGATTTTCAGCTCCGCAAGTTTGATTTTCAGCTCCGCAAGTTTGATTTTCAGTTCAGGGTGGCGACCAATCAACTTATCTAGATACTCCCTCGATTTAATATCTTCCAGCGAACCAAGGCTTATCCCCAGATTTTGTATGAAAAAATGGACTTCCTCCCCCAACGCCAGGACGTTCGGCGGCGCGTCCAAGATTTGTCGCAATATCTGTTTTTGCGTCTTCTTCTTTCGGCGAACCTCGCCCGACTTCTCACCGCCCTTTTTTCCGTTTTCTCTTGCTTCATTCTTGCTTCGTTCGTCGTGCGGTATTAAATTATTATTGATACCTTTTGGCATAGGTTCACCGCCTTATATTTTTATGTACAAACAAAAAGCCCCCGCGTAACCGTTTGCGGAAGCCTTTTACCGAAAGGAGTGTGTCGTGCGTATGTTTTCACAATTACATTATACCACATTTGAAATGAACATTTAAGAACATTTTGAACATTATGTTACAAGTTTTTTATTGCGATTAAATCTCATTCGTGTACCGTCAGGAGTATTTTTCCCGCCCAAAAGCCCCGCGATTTCCTCCCAGTCCTTGAACTCGACAAGGCGGTTATAAAATATTGTAATACGCTCCGACTCCTGATTATACAGTTCCTTCTTTTTGCAATGCCGCTCTTTCAGCATAACGAGTTTCACAACGTCCGCGCAAAGTTTGTCTCCGTTATCGTGAACTTTCGGCATATCCGTCACAACGCTAGTGCCTTTAGTCGTTTTCGTTTCAAGTTCCGATATCTTCTCGTATAAAAACTCAATCTCATGTTTCAAATTGGTACAGGCTTTTCACTCAATCCCCCCCGATAACAACAATAGCATCAGTCAGCGTCCCAGTCAATATCACTATGATTCACAGTTTCGCCTTTTGCGATTTCGGCTCTGCCCCGTTTAATTGCATCTATTTCGTCAATAGTCGCGTAATCCTGTGGTATAAGTTTTAATAATAAATGGTGTAAAAAATCCAATTCCTGTACATCTATGACATCAACCATATTGTGTAAATGCTCTCTGCTTATATTCATAAGAACCCTCTCCGTATTTTATTTTTTGTATGCTTCCCCTCGTGGCAAAACATCAGTGATTTGAATTTCATCGTTGTTCATATAGAATAAAATTCGCCAATTTCCGACACGCAATCGATATGCAGACGAAAAATCAACTAACTTTTTAATATCTCCTAAGGGTAATTTTTCTATTACCTCTTTAATTCTGTGCCTGTTTATCTTATCTATGCGGGATAAAGACTTTTGCGCCGATTTTGTATAGCTCAGGTTCATTGTTCACCGCCCTTCGGTTTACCCACCAAGTAATCTAGCGACACTCCGAAGTAATCCGCTAGGGCGATAAGGTTTTTGGCTGACGTGTTTATTTCGCCGTATTCTATTTTTTGATAATTTCGTGGCGATATCCTTTAATCCGTTCTCTAAAAATATCCATTCTTCACCCCAAAAAAATATAAAAAACATATTGACACGTAAAATAATATAGTCGAAGCTAAATAAAAGCGTGAATTAACGCCTCCCAAAATGAGTTGAATTTGTGCATATGTAATCTCAACCTGCGTTTAACATTTGCCCAAAATTTCTCAATTGGATTAAAGTCGGGCGAAT
>BNUF01000305.1 GCA_025997155.1 Clostridia bacterium
AAAGTTTCGGGGGCGGGGTGTCCGTAGGAGTTGCCCGCGCCGCAGCTTATCACCGCGTATTTCGGGTTTACTTTGTCCAAAAATTCCTCTGTCGTCGAGGTGACGCTTCCGTGGTGTCCTATTTTAAGCACGTCCGCCTGTATGTTTTCCATTTCTTTTTCGGAAACGTCTTCCGCGTCTCCCGTGAACAAAAACGCCGTATCACCATAGCAAAGGAGCAAAACCGCGCTGTAATCGTTTAAGTTTTTGTACTCGTCCGAGTTTGGCGCGGCTAGGCTGGCGGTAAGGCTTACGCCGCCGACTTCGGTATCTAAAATTGAAACGCCCGCTTTCGCCGTGTTTACGCTGTATCCTTTTTCGTCGATGGCGGTTATGACGTCTCGAAACGTCTTTGTGTTCGCCGCGACTTTCGGCATATAAATATTGCCTATGTCAAAAGCTCTTATTACGGTGTCCGCGCCTCCGATATGGTCTTCGTGCGGGTGCGTCCCGATAAAATAGTCAATTTTTGAAAGCCCTAAATCTTCCAGATATTTCACGACAAAATCTCCGTCCGCGTTGTTTCCCGCGTCAATAAGCATTATTTCGCCGTTTGGCAGTTCGGTAAGGATACTGTCGGCTTGCCCGACGTCCAAAAAATGTACCGTCATTTTTTCTTGAACGACAACAAGCGGCGGCGCGTATATGACATTAGTCCCCGCGCAGCCGCTAAGTAAAATAATTATTGACAGTAGTAATTTTTTCAAGATTAATCTAACCTTTTACCGCGCCCGCAACCATACCTTCGATAATCTGCTTGCTAAACGCAAAGTAGAAGACGACGACGGGGAGCATCGATATAAGCATAGCCGACATCATTCGCGGGTAGTCCGACGAGAACTGCCCCGTGAACTGCGTCATGGCGAGAGGAACGGTTTGGAGCATCGGCTGTTTCAGGAGAACGAGGGCGAAAGAGAACTCGTTCCAGCAAGTGAACGTCTGGATAATCGCTGTCGTCACGAGTATCGGACGCGAAATCGGAAGGATTACGGTGAAGAGCGTCCGCGTGAAACTGCTTCCGTCAATCGCCGCCGCCTCTTCCATTGCCGTCGGGATACCTTTCATAAAACTGTCCACAAGGAACACCGCCATAGGCATACCAAAGGCGACATAGGGGAAGATGAGCGTAAACCATTTATCGCTTAACCCGAAGTGGTTGAACACGACATAAATCGGCACGAGCAGCGCGTGGATAGGGATAAGCATACCGAGGAGAAGTCCGTAGTAGAGGAGTTTGCTCCCTTTAAAGGGTATGCGCGAAATGATATACCCAAGGACAAACCCGAACAGCACGATAAACAAAAGCGACAAGCCCGTCACGACAAGGCTGTTGAACATCGGGTGGATAAGGGTGCTGTTAAACACCGAAAGGGGGAGTCTGTCGTCCTGTTTTGAGGAAAGAAGCTCGGCGTAGTTCGCGAACGAGGGGTGCGTGGGGAGTTTCAGCACGCTGGCGTTGAACTCCGTTTTTGTTTTAAGTGAAGAATAGAATATCCATATCAGCGGGAAAATACAGGTGAGTGTGAAAATCCACATAAGCACGTTGAGAAACACGCCCAGAACGACTGTTCCCGCGCCTGTTTTTTGCCCCGCCACATCTTTTAGATTGCTCATTTCGCCTCAACCACCTTTCCTGTAATCAGTTTAGGAATAGATTGAGAAATTATAATTACGGCGAGACTCAATACAAAGATGCCGACGGAGATTGCGCTGCCGTATCCCATATTGCTTTGTTTGAAGGCGGTATTGTACCCGTAGAGAGCCATAACCATAGAGTCGTTGCCAGGCCCGCCGCTCGTCAGGGCGTACACGATATCGAACGCTTTCATATTACCCGCGACGCAGAGTGTCACGCAGACCATAATCGTATCTTTGATAAGCGGGAAGACAATGTATATTGCGCGCTGGAACGCGTTCGCGCCGTCAAGCTCCGCAACCTCAAAGATTTCGGTGTCGACTGTGGCAATCGCGGAGAAGAGGATTACCATATAGTACCCGATATACTGCCAGATAAGGGGGATAGCCACGAGGAGCATTATGTTGCCCTCTGTGTTGTTAAGCCACACGGGCAGTTTGTTTACGGGAGTGCCTGTCGCGGCGTTGATAATGAAGTTGAGTACGCCGCGCCTTTGGTCGTAAATCATTGTCCAAATGATACCGAGGGCGACCGCCGCTATGGTGCTTG
>BNUF01000306.1 GCA_025997155.1 Clostridia bacterium
TAAAGCTGTTCATATATTGCGTGCAACTTATCTCTTTGAAATAAATGATGTGGCTTATGTTGGTTTTTATCCCCGAAAGCCGCACGGGAGTGTAGATGTAGGAGGGTATGCCCGAAACATTTGTCGCATCTATGAGCTTCTGATATTCTTTGTTGTGCGCTTCGTTGGTTTCCGCAAGGGACTTGTTATCAGCTTTAAGTTCGTCAATCTCTTTCTTTTGTCTTTCAATCTCATCATTAAGGCTCTGCGTCTCACTTTGCGCGACGCTGGACGCGTTTGATTTATCAAGCGAAATGTCGCTTACCCCTTTCAGATACGCAAGCAAGTCAGCCGAACGTGACAAGTAGGTTGAATCCGTGTTTGCGCCTAATTCTTTGAGTGCTAGATACGCGCTGTTGTAATCAATCAAGTTATCATCAAGGAAGTTGGCGCACTCCATAGCGGAGCTTTCCCGTTCACAGACCGCGCTTAGATATTCGGAATCAAGCGTGACAACGCCTTTTACTGTATAAAGGTTATAAATCCTGTTCGCAATCAAATACATAAAACAGCCGCATACAAACTCCGAAAGTGGCTTGATTTCGGGGTTTTCCACGGTGTTGTCTTCCGAAAAATCAACATAAACGCAGATAATTTTGTTGTGGTTCACAATAAGGCGGTCAAGTGTTTCAATCAGCTTATACTGCGGGGTTTGCGTGCCGTCCGCGAGAATCAAAAGCACAGTTTCAAACTCTGTTTTGTCGCTTAAATCAAGCGAAAGTTCGGGCAGACCCGCGCCGTTTAATCGTTCCCGAACATCATCGTTATCAGAAATAAAGTACATATTTTCGCCTCCGTTCTGTTAAAAAATATTCGCAATCACATTCAAAAAAATATCAGCCCCCAGTTTGTCCGAAAACGCCGTATCAGACAGCCAAAACGAGTTGACGGCGGGGATATAGGGGATAGCGGCGACAACAGGGATATTCGCGAATTTAAGCTCATTCTCGACACCCGTAATCGCTTTAGCCGTAACGTCAATCTCACTCATAACGCTTCCGATTTCACTTGCTTTGATTTCCACGCCGAACGCGCTTATTTTCGCTCCGTCAACTTTGTTTATGATAAACTTTGACTTTGAAAAAATCGTTTCCGCGAGTTCGTCAAGTTCCCGCGAATCGCCGTCGCCGTCGGCAATGTTCCCGTAAAATAAAAGTGTTTTCACAAGTGCGCGTGTCGTTGCCTCCGTGACAAACAAAAAGTAATCACTGTTGTAGGCGAGTTCGCTTGAAAAGTGTGTCACAAGTTCTTTTGGCGCGTCAAACACAACATAATCATAACTCTGTTTGATTACGTTCACGAACCGCAGCAACTGCCTGTCTTTCTGGACTTTTTCGGTGAGGTCGAGCGTGTTTTCCGTAAGCGGACAAGTTATAACGTGAAGCCCTGCACCCGCGACGCTCACGTAATCCGTGATGTTTACGGGGTCGTTAATCGCTTTCAAAAAACTGTAATCGGGGTTTGCGTGAACCTGCGCGTAAATGTGCTTGTTAAGATAACTTTGCGAACGGTTTTTTGTATCGAGGTCAACAAGTAAAACACCGTATCCAAGCCCCGCAACGGTACTTGCCGTGTTGTAGGCGCATACAGAAGCTCCCGCGCCGTCCGTCCCGCAAAACAAAAGAACCTTGCCGCCCGAAAGTCTGTCAAGTTTCTTTTTCAAACTCTCAAACATAGGCGGCGTAAGCTTTTCTGTTGTGTTAAGCCGTATATTTTTGTTGTATAACTCGTCTGAAAATTCGTCAAAATCAGAGTTTTCAAACTCTCCCGCGTTGTCGTTATCCGCAATCTTTTCTTTTTTGACTTTTGCGGGCTTTTTAGGTGATTTGCCTTTTTTAGGGGGCGTGGCGTCGCTTTTTTTGTCGTCAAGTCCGAAGTTATTCTGCTCCTCCGCGTTGTATTCAAACGGGTTTAAGGGTTCTTCTTTTACTTCTTCTTCAACAGTCTTTTCAACTTCTTCAGTTTCAATCGGCGGTTCGGTTTTCTCACCTTTAGGGTTTGAAAAATCATAAGTTTCATAAAGTCGTTCATCAAAAAAGCTGTCGTCAACGCCTGTTTTGGCGGGTTCTTCTTCGGATTCGCCGTTGTTTTCGTGTTCTTTCGTTTCGCCGTCTTTATCTTCGCCGTAATCGCGGTTAAGCCCCGCAGTATCT
>BNUF01000307.1 GCA_025997155.1 Clostridia bacterium
AGATACTGCGGGGCTTAACCGCGATTACGGCGAAGATAAAGACGGCGAAACGAAAGAACACGAAAACAACGGCGAATCCGAAGAAGAACCCGCCAAAACAGGCGTTGACGACAGCTTTTTTGATGAAAGACTTTATGAGGCTTATGATTTTTCAAACCCTAAAGGTGAGAAAACAGAACCGCCGCTTGAAGCTGAAGAAGTTGAAAAGACTGTCGTTGAAGAAATAAAAGAAGAACCCTTAAACCCCTTTGAATACAACGCGGAGGAGCATAATAACTTCGGACTTGACGACAAAAAAAGCGACACCACGCCCCCGAAGAAAGGCAAATCACCTAAAAAGCCCGCAAAAGTCAAAAAAGAAAAGGTTGCGGATAAGGACAACGCGGAAGAGTTTGAAAACTCTGATTTTGACGAATTTTCAGATGAGTTGTACAACAAAAACATACGGCTTAACACAACAGAAAAGCTTACGCCGCCTATGTTTGAGAGTTTGAAAAAGAAACTTGACAGACTTTCGGGCGGCAAGGTTCTTTTGTTTTGCGGAACGGACGGCGCGGGGGCTTCGGTGTGTGCCTACAACACGGCAAGCACCGTTGCGGGGCTTGGATACGGCGTTTTACTTGTTGACCTCGATACAAAAAATCGTTCGCAAAGTTATCTTAACAAGCACATTTACGCGCAGGTTCACGCAAACCCCGATTACAGTTTTTTGAAAGCGATTAACGACCCCGTAAACATCACGGATTACGTGAGCGTCGCGGGTGCGGGGCTTCACGTTATAACTTGTCCGCTTACGGAAAATTCGCTCGAACTCACCGAAAAAATCCAGAAAGACAGGCAGTTGTTGCGGTTCGTGAACGTAATCAAACAGAGTTATGATTATGTTGTGTTCGACGCGCCAAAAGAACTTGTGACACACTTTTCAAGCGAACTCGCCTATAACAGCGATTACTTTTTGTTTGTCACGGAGGCAACGACACGCTCACTTGTGAAAACGCTTTTATTTTACGGGAACATTGCCGACGGTGACGGAGATTCGCGGGAACTTGACGAACTTGCGGAAACGATTTTTTCAAAGTCAAAATTTATCATAAACAAGGTTGACGGGGCGAAAATAAGCGCGTTCGGCGTGGAAATCAAAGCAAGCGAAATCGGACGCGTTATGAGTGAGATTGACGTTACGGCGAAAGCGATTACGGGTGTCGAGAATGAGCTTAAATTCGCGAATATCCCGATAGTCGCCGCTATCCCGTATATCCCCGCCGTCAACTCGTTTTGGCTGTCTGATACGGCGTTTTCGGACAAACTCGGGGCTGATATTTTCTTGAATGTGATTGCGAATATTTTTTAACAGAACGGAGGCGAAAATATGTACTTTATTTCTGATAACGATGAGGTTCGGGAACGATTAAGCGGCGCGGGTCTGCCTGAACTTTCGCTTGATTTAAGTGACAAAACAGAGTTTGAAACTGTGCTTTTAATTCTCGCGGACGACACGCAAACCCCGCAGTATAAGCTGATTGAAACACTTGACCGCCTTATCGTAAACCACAACAAGTTAATTTGCGTTTATGTTGATTTTTCGGAAAGCCCCGATGTCAAGCCCCTTTCGGAGTTTGTATGCGGTTGTTTTATGTATCTGATTGCAAACAGGATTTATAACCTTTACACAGTAAAAGGCGTTGTCACTCTTGATTCCGAGTACCTAAGCGCGGTCTGTGAACGGGAAAGTTCCGCTATGGAGTGTGCTAACTTCCTTGACGAGAACTTGATTGATTACAACAGCGCGTATCTCGCACTTAAAGAATTAGGCGCAAACACGGATTCAACCTACCTGTCGCGTTCGGCTGATTTACTTGCGTATTTGAAAGGGGTAAGCGACATTTCACTTGATAAATCAAACGCGTCCAGCGCCGCGCAAAGTGAGACGCAGAGCCTTAATGATGAGATTGAAAGACAGAAGAAAGAGATTGACGAACTTAAAGCGGACAACAAGTCACTTGCGGAAACCAACGAAGCGCACAACAAAGAATATCAAAAACTCATAGACGCGACAAATGTTTCGGGCATACCCTCCTACATCTACACTCCCGTGCGGCTTTCGGGGATAAAAACCAACATAAGCCACATCATTTATTTCAAAGAGATAAGTTGCACGCAATATATGAACAGCTTTA
>BNUF01000308.1 GCA_025997155.1 Clostridia bacterium
GAAACCTCTAGCTAGACCTGCGTTGTGTAACGCCTGAAGTTTACCGTTGGAAAGTGTCGGAAAAAATTCACGGTCAGCCTCGTCTGGGTTAAAGTCGTAAAAATCAAATATGATATAATTACCATCAACTTTGTAAACCCCGTCTATATAGCTCACTTTGCAAACAATTGCAGCGTAAGCTAAATGAAAAGATGCATACACGTCTATTCCAGAACCCCAAAAATCATCTCCAATAGAAACCATATAAACTTCAGTGGAATCGGAATATTGACCATCTGGGCTAAAGAATATAATGCTATCGCCATCATTTTTCAAAATGTCTTTTGCGTATGCTAAAGCCTTTCCCATATTATTGTCGAAATTTTTATGGACATAGGGGTTAAATTCGACAAGATCGCGAACAGTACCTATTAACGCTTCTCCCGTATTATCCAGATAGTGCTTTAGGAACATTGACGAAAGATGAACCAAAGGATCTACTGCACTTCCAAGTTGTGCAAGTACACTCGCAACCACAAACGTGTTTCTTGTTGTCTTCGTTGGTCTTTCTGTTATATAAGTCTTATTTGCATAATCTCTTGACGCTTTAAGATTTACAAACTCAGGAGTATAGTTCAGGTCGTAAGCCTTTTGAAAGATTCGGAAATTCCGAGGAATTTCGAATGGAAACCTATCTATATTGTCGCTATATCCATCGCCGTCGCTATCTTTATCTATAGGGTTTGATTTAACGAGCAACACCTTTTTTTGAAACGGTTTCATCTACAGCGTTTTCCTCTATATCGTTCGTTTCGTCTGCTGGTATAGTCAAGGCTGTTAAAAACGTGAACCGAGATAGGCAAAAGCGCAATAAATCCAATCACGCACGATTATGCTATTAGTAACAATATATGATGGAAGATTTTATATTATATACCATGGTTTCGTTCTATCTTCAATTCTGTAAAAATACCAATTTAAATATTCTTGATTCTTTATAAATACTATCTTTTCTTGTGTTACGTAATATTCTCTTCTTCTATAATTAGGAGTTGCGCGTTCATATACATATGTAACAGCAGTACCATTGTACGATACATAATATATAATGATATTTACAGATACAGCGACATTAGTGTACTTTCCTTGACTAGAAGGGATATTATCGTTTATAGATTTACATAAATTCTCCCCCAACTTCCTAACTTCATCGGATTTTAATACTTTATCTTTTAGTTTTACATAAAAAGTCACCTTGTAGTTTGGTTGTTTATCATTTGATGCAAAGATATTATCAATTAATGATTTTACTTTTATAAATTCTATTCCATTAGAATATTCTTGATTTTTCATATCCTTAATAATTTTAAAGTAAAGTATACTATTCCCGAATATAAATATAGTTAATACGAAAACAAAAGTTATAATAATTTTATGTTTATTTGTAAATTTTTTCACATTAACCTCCATTCCGACATCGTTGGAATTTTCTTAAGCATAAAAGACAAAGCTTCAATAATAAATCCATCAATGTCGTCAACTTAAGCAAAAGTTAATTTTTGGTAATTTTAACCATTTAATTAACAAAGGCATTTCTTCAATCAATTTGTATCTAAAAACCTTGATTTTGCTGGACTAATCTCTTGAATAAAGCCATTGTTAACGGCTTAACCCTAAAGCTTTACAGCACTCAACGTTGCGTCATCAATGTAAAATTATATATAATACACCAACCTGTTCGTTAATTGTCGCATCTAATTATATGTGTAAAGTGGATTGAACCGAAATAGTGCAACCCACTTTAATTATTACCTATTTACGTACAAGTTCATAAGAATAAAAACTGGGATAATAATAGGTTGTACTAGTATTTCCTTTCGAGCGGGTTGTAGTAAGTAATCGGAAACTCTCTTGCCCCAAGTTGAAATAGCAACATACTTTGTGCCTGTATTGCCATCCTCGAAATATTTCGTCACAGTCATCCAGTGATTATCAAAATCAGAATTCCTATTCAAGTCCAGAGTCTCTGCTTGATCAAAATCAAACTGTAAATACTGAGAACCTGTTCTCATAGACGTTTAAGCAAGGTATGCAAATGAGAAATCATCAGCATATTTTTTTCGGAAGCTGTTTTAACCTCGTAGTCTTTGGAAAGGCGGCGCGAGTGGTTTAGCCAAGAAAATG
>BNUF01000309.1 GCA_025997155.1 Clostridia bacterium
TGAAAGGCTTTGTGACATAATCGTCCGCCCCCACCTCAAGCCCCATAATCTTGTCCATATCGTTGCTTTTCGCCGTAAGCATTATAATCGGCACACGCGACAACGCGTATTTGCTGACAGACTTCAATACCGTCAAGTTTCGGCAGCATCACGTCAAGAAAAATCAGCGAATACGCGTTGTCGCGGGCGAGTTTCAGCCCCTCTTCCCCGTCAAACGCGGTATCGACTATCATATCGTCTTGCTCAAGGCTGAACTTAAGCCCTTTTACTATTAGTTTTTCGTCGTCCACGACTAAAATTCTGTGTCCCACTTTGTTGCTTCCTTCTTCCCTCTTCTTTAGTGCTTTATCAATGCTTGAAAATCTGGTCAAAACGAGTTAGCAGTACAAAGTTTCCGCGTACCTTGAGATGCCCTATCATAAACGCCTTTTGCGCGCTGAATTTTCCGTTCAGAATGTCGAGCCATATGCTCCCGTCACACATTATCGTGAGGTCGGGGCTGTCCACTACGCCGTCGGTGAACTCGCACTCGGTGTTGTTTATGTTGAAATAGCCGTCAAAGGTCTCCGCGCCGAAAATGTTAAGCTGAATCGCGGCGGTAAGCCCCGCGGCAAGGGGCGGCTGAAATTTGTGCACCATACTCTGCGTCATCTGACGCGCCGTTTTATCCCGCGCAATCGGAGCGGGGACGGCGGTGAAAGGATTCGCGAAAGCGGGGCTGTTCGGGGTAATGTTCGCGTCCTTTGTGACGCTCTCTTTGTACTTCCCCGCGAAAAACTGCGTGATTTCGAGTATGTCCGCGTCCTGTTTGGAGTCCTCCTCGTCCAGTTTATATTTTTTCCCGATTTCCTCGCGGGTTATGCGCGGCTCTTTTTCGTAGGTCATAAGGGCGTTGTACTCTTCTTGGGATATAGACGGCGCGGCGTGCGTCCCGAAAGACGCGGCGGGGAGGACGGCGCGGTTTTGTCTGATTATCCTGTAAAAATCCTCGGCGTACTTGTCCGCCGTTTCGGCGGTGACGGGGGAGTTGAGTAAATTTTCGGTGAGGGGGAGGCGGATTGTGTCGCTTGCCCCGAATAGGCGCAGGACTTCGCCGATGTAGGACAGGGACCGGGGCTCGCCGAAGCCGCCGCCTTTGCCCGCCGTAATCGTGAAAACGTGCTTGCCCGCAAGTTCGGCGTAGTCCCCGCTTTCCCACAGACTGCAAAGAAGGGCGGACATTGGGGCGCAGGGGGCGAGAAGTTCCGTCGCGTAAATCAGGAGAACCCCGGACGCGTCCCGAAACGTCGATTTTTCGGAGATTATGTTAGAGGCGTTTATCTCCGAAATCTCACACCCAAGCTCCCTAAAAGTATTGTATATTGCGGCGGACAAGGGCTTAAGCCCGTAATCCCGCCCGTTTACCGCCGCGTAAATCGATATTATCTTCATACATTTCTCCACATATAAGCAAACTTTTTTACTAGTATATCACAGATGTAATGCCGCAACAAGAACCAAAAAAACAGCAATAGTATGAAATCATTGTTTTGCTTTCGCATACCACCGCTCGGCTTCCTCGGGGTCTTTCTCCACTCCGAGTCCGTTTTCATACATCAATCCAAGATTTTTCATTGCACCGACATCTCCATCGTCAGCCCCCTTTTTATACCATTTCAGAGCTTCGGCGTAGTTTTGCTCCACTCCAGTACCTTCCTCGTACATTATTCCAATGTGGTTCATTGCGGAAGCATTATCTCCGTCAATCGCCTTTTTGAACCAACTCATCGCTGTGGCGAAATTTTGCTCCACTCCGTAACCGCTAACGTACATTACCCCAAGGTTATCCATTGCGAAAGCGTTCCCGCCGTCAGCTCCCTTTTTATACCACTTAAGAGCTTCGGTATAGTCTTGCTCCACTCCAAGACCGTATTGATACATAAATCCAAGGTTACCCATTGCGTGAAAATTCTCGCCATCGGCCGCCTTTTGATACCACTTCATTGCTTCGGCGTAGTTTTCCTCCACCCCTTGACCAAAAGTGTACATATCTCCAATTGTGTCCATTGCTAGAACATTTTCACCATCAGCTGCCTTTTTATACCACTTCAAAGCTTCGGTGTAGTCTTTTTCCACTCCAGACCCGTTATAGTACATATTCCCAATGCTGTTCATCGC
>BNUF01000310.1 GCA_025997155.1 Clostridia bacterium
CCGTTCGGACACACCCGAAACAGGCGGCGAAGCATTAGCTTCTTGGGGCGGAGGTCTCCGAAATACATAGTCTGATAACACAGGGCAGATATTGTAATACACAAAATATTGTACTGCAAATCACCCCAAGTTGTCAATAAGATTATGGAAAATACTTTACAAAGGGTTATTACCTGTCCTAACGCGCTCTTCCCTACCAACGGTTAAGCGCGGCGGGACAAAGTTACACCACAACTTCAATGTACCTTGACAATTCAGGACAGGCTTTAAGCAGTATTTCGCAATACGGAGTACCGGGACTTTGTGTGCAAGCGCAAGGGTTTATGTTGATTATTTTCACCGTCCGTGGTGTGACGGGTTTTCGATATAAAGCCGACAAAATCTTATTCGCAAAAAAACCATTTTCTAATGACGGTCTCAATCGGGTTTGAGTTAAACATTCCGAAAACAAGAGGTCGGCAAAGACAACAGGCATACGCGAAAAGACAAGACGGACACCGCCTTTTGCAAAAAACCGCTTAGCGCAGAATACATAGTAATTCTAACGCAACTTGAAAACAAGTTTTCTGTCCGCAATAGCAAAGTTCGTCTATAACTCAATTACTGAACGGAAACTCCCTTTTGTACGGCAGCACACGCATTTGCGGCGCAATCACCGCCACGGCGAATCGGCTCGGCGTGCGCGTACAGGAGACTTTTCGGGATTATTTGAGTAAAAAAATTCTGCCTTTATGCTCTAAATGCTATGAGCGAAAGTTTGCGTCCGGGTAGAGGCGCGGTTTAACTGGCATATATTCGGCAAAAAGGAAAAGACACATCGATACGAAACAGGGGTATGCGCCCGAGGTAGAATCCGCGGGGAACGAGAAATCCGCGGAGGAGCATCAGGGTTTGGCCGCTTGCTGTACGTTGGCGAATACTCAGTAACAGAGCGCGAAATGCTTACGCGCCGTAAACGGAATGTAGACTCAAAAGGGATTAGCGCGTAACGCGTGAAATTCTGTTACTGTGGGATAGCCGATAAAGCGGACAAATCTGGAGATGTTTAAGTGTGGCTTAAAGGGATTGTTGGATTGGGCGGCAAAAGCACCACGCCGCTTTGGGACATACTAAAAAAAATGGACCCTATGCACGGTTGCGAAGACAGAATTTTATAGACGGACGAAAAACGGCAGAAAGAAACATACCTCGCCTTTTTTTCGGGCGGGGGAGTACATATAAAAAAGAGCGGATACGCCAAATGAGCGTTTATCCGCCCTTTTTTAGTTGGGGAAATAACTTGACGCAAAGCTGTTTTTGCGGTAATATGAGGTGAGAAGTATTATGGCGACAAAAGGTAAGAAAGGCAAGAAACTCGGGAAATATCAGTTTGGCAATTGTACAATTACTATATATGAGGGCAAAGATTTTAACGCTGAACTCCTTAAAAAAATCAAAGATGAACTTGCCGAAAAACTTAACGAAGAACCTATTTGGGAAACTAACGAGGATGACGAGCAAAAGAACCGCGTTGAGTATACCCGCGTACTTACAGCTGAAATTGCGTATCCGTTTCCCGAAAACGAACACGAGGAAAGACTATACCAAACGCAAATGAGTTATGTAAATGACGTTTGGGATAGTTTGTCGGCGCGGTACTCCGAACAGGATTTAGAGGCTATGGAGGAACTTGATTTCGGCGAATGGGCGGACGCTATTGTCACGCCGCGTAATTTCAAGAAAATAGAAGATTGACGCTTATCAACTAAGGATTGGGGGCGGAGCATTGGGGAAATTAAGCATATCCCGTTGTATATTTGACCAAAACGGGAATTTTTTAGCGGTCAAGATTGACGGCTGCGAAGATATGGTTCATTATGACGAACTTAAACGGATTTATCAGGCGGGAAAAGGCGCGGAGGAATTTGAAAACGCCGAAATAGTATGTATCGACGAGGAAATACGAGTCATAGCCAAAGACGGCTATGTTGTAAAAAAGGCTATCGTAAGGCTTGATTACGGACTTACTCAACAAGATGAAGAAGGTTCGGAAATAGACAGCATAAAACGTTTGGCTGAGGACGCGGAGGAAAAGCTCGAAAAAATAGGCAACAGAAGAACAAAGGGCAAAAATTCCGCAAAAAAATCTAACCACCAAACGATTGACA
>BNUF01000311.1 GCA_025997155.1 Clostridia bacterium
ATTCATCTGACCTTAATCCGATTGAAAAATTGTGGGCAAATGTTAAAAGAAGATTGAGATTTCATATGCACAAATTTGATTCTTTTTGGGATGCGTTGGCTAACGCTTTTAAATAGCCTCGACTATAGTACTGCTTAACTGCTCCTAGGCGTAGCTATTTTTGGCCAAACCTGTGCGTTCAAGCGGTATTATTTTTATGTGTTTTAAGTTGTAAAACCGTTCAGATATGCTGTTGTCGGGGTTCAAGTATTCCTCAACACTCGCGTTGATAATTAGAGGTTTGCCCGCGAAACACACAACGCTACAAAAATGGTGCATAAAAGCCGTTGTTTTCGCCTTTTTCGGATACGATCGTATCAAGCAAAACGGCGTTTTCCAAAATATCTTTCAGCTTATAAAGCGCGTTAATTCTCGCATACGCGTCCGCGCCTTTGTTTCGGCGTTCGTACCGTTCGGCATACATATAAGTATCGTTAAGCCCCGCCCTTGTTACGTTTATGGTTAAGCCTGTATCTTTATTTACGACAACTCCACGCTCGATTTTTTGACTTTTTATGTCGTCTTTTACCGCCGTGAAATCAACGGAATGGTTATCAATTTCGATAACGGGTATTTCCAATTCCTCATTGGTTCTCCAGTCGCCGTTTTTTGCGCGGTAAAGTGCCGATTTTTCCCCTATTTCCTTATTGTGCTTGATTTCCCAGTTTGTTACTTTTTATAATTCTTCGGGCGAAAGTTCAAAAACACTTCTGCGTTCAAACTCCTTTAGAACTTCAACATCTAATATTGTTAGAACCTGTGTTCAAAAACATCTTAAAAGTGTTGATAAATTAGAGATTATAGCCATATTTTCAGAAGATGTTTTGGATATTTCATAGTCTTTTGATAATCGTCTGGAGTTGTTCCTCCAAGCAAAGGTTCGCTCAACTCTCCGCCGTTTTGGTAATACAGCCCCTTCTTTCGGCTTTATTCTGTAATATCAACCTTTAATCCGAGTTTTTCGACTTCTTCTTTGAACGTTTTACGATATCCCGCATCGGCACAAAACCCTTTTATTGTTGGATATTTTGAAAGCGCAGCTCGCATAACATTGCCGCCAGCAACTGTATCGTGAAGGTTGGCGGCGTGAACGACAACCGCCAGCAAATTCCACATAATATTTGTCACGATATGGCGTTTTCGACCTTTTGTTTTTTTTCCCATCAAAGCCGCGTTCTTCCGAAGCGGAGGTTGCTTTTACGCTTTGCGAGTCAATTAAAGCGTAACTCGGTGCAGCGTTTCTATCTGCTTCTACGCGGACTTTTTCCACTAACGCGTCAAGGATTTGTTCCCACAAGCCACTCTTAACGGCTCGTTGATAAAACGATGAAACGGTTGTGTATTTGGGAAAATCGTGAGGCAATTGTCTCCACTGGCAACCTGTTTTATTTATATATAACACAGCGTTTACGAGTTTTCGTTTGCTGTGAATTTGAAGATGTTTTCCCCGATTCTCTCTTTTGAAAAAAGGTTTAATTATATTCCATTGTGTTGTAGTTAAATCACTTGGATACTTCATTTTCATAGCCCCCTAAATATAATCCTATACTATATATCGGGAAATTTGACGTTTTTTTGAGTACAGGTTCTTAGATTGGAGGCGTAACTTTGGAAACATTTTATCTGATGAATGGCAATGACAAGATTATGGAATTCGGATACGAACTCATACTTTTGGGAAACGAGTATGACATTTATGATGTATTTATGCCAGAGAGTCTTCCGATTGACTTAAGAATGTCAGACGATTTAATATTTAGACTGAACGACTGGGTTGAACGCCGTACCATACCTGTAAACCGACATCACATGGAAGCAGTCTTAAGTGCTTTAAATTTGGAAAATCGTTTTGACATTTTACTATATTGTCATGGTCTTAGTTTGAATGATACGTTCTGGGTTCAGGCTGAATATGAAGATTTAGATTTTGATAAAATAAATTTTTACGATAATCCCTTTGATGAAACGATATAGTCGAGGCTATTTAAAAGCGTTAGCCAACGCATCCCAAAAAGAATCAAATTTGTGCATATGAAATCTCAATCTTCTTTTAACATTTGCCCACAATTTTTCAATCGGATTAAGGTCAGGTGA
>BNUF01000312.1 GCA_025997155.1 Clostridia bacterium
GTTAAATACGCAAGGTATATACAGGTGTTGGGGTTTCGCAAGGACTCCTCTTGCGTTCTTAAAGAAATCGAAAAAAGCGGACTGCCTATCATAACAAACCTCAAAAACGCGAAAAAAGTCCTGTCCGAAGCAGATATGTATTTTTTTGACAAAAACAATGAATGTTCCGACCTGTATCATATATGCGCGGGGCAAAGCGTTCGAAAGAACACTGATTACTATAAAACAGTTGCAATAATTTGATAAACGTGATATAGTGAGATTTTACGCAAATGAGCAAACGAGGTGATGTTTTGGCAAAAGAAGCGATAGAAAGCATACTAAGAGCCGAGCAACAAGCCGCGGAGATTTTGCGCGAAGCGGCGGAGAAGGCGCGGACAATCTCCGCGGAGCTTTTAGAAAAAGCCGAAAAAGAGGCGGCGGAAATAGCGGAGAGCGCGTTATCCGAAAAAGCCGCTATCCTTGAACAGGCGGAAAAAGACGCGCAAGAGGCGGCGGAATTGATTTCAAAAGAGGGCGATGGCGCGGAAAACCCCGACCGCGCGAAATGGAACGAACACGGCGACGTCTTCCTCTTTTATGCCAAGAATTATATGTAATAAAGTACGCCCGACTCGGGCAAAGTTGTAGCGTTTTGTTTGAATATCTGCTATAATAGAGGATATGGCGAACGAGTTTTCCGACGCGCTTATTATTCTGTTTTCCAAACCCTCGCGAACGCCCGAAATTCGGCGTATTTCGTCCTTCGCGGCGGTTTTCAGAATGTAATGCAAAAGAAGGCTCATATCGTCATAGTTATATATGTGCGAATTTACATATATGTCAAGGGTGTTTTCGGGGAGCGTTTTCGCCGCGCCTGAAAAATCGCCGCGCCGTAAAGCGGCGCGGACGGAGGTCGCCGACGATAAGCTCCCCGAGAGCTCCCCGTCGTTGTAGGACGACTCTTTGCGCGGCACGTTCACGGGGATAACGCCCGTATTTCGGAGTGCGTAAAGGTACTCGACCGCGAGTATGTTATTCGGTTTGTACAGCTCACGGGGTATACCGAAGTCGTTTTGCGTGCGCATTACGGCGTTTGTGTAACCGTGTCCCGCGTTTAGATACCGCCTAAGAGTTCTGTTAAATTCCTCGTTGTCGCGCAGGGAGACGATTTTAAGCAACTCGTCTAGGTTCTCCGTTTCCGTGCCGAAACAAATATGCGATACTCCGATTTTTTTAAGCAAGAGCGCGGCGTAGGAGGCGAACCGAAAAGCGCTCTCCGCCGCCGCGAAAACAGGGAGTTCAATCACCAAATCCGCTCCGTTTAACAGCGCGGCTTTTGTCCGCGTGAATTTGTCAAAAACGGCGGGTTCTCCGCGCTGGACGAAATTCCCGCTCATCACAACGACGCAGTACGCACACCCCGAGCGGCGTTTAGCCTCCGCTATCTGGTAGGCGTGACCGTTGTGAAACGGGTTATACTCCGCGACAATCCCTACTACATTGATACGTATTCCTCCAATCTCAAGCCAGTAATATTATACCATAAAAGGGGGCGGCAACACTATGGAAGATTTAAGCGTCAGCGAGTTCAATACGCTCCGCGAATATATAAAAAATACCGTGGGGATAACCCTTGGCGACGAAAAACGCTCAATGATTTTTTCGCGTCTGCGTACAATCTTAGCGGAACTGAAAATGGACAATTTCACGGAGTATTACAACTACCTAATCAGCGACCACAGCGGCGCGGCAGTCACAAGGTTTATCGACAAAATCACGACGAACCACACGTTTTTTATGCGCGAGACCGACCATTTCGATTATTTCAAGGATACAGTACTTCCGTATATCAAGGAGCATTTCGGTAAGGAACACGACTTGCGGCTTTGGTGCGCGGGCTGCTCGTCGGGGGAAGAACCCTATACCCTCCAGATGATTATCCAGGATTTTTTCAAGGGTTCGCCCGAATGGAATCTGGAAATCTTGGCGACAGATATCTCCACAAATATCCTCGACAAGGCGACACGCGGTATTTACTCAAACGAAAGCGTCGCGACTCTCCCTCTCGCGTGGCAAAAGGAGTATTTTACGAAATACGACACCGACCATATGGTGGTTGCCGACCGAATCAAGAAACT
>BNUF01000313.1 GCA_025997155.1 Clostridia bacterium
GTCTACCTCAAGCGCGAAGACTTGAACCACACAGGCTCGCACAAAATCAACAACGTTCTGGGGCAGATTCTGCTGGCGAAAAAAATGGGCAAGACGCGCATAATCGCGGAGACAGGCGCGGGACAGCACGGCGTCGCGGCGGCGACGGCGGCGGCGCTTTTTAATATGGAATGTGAAATTTTTATGGGTGCGGAGGACACAAGGCGGCAGGCTCTCAACGTTTACCGAATGGAACTTCTCGGGGCGAAGGTGACACCCGTCACGACAGGCACGTCGACCCTCAAAGACGCGGTGAGCGAAGCGTTGCGCGAATGGACGAAGGAATGTGCCTCTACCCACTATCTTATCGGCTCGGTAATGGGACCTCACCCTTTTCCGACCATTGTACGAGATTTTCAAAAAATTATCGGGGAGGAGGCGCGGACGCAGATTTTGGCGCGGACAGGGAAACTCCCCGCCGCCGTTTTCGCCTGTGTGGGCGGCGGGAGCAACGCCATAGGGATTTTTTACGATTTCATAAAAGACGCGTCCGTGCGGCTTATCGGAGCGGAGGCGGGCGGGCTCGGCACGGACACCGAAAAACACGCGGCGACTGTATCGGGCGGGAGTTTGGGGATTTTTCACGGAATGAAGTCATATTTTTTGCAGGACGGGGACGGGCAGATTGCACCCGTGTACTCGATTTCGGCGGGGCTTGACTACCCAGGAATCGGGCCCGAACACGCCTATTTGCACAAAACGGGACGCGCCGAGTATTACCCGATTACGGACTTTGAGGCGGTTGCTTCTTTTGAGTATCTGGCGAAACAAGAGGGCATAATTTGCGCAATCGAAAGCGCCCACGCCGTCGCGCAGGCAAGGAAAATTATCCCGAATTTGCAAAAAGACGACAGCGTTATAATTTGCCTTTCGGGACGCGGGGATAAGGACGTTGCGGAAATAGCGGCGATAAGGGGGCGTGACCTGTGAACCGAATTACCGAAAAATTCAGGAATCTGCAAAAAGACGGAAAAAAGGCGTTTATCGGGTTTATCACCTCGGGCGACCCGAATTTGCGAAAGACCGTGGATTTCGCCCTTGCGCTTGAGAACGCGGGCGTTGACATTCTCGAGCTGGGCGTTCCCTTTTCCGACCCCGTGGCGGAGGGCGTCGTTATCCAGTCGGCAAGCGAACGCGCCTTGTCGAACGGTATCAAAATCGACAATATTTTCGAGATGACGGCGGAACTCCGCGAGAGGACGCAAATACCGCTTTTGTATATGTTGTATATAAACTCTATCTATGTGTACGGAAAAGAGAAGTTTTTTCAGAATTGTCAAAGAGTCGGCGTTGACGGCGTGATTATTCCCGATTTGCCCTTCGAGGAGCAGGGGGAAGTCGCGGAAGCCGCCGCAAGGTACGGGGTTTTTAACATTTCTCTTGTCGCGCCCACCTCAAAGGAGCGGATAGCGAAGATTGCGGCGAACGCGGAGGGCTTTATATACTGCGTTTCGTCGGGCGGCGTTACGGGCGTTCGCAAGGATTTCACGACGGATTTCGGCGAATTTTCGGAGGAAATCCGAAAACACGCGAAAGTACCGATTGCGGTTGGATTCGGGATTTCCGACCCGGAGACGGCAAAAAAACTTTCGCTCTATTTTGACGGCGTGATTATGGGTAGCGCGTTTGTGCGGCTTATCGCCGAACACGGCGCGGACGCGGCGGGGTATATTTCGGAGTTGGCGAAAAACGTGAGGGGTGCGTTATGAGCTGTTTTTTACTTAAACTAAGCGGGGAGTACCTTGCGGGGGACGCGCCTCATCTTGATTATGGCGTGACGGACGCGCTTTGCGTTTCGATTGCGCGGATTCAGGAAAAGGGAGTCGGGCTTGCGGCGGTTGTCGGAGGAGGGAATTTTTGGCGCGGGCGGGACGCGGCGGGGGATTTCAACCGCTCAAAGGCGGATAATATGGGTATGCTCGCCTCTGTTATGAACGCGCTGGCGTTGTCGGAGAGAATGGCGCATTACGGCGCGAGGGCGAGGGTGCTTACGCCCTTTGTCGTCGGCGGAATGACGGAGGTGTACAACCAAGATAACGCCGTTTCGTATATAAATCAAGGGAATCTGGTGAT
>BNUF01000314.1 GCA_025997155.1 Clostridia bacterium
ACCTGACCTTAATCCGATTGAAAAATTGTGGGCAAATGTTAAAAGAAGATTGAGATTTCATATGCACAAATTTGATTCTTTTTGGGATGCGTTGGCTAACGCTTTTAAATAGCCTCGACTATATTATTGAAATGTGTACCGCCAAAGACACTATGAAATTTAACGGCAGCAGCGTAGTTTACTCACGCGTTGTCGAGAAAATTAACGAATGGACAGACGGTTGCCGTTTTGTCGGCGGAACCCTTGCGAAGATTGCCGAAACCGCCGTAGAGAAGTATTTGTACGGCGAAGAAAACGCTGAAAACGGTATCCGATTTCCGCTTAGATATATGCAGTCCTGCGTGTGGGACGCGCTTGCTACCGCGAATTTGAAAGTATGCGGCAACAAGCGTTCGGCAGAGTTTTCCAAAAACGATAAGGCGAAAAAGACGCTGACGCTGAGTGATGAACTCCGAAGACTTGAGAAAGAGTTTGAGAAAGAGTTAATATGTGGATAACTTTGAATTTCTGTGGATAACTATGTCCCTGAACCCCTCCAGTCACCTAAATCCAGTCACTTAAAACCAGTCGCCTAAAATCAGTCACCCAAAAACGACCCGCCTATAATTAAGCACTTATAAAAAGCACTTTATAATAAACATAAACACCATAAAAATCAATCAATCAAAAGCGCAGGATTGAGGGATTTATGCGCGGCGTGTCTGGTAAGCCTTTTCAAAACCTTTTCGAGAATTTCACGAAATAACTTGATAAGCGCGGCAGAAAAACGCGAAAACGCATAGCCGCAATTTGTTTAACGGAGTTTTCGCAACATTTTCAACTTCCTGAAACCCTTGATATGCTTGATGTTAGAGCCTGTTTTGCGAAAAAATTCCGCACTTGCGTAAAAGACATTTATGCATATTAAAATAGGTGTTAAGCTTTTTATGTAAGGTTGAAAACTCAAACAAAACAGCGTATACAAGCGCGGAATAACCAGAGGAGGTTGTGTAAATGTTTGCGATTTTTCACAAAATCGGCGTATATCCAAACAAAACAGAGGCGGATAACCCCGAAATTCAAGACGTTTATGAGGATTACGAAGAACTTGACGATACCGTCTTACTTGAGGAATCAGACGACTGCCCGTACTGCAATCTATGCGACGACTGCGGGGCGTATCACGCTCCCACGCTGATAGGACACGCGCTTAATCTTTACGAAATCTACCGCAAGCGGATTTGGTGGCTGTTTGTCGGGCTGTGCGTCGGATTCACGCCGTATATGTTTATGCTTGGGGACTTAGAGCGCGGCTACGACAGCACAGGCAGCGAGGCGGCGTTCGTGTTTATCCCGCTTTTGATATATCTCATCAAGAAATGCGCGGGCGGCGCGGTTGTTCAATCTGACGAGTAAAACGGGCTTAACTCATATCATACGAGGGAGAAATGAAGGCGAACGGAGGAAATTCTTATGACACCAAAAGCAAAGGAAACGGTAAACATCGCTAACGTCCACGAGGGCGGCACGTTTGAATTTGGCGGCGTCCCGTGGATAGCACTCGGACTGACAGGCGGCGAATGGATAGCTCCAGAGGGGAGCGAACGCAAGACCTATTACACGGGCGGAATATTAGCCGTCACGAAAGACATCGTGTGCAACAAGGCGTTTGACGAGGGCAATTGTAATGACTGGCGCAAGAGCAGCCTTCGCAAATGGCTCAACTCAAACGATGGTTTTCTTGGCAAGTTAGCAAAACAACGGACGAATAAAGACGAGAGCGAAATAGGGCTTATCCCTGTGACGTCCGACCTCGTCGCCAATAACGGAATGAACGACTACGGCACGGCGGAGGACTACGTCGCGCTGATAACCTGCGACCTTTACCGTAAGTACCGCGCCATAATCCCCAAAGCGGACGAATGGTGGTGGACGCTGACACCGCGGTCGTGCGGCACCTCGACCCCCTGCCTCGTCCGCGCCGTTGACATATCGGGTGCGTTCAACCACTACTATGCGAACTACGGGGGCGGGGGCGTTCGTCCGCTTTGCCTTTTCAAATTTGGCGTCTCAGTATATGTTACCGCTACGGAGGAC
>BNUF01000315.1 GCA_025997155.1 Clostridia bacterium
GGATATGTTCGCTGCGTCTCTTTTGGAACTTTTTGACAATCCCGATGAAATCCTGTCGGAACTTAACAATATCGGGATTCACGGCGTACACTTCCACGCGGAAAAAACAGAGAAACGCGGTATTTTGCATTACTTTCTTCTATTAATAAGACGAAAATCTTTTTACTCTCAAGCAAAATAGTACAGTCCGTCGCTCTGCCAAAAGTATGCTTTATCAAAAATTCTAAACGACGCAAAACAAAAATACTTTCGGAACAAGCGCGATTCCCCGATAATACGCAAAAGCTAAGCAGCGCCGCCATTTCCGCGACCCTGCAATGCCTGCCCTCGGGACGCAAAACAAGCAACTCATTCTTTATATCAGCGCAAAAGGACACCGCAATTCTCCTCTCACTTCATTATAACGAATATTTTCTGAAAATTCAACGAAAATATTTTTAATTTACCTATTGACAAATGTGGAAATTGATAGTATAATCATTGTTACAGTCGAAATACACGCTCTTATAGCTCAGTCGGTAGAGCGCGTCCTTGGTAAGGACGAGGTCTCCGGTTCAAGTCCGGTTAAGAGCTTAACACGCCCTTTTCTGGCTAATTGATACCAAAATAAAAAAAGTTGAAAAATTTTCAAAAAAGGTATTGACAAACGAAAACAGGCGTGATATTATAAATATCGTTCCGCAAGAGTTTGAACATTGAAAATTAAATAACTATGAAACCAAAACCCGTAAAAGGTAAGACAAAATAGGTAGAATGGGTAAGGCAAACGAATCATTTAAATGAGAGAGTTTGATCCTGGCTCAGGATGAACGCTGGCGGCGTGCCTAACACATGCAAGTCGAGCGGTACTTCGGTACAGCGGCGGACGGGTGAGTAACGCGTGGGCAATTTGCCCTTTGCTTTGGGATAACAGTTAGAAATGACTGATAATACCGAATAAGCGCACACTGGGGCATCCCAGAGGGCGAAAAGATTTATCGGCAAAGGAGAAGCCCGCGTCCGATTAGATAGTTGGCGGTGTAACGGACCACCAAGTCGACGATCGGTAGCCGGCCTGAGAGGGTGAACGGCCACATTGGGACTGAGACACGGCCCAAACTCCTACGGGAGGCAGCAGTGGGGAATATTGCACAATGGAGGAAACTCTGATGCAGCAACGCCGCGTGAAGGACGAAGGCTTTCGGGTCGTAAACTTTTTTAGCCAGGGACGATAATGACGGTACCTGGAGAATAAGCCCCGGCTAACTACGTGCCAGCAGCCGCGGTAATACGTAGGGGGCAAGCGTTATCCGGAATTACTAGGGCGTAAAGGGTGAGTAGGCGGTTTGGCAAGTCATATGTGAAAGCCCGGGTCTCAAGCCCGGGATTGCATAAGAAACTGTCAGACTAGAGTACAGGAGAGGTAAGCGGAATTCCATGTGTAGCGGTGAAATGCGTAGATATATGGAAGAACACCGGTGGCGAAGGCGGCTTACTGGACTGAAACTGACGCTGAGTCACGAAAGCGTGGGGAGCAAACAGGATTAGATACCCTGGTAGTCCACGCCGTAAACGATGAGTGCTAGGTGTCGGGGAGAGATTCTCGGTGCCGCAGCAAACGCAATAAGCACTCCGCCTGGGGAGTACGGCCGCAAGGCTGAAACTCAAAGGAATTGACGGGGACCCGCACAAGCGGTGGAGCATGTGGTTTAATTCGAAGCAACGCGAAGAACCTTACCAAGGCTTGACATCCCTCTGACAGGAGTAGAGATACTTTTTTCTTTCGGGACAGAGGTGACAGGTGGTGCATGGTTGTCGTCAGCTCGTGTCGTGAGATGTTGGGTTAAGTCCCGCAACGAGCGCAACCCTTGTCTTTAGTAGCTACATTTAGTTGGGCACTCTAGAGAGACTGCCGCAGTGAATGCGGAGGAAGGTGGGGACGACGTCAAATCATCATGCCCCTTATGTCTTGGGCAACACACGTGCTACAATGGCTCCTACAAAGTGAAGCGAGCAAATATCGGATTTTCTCAAGGTAATCGGGGCGACGGACGCGCTTATGTCCTTTGAAAACACACGCGTTCAG
>BNUF01000316.1 GCA_025997155.1 Clostridia bacterium
TCGTTTACTTCACTTTTTAAATAACCTTTTTTCAAAGCGGCTATTGCTTTTTCTCTTAAATCTAAGGAATATGACATATCTATATCTTACTACATTTGCTCACAAGTTTCAATAGCCTCGACTATAATAAGTTTAGGTCGTCAAGTTAAATATCCAGCGAAAGTTTTTAAGCTATTAGCGGGATACTTAACTCACACAAATTCCAAAAAAGGGAGCGTCAAACATGAAGATAGACAATTTCAAGTCGGAGTTCAACAACCACGTGAGAATTGATATGTTTCAAACTCCTACGAAGACAATTGGTGGTGTTTCCAACCACAATATCGCTAACAATGCGGTTTTATACGACCGTCCGTCTCAACCTGTGTTCGCGGAAGACGCGCTGAAAAGCGTCTCAAATGATTTCCTCAAACTGAAATTGCGTTTGAAAAACGACCCTTCAGAAGAATCAAGATATACCTTGCTGGAGGAGCTTCCTGACATAGTTGGCAAAGTTGTAGTCGGCAAGGAGGACGACGACAGTCTTCTCCCTAAATTTGTGCGTAATCAAACCATGGAAGTGCTTAACTCACTCGAATCGAAAGCTTGGGACGAATTTTTTCCAGATTTTGTTCGTAATCTCCGCGAGGACAGAGCTATGAGAAATTTCTTAGGCTTCGCTTTAGGTTTGAAGCATATTGATGGTTCCGATGAAGGCATTGCCAAAATGATGGATATGTACAGAAAAAGATTGGCGGAAGGTACGCTGAAAAAATCCGATTCCGTAGAGTTGCTTAGTGCTGGTGCTTTTGAGGAATACTGCAAAAATTATTACGATTATAAGGCAGAATACAAAGTCAAATACGAGAAGTATCAGAAGTTTACCCAACGCATACAAGATATGAAAAGTTTATTGCTAAAGTCTTTTGATGAGCAAAAATCCGCAGACGCTTAGACTGTCCCGCCACATTCGCCACCCTTGTATTTTATAACGAGGCGGATTTTAAATTTTCGTCAAACTTTGACGACATATCTTATGAGCTTGATTTATATGTGCGTTAAGGTTATAATATTTACAGAAACAAGCGTATAGGAGAGTTTTTGTGGATATTTTTGAAAAATTAGAGATTTTGGCGGATTCCGCAAAGTACGACGTTGCTTGCACCTCAAGCGGGACTTCACGCGCCGCCGTCCCAGGAAAATTAGGTTCGGCGGTAAACGCGGGGATTTGCCACAGCTTTTCAGGTGACGGACGCTGCATATCACTACTCAAGATACTGCTTACTAACTTTTGCATATATGACTGCCAATACTGCGTCAACAGGCGTTCCAACGACGTTCGCCGCGCTATGTTTCTGCCCTCCGAAATCGCCGAGCTTATGATGAACTTCTATCGGCGCAATTACATTGAGGGACTTTTTTTAAGTTCGGCAATCGTCAAAAGCCCCGATTATACAATGGAGCTTTTGTATCAAACTTTAAGCATCGTCCGAAATGAGTACAAATTCAACGGATACATACATGTCAAGGCAATTCCGGGGGCTTCCCGCGAACTCATAACCCAGACGGGATACCTTGCCGACAGAATGAGCGTGAACATTGAACTCCCGTCGGAGGTGTCGCTTAACAAACTCGCCCCGGACAAGAGCCGCGAGGCGGTGCTTGCACCTATGCAAACGCTTCAAACAGGAATCGCCGTCGCAAAAAACGAGATTGCGCTGTATCGTCACGCCCCTAAGTTCGTCCCGGCGGGGCAAAGCACGCAAATGATAGTCGGCGCGACACCCGAAACTGACAGTAAGATAATCAACCTATCGCAGGGATTGTACAAAAAGTTCAAGCTAAAGCGCGTGTTCTATTCGGCGTACATTCCCGTACATAAAGGCCTTGTGAACGACCCGCCGCCGCTTCTTCGCGAACATAGACTGTATCAGGCGGACTGGCTGATGCGCTTCTACAACTTCTCGGCGGATGAGATTATACCAACTGATTCAAACCTTAACCTGAACATGGACCCAAAATGCCAGTGGGCTCTTAACCACATTGAGGCTTTCCCAGTCGAGGTAAACCGCGCCGA
>BNUF01000317.1 GCA_025997155.1 Clostridia bacterium
AAATTTTAGTAAAAAAGCAAAAACCACAGAAATGAAAAAATAACACGAAAAAAAGACCTAATGACATAGAAAAGGCGAGTGACAAAATGTATGTGTAAAAAATGAGCAAGCTAATCAGAGTTTAGGTCTTTTTTTCGTGTTATTTTTTCATTTCTGTGGTTTTTGCTTTTTTACTAAAATTTTTTTAAGTTACCTATTGACTTTTAATAGCTGGTCTTAACAGAGGAGCCGTCTACGATAACAATTATACCATAAACGGCTCCAAAATCCAAATATTATCGCGGATTATTTCTCCGTCTGTATTATCTGTGTCATATTGTTATCCTCCTGAAAATTTGAAATTGGAGGAGCGCCGATGACCCGGCGCCCCACCTTGATAATTTATCTGCTTGATTTAGCTGCGTATTTCACGAAAACCTCAAAGAGGACATTCTCAATCTCGCGTTTGCGTTCTACGCATTCTTCCGGAGTGAGGATCGGCGTCAGGTTCTCGACGCGGATTTGCCTGTCTCCAAGCATAGCCGTTGTAATTTCAGTTTCATATTCAATCTGCTCGCGCATCATTATCACCTTCCGTAATCTGATAAATGACCCCACACCTCCCGCCCTTATGTAAAGGGCAAGAGGCATTGTCCGACCGGCGAGCGATGCGCCGGATTATCCCGAGCGGTGTTAAATTTGTTACAAGTAAATATCGAAGGGAGGCTGCCGATTAGCCTTGACAGGAGGGTATCGAGGAGTCTGCCATATTTAAGCCCCGACAGGAGGGCGTTTCGAGGGTGATTGTTGCTCAATTTCACAAGTTACCTATCACTCATATCACCGAGACAGTTCAAACTCCAACTCATACTCACGTTCCAACTGTTTTTCGCGGAGTCGCTCATTATTTCGTCTCTCAATATCGCGTTTTTTATCGCCTGCAATGGTACGTTCGCCGGATTTCTCTCTTTGCCAGTCTATGCGGCTAAGATGTATGGTCGGTTCACGGTCGCGTATGCCTTGCACCTCAAGGCTTTCGTGGTTGACCCTTATATCTAACCTGTTTCGCTCGTAGGCGCGGTTTTGCACTTCAGCCCACTGCTCACGCCAGATACTGGCGTATTTAATGTTGTTATGCTCGCGGTCTTTCTTCTTGTTGAAGCCGTCACGCCCAACAGCCCGCGTTGGCACTATAATATGAACATGAGGGTTATTCTTAGTTGGATCGCTCGCGTTTTTACCCTCATGAATTGCCGCTATCGCGCACAAGCCCCGCACAATAAAATTTTCCTCAACATATTCCCGGATAATTCTGACTATTTCGTCGAGCGGCAATTCGTTAGGCAGCGAACCTTTGAATTCCCGCGCCGTCCGAGCGTCATATCTGTTCTCCGCCTTGTCTATTTCCTCACAAAGTTTTTGCAGGTCATGGAAATTGGGCGGAGCCGTAACAGGTTGAAAAATTTCACGGTAAATAACGTCTTGCCTGCGATTGTAGTGTGTTTCACCGTTATAATCGTCGCGGAGCTTTTCCCCGTTGATATAGCTGGCCGCTTTCGTAACGGACCGCCCTTGTCCCCTGCTGATAATCTTAAACTCCATGTGATAATTTGCCACGAATAAAACCCTCCTTTCCGTGTTTACGAACGCCCCGATATTTGTTTATGTCCACTTACACATCGAGGCTTTTGGGTACAAAGTGACGCCCTTATTTTTCGTCTGCCGGATTCATCCGGCTTGCTTTATCCATCAGCCGCTTTATCAATTCACGGTCGGCGGACAGCACCGACAGGAATGATTCAAGCGGTTCAAAAGTAACGGCGTTTTCAGCCTTGGTTCCAGGTTCCAGACTCAGAACATCGGGGAAATACTTGGAAACCAATTCACCGATAACATAGTTACGCCACCGGTCTTTTTTCTGTTTCGCTTCCTTCTCTTGCCGCAGTTCTAGGTAATGTCATAAAATAGTTGAAACATCAAAAACCCTACCAAAGAAAAACGTATTTATGAATGTTCCAACAACAGCCTTATGAATGCTTTTGTCTTTCGAAAAACATATGGTTTTACGACAGAGTCT
>BNUF01000318.1 GCA_025997155.1 Clostridia bacterium
TTCACCTGACCTTAATCCGATTGAAAAATTGTGGGCAAATGTTAAAAGAAGATTGAGATTTCATATGCACAAATTTGATTCTTTTTGGGATGCGTTGGCTAACGCTTTTAAATAGCCTCGACTATAACAGCGTCCGCTTTGCCAACTTGTTTTATATATCGCTTAACGATAACACCCGCGTATTTAGGGTCTAATTCTGTAGTGAAGCAAATTCTGTCAAGTTGTCCACAACAAATTAGGGTACTTCCACTACCACCAAATAAATCAACTACAATAGAATTTGGAGCGGTACTGTTTTTAAGCGGGTATGCAATCAAATCAATACTTTTCATCGTAGGATGCAATTCAGATTTCTTTGGTCTCGGAAAATCCCACACAGTAGTCTGCTTTCGGTCACTTAACCATTTGTGAGCCTCGCCCGGTTTCCAGCTATAAAGCACTGGTTCATGTCTCATTTGGTAATCTTGTCTGCCGAGAACAAGGCTGTCCTTAACCCATATACATGTTGTAGAATAATGAAATCCCGCATTTACGCAAGCATTGTAAAAATTAACTTTTTCGGCATCGGAATGAAAGCAGTAAAACGCGCCGCCCTCGACGAGATTTTCATAGATATTTTTGAACGCCGCAAACAAGAAATTATAAAACTGCTCTTTGGACATATTGTCATTTAGTATTTTTAGACCGCTGCCGCCAGTTATGTTGCAATTATAAGGGGGGTCTGTGATACAACAATTAGCTCTGTTGCCGTTCATAAGACGTGCCACATCTTCGGCTTTGGTGCTGTCCCCGACCAAAAGGCTGTGCCGTCCAAGCGTCCATAAATTTCCGAGCATAGTAAAAGGCGGTTCGGAAACCGCCTTGTCTGCATCAAAATCATCTTCTTTGACTTCGGACTTGTCGTTGTCATTGAACAGTTTTTCAATTTCGTCCATAGAAAAGCCTGTCAACTCTGTATCAAAGCCCATTGTCTTTAATTCAGACATCAAGTCCGTCAACAGCAAATCGTCCCATTCGCCGCTGATTTTGTTTAACGCCACATTCAGAGCCTTTTATTCGGGTTCGCTTATGTCAACAATCACCACGTCTGTTTCGGTATATCCGAGGGTTTTCATTACTGAAATTCGCTGATGTCCGCCAACAACTGTCCCTGTTCGCTTGTTCCAAATAGGCGGCTCGACAATTCCAAAACTTTCAATTGAGCGTTTTAGTTTTTCAAACTCCGCGTCGCCGGGCTTGAGTTTCTTGCGCTGATTATATTTTGCGGCGTTCAATTCCGACAACTTCATTTTTTCGATAATCATAACATCAACCCCGTTTCCGCAAGCGGTATTTTCTGTTCGCCGCGCTGTAAATATATTTCCGCGTCTTGGCTGTAATTTCGGAAACGAGCTACACTGATGTCACAATATGTTTCATCGCGCTCGACCGCAAAACATCGTCTGTTCAGCTGTTCGCAAGCGATTATGTCTGTTCCGCTTCCAGAAAACGGTTCAAGGATTATGTCGGAAACATCACTGTGGAGCTTCAAACTTCTCCATACAAGTTCGACAGGATACCGCGCCTTGTGATTATGTTTGTCAAGTTTGTTTTTTGTGTTGGCTGTTCCAGTTACGCTGGCGATTCGCCACAATGACGAGTAGCCCCAATCTTTGCGCTCTTGCCGAGATAGCCGTTTCACAAATTTGTAGTTGTGACCTGCCGCCGCAACTATGTATCCGTGGTCGTCAAGTACCACTAAATCTTCAACGCCCATAGTATCTTCCTTCGCTTGCAAACGCCCCAAGCCATTCCGCGTCACACACAGGCTTGTTTGTAGCCAAGTGGTAGGGTACGTTGCTCGACAACGCCTGCCGTTTCTTATCCCAAATGCGTATCCAAAGCGGGCGATAGCCGTTGCCGGCAAGCATTTCAGTGCAGTAAGCAAATGTCGGCTCGATAAATTGGCTCGCTGTTGAAAACAAATCACCGAGATTTAGAACCCGTGTTCAAAAACGTCTTAAAAGTGTTGATAAATTAGAGATTATAGCCATATTTTCAGAAGATGTTTTGGA
>BNUF01000319.1 GCA_025997155.1 Clostridia bacterium
CCGCTTAATAAAGCATTACAATTAAAAATAGATATGTCAAGAGAACACGATATATATAATTCGACTGATTATGGTATTGGCAATATGAAATTCAATTAGGATTTATCTCGAAACAGACTGGCTATCTGATATGTTAAAAACATCATCGATCCTAAATCGGTTAGGGAGAGGTAGTCAGTTTGTTTTTTGGTAGTGAGTGCTACACGATATTCAACATTTGGGGGCGTGGATATATGAAATTTAAGCGATTTGTCAGCGTACTATTGGCGATAGCGTTGAGTATGGGTCTGTTACCTACATCAGTTTCCCCTATATTTGCATCTCTAATTTCAGAAAATAGCCAATATCCCGCAATTTTTCGCGACATACTAAATTCTCATCAAGACGAGATAATTCTTGCGGAAGATAGTGTATACATTGTTAAAACAGTATCTCTTACCGATATTGACGGCGATGGAGTGTCTGAACTGATATTTTTAACTGCCTACCAAAACGAGGAATACAATTCATTTGGTTTTAAGATTTATTCAAGTTCTGGAAAACAGATTGAATTAGCGTATAATCGTTGGGGAATTGACCACTTCAGTTTTTTTACCACGAAGGACGGTACTCTGTGCTTTTTAGATTTACAAAGCACCACGGGCGGTGGCGATTTTACGCTTTTGTGCAAAGAATATAAATTTGCTGACAATAGCCTTAACTTAATAAATGAAACTCTTCATAAAGTTGACGTAACAGACGAATCAGAATATTTTTCCTTAAACGGACAATCAATTACTAAACATAAATATCAAGAAATTACAAAAAGTTATGTAAACAATGTATCTTCTTTCCTACTTGACGGCGGGATTGAACTTACAGGAGCTTGGGTTCAAGAGGGCTTGTCGCCATACGCGGAAGGACTTGATGATTTTACCGATACGATGTGGCTTGCTTTATATTCCAAAAACCAAAACGCATTATCTTATCAAGAGGCAATCAATATGTTGGGAAACGACAAAACCGCTAATGACGGCATTGACTTGACAAACGTAGAAATAGAAACCGTAAAAAGAGCTGTGACGCGCCTTGGAATTGCTAATTCTGATGTGTTGCCCAACAAAATAAACGTCAAGGAAACAGGGCGCATTTTTTGGATTTCGATAATGCAATCACTCCAAGATGTGCCGTCCGCTTTCGACTATGCGCCGATTAAGTACGAGTATGCGCCGAGCGAGTACGATGATTTACGAGGCGATTCGATAGTTCCCCAAAAATATGTAACTGATGTTTTATCTTCTTTATTCGGAAAAGATTATAGTGCTGATATTTTTGCTAACGCGAATCCTCGCGACTTATTTCCGTTAAGGATAAACGGCGATGAATACTCGTTTTACGATAGTAGCGACGATTTTTTTTGCAACGAAACAGTATTTACGAAATTAGAAAAAAACGGCTCAGATTATGCGCTTTATTTTGACCACTATGTTAAAGACTTTGACCACGACGGCGACAGAGGAATTTATTTGGAAGAACCAACAAAAGGCGTTGCCGTATTCTATCGCAATCCTGAGAGTTTGATAGGCTTCACATTTAAGCAATACACTTCGAGAAGTCAAAATATCATAGCTGGCATCTCTGTTGACGAGTCGTCTTCGTGGGCTACCGAAGCCATAAATCTTGCGAATGCGAAAGGCATTATCCCTAATTCGCTAAAAAATAAGTACCAACAGAATATAACGCGGCAAGAATTTTGTGGTTTAGTCGTGTCGCTTTATAACAAACTCACAGGAAATACTTTACCAATCGGGAATCCTGATGAGTTCACGGATATAAACGCTACTATGCCCTATTACAAGGAAATTTTGCAAATGTCGGGGTTGGGGATTGTATCTGGTGTAGGCGATAACAATTTCAACCCAGACGGAGAACTATAGTCAAGGCTATTTAAAATATTGAATAGATGTGTTAAAATAAAAGTATGGCATATTCAATAGATTTAAGGGAAAAAGCGTTGAACGCATTGAAGAATGGTCATTTAAAAAGTGAAGTTAATG
>BNUF01000320.1 GCA_025997155.1 Clostridia bacterium
AATGCTTGATACCACGGCGTTTTCAGGCAATTCAAACGGCACGGTCTGCGTGATTGTCTGTGTCGGAGCGGTGAAGTTGGCGGTGAGTTTTAGCGTGAAGTTGCTGGGATTTTCGACTATGTTTACTCTGTCCGTCCAGACTAAAATTTCCGCATCATCAAGCAAACCGCTCACCGATTGCGGCAATTTGTCGACACCGCTTTCAAGAAAATAAATGTAATGTTTGGGGAGGCATCAGAATGATAAGCGAAAAATCCAAAATCAGCCCGCAAGTCGATGTAATCGGCAAGGTGCAAATCGACTACACGGACGAAATCACGGGCAAGGTCAAGGAGCGAATCTGCGGAAACAATCACGTTTTTCTTGACAGTTTCAATACTTCCACTTGGTGGGACAGGTTGTCGGCAACGGCATACGACACGTTTTTTCTGACCGATGACGACACTCCGCCAGACGATAATTTCCAGTATTTGCGCGGAGATATCATCGGTTGGGGGCGTGTCGGCAACGAGGCGAGTGGTGCGTATCGCGGGAAGTTTCTCGCAAGCGAAAGCATAATTGACGGCGACATCGGCAACGGCGTGGGGCGGCGATGGAAGTACACCTACACTTTCACGGGCGACCAAGTTCTACAGCCGATTAAAAGTTTGGGGTTGTCGCTGCAGTATTCAAGCGAAATTGACGTGCCTGTCCGCCGCTGGAAGTATCCGACAAACCTCAACACTTACACGAGTATGCGGAACAATCTGCTGTACTACTGTGCGAACGGCATAATCACGGTTTTTAATCCGTACACGGGAACGAGTTCCACGATTGACGTGACAAATGTTGTCGGTAACGCTCAGGGCAATATGTGTGTCGGTTTCGCTGACGACAGCACAAAAGCGTACATCTTCCGTGTCGGTTCGGCGGTCGGAAATAGGGCAATCTACGAGCTCTTGGACGAAACATTCATCGTTCAAGGCAACGTTTACAGCAACGCGCGGCTTGCAACATCGGACGGTCACATTTTCTCCAAAGGCGGCTATGCGTTCAAGAGGTATTCGCAAAACGCAGCGACAAACGAACTTCCAGTGTGGGATTTGGAGAACGATAAAGTAGCGGCGTTTATCAACACACGCAATAACACAAGCCCAAACTATCAGGGCTGTTCTGTGTTCGCACCGTCTGCTCCGAGCGGTCATACCGTACTGCTCTCGGCTTGGGAAAACAACGCCACGTTCAATATGAAACAGGCGTTCACTTGCTATGTTTTGCCGACAGACGCACCCGAACGACCAGACGGTGCGGGCATTAAAATCAGCTATCAAATTGACGTGAATTACTGAATGGGGTGATGTAATGGACACGAGTTAGATTTTCACAGCAAACAGCGGAGACCGCCAACGGCGGTTATTTTTATGCTCATAAGGATGGCGAATTTTATGAAAGCAACTACGATTTAGAACGTGCTGCACGGCGGCGCGGCGGCAATTGGCGGGTTCTTGGGGTGGTTTCGGGAGCCCCGGTGGCAGGTTCGACGGCTTGCTTTACGTCTTGATTGCGTTCACGGTTGCGGACTATGTGACGGGTTTGCTTTGCGCGTTCGTCCGAAAAGACCTGTCGAGCGAAATCGGCGCGAAAGGCATCGTGAAAAAGGTGTTCATCTTCACGCTTGTCGGCGTAGCGAATTTGCTTGATGACTATCTCATCGGCGGTGGTACGGCTCTGCGTGCCGCGCTTATCTTTTGGTATGTCGGTAACGAGGGTATTTCCTTGACTGAAAACGCTATGATACTCGGCGTTCCCGTACCGACAATCCTTAAAGACGCGCTGAAACAAATTAAAAACAAAGGGGATAAATCAGATGAATCTTAGAAAATTGTTACTCACGGTCAATTTTGGTTGGATTGTGAGTAATTGATTTGTTTTTTAATGAACCGGTCTGTTCTTTAAGGTTCTCCCACTTCCTAAGAGTATTTATGCCAAGTCCAAACATCTCATTAACTTCACTTTTTAAATGACCATTCTTCAATGCGTTCAACGCTTTTTCCCT
>BNUF01000321.1 GCA_025997155.1 Clostridia bacterium
GGCGTAGTATTTATTTCCGAAACATATCGTTTAACAAGAGATTTTTCTTCAGTAGTCAAAACGGCTTTTGTGCTAAATGCCGTAGGTTCGTCATCATTGTAGTCAGTAATTTCATATGTTGGATATCCCTCAATTTGTATAGATAAATTATACGATTTTTTGTTACAAGCCAAATCTTCGATATATACATACATATAAGAATATTTATCCGAAAATGGATAGTCCAAATTTAGCAGTTCTTTAGCTTTGTTGCCGATTATGAAATCGCTGCCATATTCATCGAAAAATTTAGGTATTATTTGTGCGTATGCAGACTCAGCCTTATTTTCCATAGGAACTAAACAAATAATATGATATCCTGTGCTTGTGTAACCGAAAAAAGTCGGCCAAGTTGCAGTAGATTTATTTCGGGCATTTTGAATATATTTCATATCAGAGTCACTCACAAATTCGCTGTAAACGTCAGTTAAAGCGATTGTGCAGTCAGAGAGTTTTGTGGAAATGTAGGCATTCTGTAAAGAAGCGGATATTTTCTCACTATCTTCTTGAATTTCAGCATAATGTAAAGTATAATCAAGTTTACGTGAGAGTAAATACTCATCATACTCATAAAAATCCGCAATAAGTTTGTTGGTTATATGTTCTTTTTGGGAGTATGTCAAGACATTGACTGGTGCTATGCCTTCAGATTTTAGAGTTAAGTTAAAACCGACAGTATTAGCAACAAATGTAATCCATATCAATAATACGGCGAAGAATTGCGACATAATTTTCGCTCCTTTTTAAATAATATTTTAAATATCGGTTATAGAAATTCAACCGTATTTAACCAAGTATTAAAGTTGGTAAATACGGTTGAGTTATCTCTTAATCCATATGACGAAAGTTTAATTATTTTATTTTTTTATACCACTCCCAAAAGCCGACATCATTTTCCTTATAACGGTAATCCGTTTTCTGCTTCCATCTTAAAGGTCCACCACCACCCGTACCGTTGTAATACACATAGGCTGTTCTGGCAAGTTCTTCCTTAGAAAGGTTACTACTGTGTTCCTTGTCGTAAGTTACTGCTTGATTGTAGCTTTGTTTCAGTATTTCGACACCCTCGTCCATATTGCCTTGCCAATTGTTCAGAATGCTTTCCGTTAATTCGTGCGAGCCTGAATCTATCTGCATAATTCCATAGCCATTTCCTCCGCTTATGAATGTACCATAGGGTTCTTTAGAGGAAAATTGCTTAAACATCCCGCTACTTTCATCATAGCTTTCTTGATAAGCTGTAGCCAGAATAAACTCAGAAGGAAGTCCGACGATAATAGATTTGTATATAATGTATTTAATAACTTCGCTGTCCTTTGGATTCTTTCCCTTTACAGGAACTCCAAAGTTCGTATCAAAATCAACTCCATTTAATTTCAAAGAGTCGGATGTATAAATATCACTACTATTTATCATTGCTCTTACTAACTCGGTACCAACACCAATAGCGCCGCGCATTTGATAATAAGATTCAAAATAAACCTGCCCATTTAAAAAATCAATTTTCAGTTTATCTCTAGTTAATTTTTGCAGTCTTTGCAATTCCGAAAGATTACTGTTAAAATCAAACTGATTTTTAAGTCGATATATAAGCCCTAAAGGGTCAACAAAGGTAACGGGGTTGTTGTTGCAGTATGCGTAGAAATTGAGTCCGTCGCGGATTGGGTCGGGGGCGGTGAAACGTTTATTTAGGGAGTCATAGAAGCGGGCTTTGGCATAGTATATTCCGAGTACGTCGTCATAAATATGCCCTGTGTAATTATTTAGGATATCATCTGACGATTTGCCGCTTACACCCGGAATTGAGGAAGCGAAATCACTTATCACATTTCCCCACTCGTCGAAACCGATGTTCCCGACATTATTACCTTTCCCGTCTTTTACGGTCACGGATGTGCCTTGGATGTTGCTTTGCACAAAAAACCGACTTACGAAACTGAAATTGTTGCCTGATGAAGTTCCGAAAGCGGATTCAATTTTACCGTTTACGCCG
>BNUF01000322.1 GCA_025997155.1 Clostridia bacterium
TTCGCCCGACTTTAATCCAATTGAGAAATTTTGGGCAAATGTTAAACGCAGGTTGAGATTACATATGCACAAATTCAACTCATTTTGGGAGGCGTTAATTCACGCTTTTATTTAGCTTCGACTATATAATCTCGTCAATGCCGTCGCTGTGGTAATCCTCGCTGTTCATAAACGGAGCGTAAATAATCTCCAGCCTTTCCAAAATCCGTTCCAACTCTTTCGTCAAGTTCGCGCTATTGGAATGCAACAAGTTTCTTCACTCCCACCTCATCGGCGGTATGTTGCTTGCTTCTTCCGTGTGCTGCCGCCGCATCTTCGCCGTGGTGCAGTTTATCCAAAACTTCCTCGGGCGTAATCTCACCGTACGCCAGTTGCTTCACCAACTTCGGATCAATGTCGTCAATGTTCTCCAAAATCTCATACGCGCTAAATCCCGTGTTTAGGTAGAAGTTGTCAATCTCTTCCTCGGTGAAGTCGAACGACGGAATAATCGGACGGTACTTTATGGAAATCTCCAGCATAAACCGAATCTTCTCCTCAAGTGAGAACGAGCCGCGCCCTACATAATCATACACGGTTTCGTGAACCTCAATCTCGGAGTTCTCGTTGATTGATTTCGTGGTTATGTCAAAGGCGAATTCATAGTATAAAAAGAACGACAGTTGCTCCAAAATCGCTATCGACAATTCCTTCACGGCGGTCTTTTCTTCATCGGTCAGGTCAACATACGCCTCCACCACGCCGTTCAAAATCGGCACGAGCTGATCTCTCAGGCACTGCACCACAGGCAATCTGTCCGCAAGGGCTTCCACCTTCGACAAGCGTCCCGTATTATAATTGTCTATTCCTTCCGTGGTCAACACGTTGAGCAAACCCTCGCAGTTATCCAACTGAACCGCCGACACCGTTTCCGCACTCACGTTTGAAGTTGCGTCCCAATCCTTAAGCGACTCCACCACAGCGTTAGCCGCCTCAAGCACGGCGAAACTTTCCCGCACGCACTCATACGCATCTTCCTTGTTCCCCTTCAGCACGCTTGAGTTCAAGTCCAAATTTATTATCTTCATATCAAACCTCCGGTATCATGTTTTCTACCTCATCAAGGAAACTTTCGCTGCTTGCGGTTAATCGCTCCTCAATCCCCAACTTATAATCATGGGCAGGCACAGTCACGTTGTTCTTCAACATCGGCGAACCCTACTTACCAACGGCGTTCGCCATTCTTGCCTCGCTCGCCGCGTCATAAGTTTCCGCTCCAATCCCCATTGCCAAAAGTTCGTCGGGGTCGGTGATGAAAATGTTGATTGATTCGCTAAACGTCATGGGTGCGGCAACAACCTTATCAAAAGCGCGGGCTTCATGCGGGTCGTACACAAGGCGGGCGGCTTCCTCCTCGTCCTCATGCTCGTGGATAATCTCATAGGGGGAATCGGGGGTCCTACTCACCCTAAAGTACAGGAAATACAACACGCCCACGCTAATTAGCAAAATTGGCACAGGCACAAACATACGCGTACCTTTCCCAAGCCCCGCCAACCCCGTCACGGTAAACACAACATCCAAACCCATAGCGCACCGCAACACAAACAGAATCCCCGCCTTGCCGACAAAAACCACCTTCTGGCTAATCTCGCTGACCAGCCTTATCGGCGCAACCATAATATACGTCAAAATCAATTTCAGCCAACCCTCTTTGGATTTCGGCGTAACGCTGATAATATGCTCGGTATACCGCAAATTTTCCTTCTTCATAGAATCAACAGCACCACCCCGCACACAAAGGCGAAAAAGCCGTAATCCAGTTTAATCCCCGTCCGCGCCTTGCCGAAGCTCAACACATACCCCGACACCACACAAAACATCACCATCGTCAAGAGCTGTCCGACAAACGCGAACAAATGATACAATGCCGAAAACATTACTCACCTCCGACATAAGGTATTTCCACCGGCGGCATAAGCGTCGGGTCAATATCCCAACCGCGAGTCGTCGGGAACACAAATATCTCGCCCTCCCTCATCTCAACAA
>BNUF01000323.1 GCA_025997155.1 Clostridia bacterium
TGACAATTTTTATATATTCGTTTTGCGCCGAGCCGAGCATTGTCGTATCCGCGAGATTAAACTTATTTTTCGCACTCTTGAAGTAGGCGTTTAGGATATTCGCCATTACCGCTTCGTCGGGCTTGTGTGTGACAATGCCTTTCGCGGCGGCTTCCGCCAAAAGTTTATCAATACGCGCGGCGTTGCCCTCCCCCGCCGTCCTAAGCGCGTTGTATAAGTTTTCGTCAAGTCCCTTTACGCCCTTGCTTATTGTGTTATAGCTTTCGGAGTTTAACGCCCGAAGTTCGGATAGTTTTTGTATCTGCCATTCGTTAGTGCCAACCGCCGCATTGTCCTTAAACCGTCTCGCTATGTTTTTCATCAAATCGTTTTCAATGCCGATATAAACGTCAACAAGCGGTTGCGCGAGTTCCTGATATTCTTTTGGGGTCACGCCGTCACCCCTTATTCATTGTTGAAATAGTCGATATTTTCAGCGGTGACGCTCTGGTTTTCCGCGTTGATACGCGCTATTTCTTCCTTTGCGCCTTCCTCGGTGTACCCGAGATACTTAACAAGCGCGGTTTCTTTCGACAACAACCCGCTTGCCGTCAGTTGCAAGGCGGTGTTGATTTTGGTTTGCTTGTCGTCAACGATGCTGTCGTCAAAGACGATACTTATCTCATATTCCAGATTGCCTTGTATCATATCGTACAGCTGACTAACCGATACGACGGCTTCCACGAGTTGCCTTATCGCCTCGGAGATTATATTTTCGTGAGATTTAACCGTCTTGAAAGTTTTTGAGTTTTCGGAGATGACCTCCGTCGCGGTCTTCAGCCCCTGTGCGTTGTCAAAGGCGAGCGTCCCCGCCGTAAGCCCTGTTTGCAACGCCAAAATCGACAAAAACGCGTCTATCGACTTGATATGCTCCTCAAAACGTATCTCAATCGTGTTATCCTGTATCTTAAAGCTTTCCCCGTCCTCGTTATGCATTGCCACATAGACTTCGTCGGACGCGTCGAAATACCGCACCACCCCGCCGCCGTTTCTATCCTGTACCAGTCTCACCGCGCTTTCGGGTACGATTATGCGCTTTTTCCCAAGCGTGAACTCCCGCGTAAAACTATCAAGGCAAACGTCCAACGCTTTTAATGTATCAAACGCGTTCGCGAAAACGGAGATGCCGAGCGGGGAACCGTCAAATAAGTTGTTGGCAATATTCGGCTTGAAATAAACGAAAAGCGGGCATTTTAAGCTCTCTATCCGCGCTTCCTCCTGTAATTCGGGATACATACTCCCAAGCGGGATACTTAGCCCTAGGGTTGAGGGGGAATCGCTTTTATACAATTGATTACGAACCACATAAGTACCGTGTTCCCACAAATGCCATTCAAGCATTGTGAAATAATGGTTTTCGCGTACCGATTTATGGACAAACACCGCCTCCGAAACGCGCCTGTTATCCCACGCAATCGGTATAAAGCAATCGGCGGCGACATAATCAATCTTCACCTTGCCATGTTCAACCCACACTTTTAACGCCGCCCCGCCAAGCGCGAAACTTTTCTCAATCAGATTCTGCATATTGACGATAAAATAATTGTCGTCAAACACTCCGTTTATATAATCCTGCAACGCCCCTGTAATATTTATCTCGCATTTCTCGTTGAACACAAGCCCCGCAAGTTCGGCACATAGGGCTTTCGCGGCGTTCATTTGCGCCATTCGCCGACGCTTTGCACCCTCGATTGTTTTATAGCTAATATCGTGCCAATCCGTGTAGTACCCGCTGTATATATATTTCCAAACATTTATATAAGTCTGATAGTACCAGTCGACGCGGGGTATCTTCGCAAGGGCGAAAACGTCCGACATTTCTTTGATTTCTTTGATGATACCCATTTTCACCAGTACCCCCTTTATTCGTTTCATAATATTCATATACTCACAATCCTAATAAATCTCTGATATAAGGCTCTAACGCGTATTCAAAACTGTCAAGGCTGTCAATGTTCGTCGTGCCGTTATCAAGCCGCAAGTCCTTT
>BNUF01000324.1 GCA_025997155.1 Clostridia bacterium
CCCCGTTTGCCTTTGTAGCAACCACTATCCTCTACAAAATAACTACCTTGCGGTTCGCCGTCGCCATTCTCCCAGTCGGTTCTAACTTGATACTTGCACCAACCGCCTTTAATGTATTCCTCGGGGTTTTCGCGGGGTTCACCGCAACAGAATGCCGCGCTACGCTCTACCACGTCCGCAAGTGTCTTCACACAGTCTTTGCGTACTATATACGCATAGCCGTCGCCGTCGTAATCCCATGAATCTTCAGTGAATTTCCGCTTGTTCATTTCGCTTAACATCTCCTTTTGACTTTTATACAATAAATTTTCGATTTAGGCTTGTAAATTTTTGTACACTGTGTTATAATGTTTGTACGTTTTCATTAACTGCATTGTACACCCCACCGTTATGATTTCTCGGCGGGGTGTACGTCTATTCGGCTTTTACTGAAAAACTTTCTAGTCTTGAAATCGTTATGCCCTCTATGATTTCGCCGTCTGCGGTTGCGAGTACGCCGCCCGATTCTTGCAATGTTTTTTCTTTTACGGCGGATTTAAGCCCCGCCTTGTCGACTTCCTGTTTTACTCTGATAAAATCAGAAAGTCCCATTTTTTCAAGCGTCTGTATTAGGGCTTTTTCGTCGCCATAATTCCAGTCAGGTCTTCTGGTTACCGAAACTTTGCCGTATGGTGTGGATAGCCTGAATTTAGGGTCTTGCGCGTATTGTTCGCCGAAATAATCCAGTATAAGCGTATTGAAATAAGCAATGTCACTCTCGGCTTTCCTGTTTTGCTTGTTAAGCCAATCGTCAATCCGTTGTTTTTCTTCGGCGGCAAGTCGTTTATTTTCTTCAACTTTTCGCTGTATCACGTTTAGTTTTCGGAAAACCCAGTTCGCGCTGTTTAGGTCGGTAACCTTGAAACGCGTGTCGCGTTCCTGTTCCTCGTCCTCGATTTCCGCTAATTCGTACTTAAGCAATGCGTTCATGCGCAACCTCCTTAAAATGGTAAATCTGATTCGTCAATGTCGTCGTCAGGATAGTCGGGAGTTTCCCTTTTGGGGCTTGACGGTTTAGATTTTGATGATTTCGCGCCGTTAAGTAGTTTGTCCTCGGGTACTTTGAACTCGCCTTTTTGGATACGGGAAACGGAGCAGACATGCATTGGCTTAGTCGAAAACACAAGCTCGCTTTTGTTGTTCTCGTACTGTTCGCGTCCGAAAACCGCGCCTATTTTCTTACCTTTTAGTGTTGCTTCGTTCCAGTTCCACTTATAGCTCTCGTTGCTTTCCTCTATGGAGGTAATTAACCCTTTGAAAAATCTAGTCGAGCTCCCGCCTGTCAGTTGGCGATATACGCAACCCCATTTGGCCTCGGCATTTGTTGAGTTATTTGCCGTCCTGTCAGAAAATTGCGCTTTGTAGAATCCTTTAAATTCGCCCTCCGAAATGTCGAGACACAACACCAACATTTCATTCCCGCTTTTGCTTTCTGATATTGATGCTTGCCGTATCTCGCATACGTAACCGCCTGGGGGGAGTGTTTGAGATTCCCCCGCGGTCGCCGCCTGTACTTCGTCGTATCCGTCCGGTTTTTTCATTAAAATTCCTCCAGTTTTTTAAGTATCGCCGACATATCGTTGTCAATCTCCGTTTCGCTAAACGCCCCCATAGGCGTTTTTGCCGTACTGTTGTTCGCCTTTGTTTCAAATATAAATCGTCCGTCAATTGCCTTTGCAAGCATAACCGTTGTAAACTTGCTTTCGAGTACGATTTTTTCAAGTTTGCGTCCGTTGGTTTTAATGCGCGTGAATGAGTAGCCGTTATCGTTGTATTCCACTTGTGTATGTGCCATAAATATTACCGTCAAATCGTCGCGCAACGTAAGCGAATAATCCAAAATTGCCCAAACGGAGTACGCTAATTCGCTCCACTTGCTAAATCCCAATTCGCCTATTAGGCGCATTTCGTGTTCTATCATAATTCCGTTGATTGTATCGACCACAATCGTTTTTATGTGCGGCGCTTTGTCGTTTAAGC
>BNUF01000325.1 GCA_025997155.1 Clostridia bacterium
TTTGCTTGGATGAACAACTCCAGACGATTATCAAAAGACTATGAAATATCCAAAACATCTTCTGAAAATATGGCTATAATCTCTAATTTATCAACACTTTTAAGACGTTTTTGAACACGGGTTCTAAATCATGTTGAATAAAGACACATAAATTCTCTGGTATATACTTTTTGGTGGTATACAGTGTTATCATAAAACAGTCCTCCTGTGCTTAAAAAAATAGTTCTTGATATAGCGTCCATTTGGACGTATAATGTGGGTACTACATTTGAAATGGGGAATACTATGGATTTCAAGTATTTACGTATGGAACACCATATACTCCAAGATGCACGAGAAAAAATCGGTCTTACGCAACAGCAAGTCGCGGATGAAGCAAATATTAAACTGCGCCAATATCAGCGATATGAGAGTGGCGAGCGTAACCTTTCATCTGCGTCATTTGATATTGCCCGCAGAGTGTTGGAGGCACTGAAACTTGATATGTCTTCTTACGCTCGGGGCGACCACTCGATATACGAGGAAACTGTTGATATTCCACTACAAGCGTGGAATAATGACGTTTCAGCCACCGACATATTTCGCGACAAAATATGCGTGTTTATCGGGAAGTTAGAACGCTGCTCACGGCAAACGGCACAGGAGAGGTTGTTTGAGGTCGGCGGTGTTTCGCAGAACAGTCTTGCTGTTTTCGTGAAGTACATCATTGCGGGGAAAGGCGCGGAAACGACAAAAGCGTACAAAGACGCTGAGAGGCTGGAATGTCAAGGTTTCTCGACAATCCTCACAGAACAAGAATTTTTCGACACATTAGACGGCAAATTTACCCCGCCTGAAAACACCAACGGCAGGAATCTAAACATGATTCATGCAGAAGCAACAATACCCACGCCAGACTTCCTTATGGAAGTTATCGAACAAAAGCGGGCTGCCTATGTCGCATCTAAAAGAATACTTGTTCAAGGCGGTTACCTCGGAAGGTGAAGCTTTCCACTAAAAAACAGGGCATCTTCTCGGATTTGTTATATCTTCGAGAAGGTACCCTATTTATTTCATAAACTGTCGTAGCTTACGCATCCAATTACTCTGAGTATTTCAACAACTTACTTACCATATTTTGTCCCTTCAAGCACAGATGTTCGCCATTTATGGAAAAGTCATACAGGTTTGGTTTTGGAACTCTAAAATATCTCAAAAATAGAGAAACAGCATTCTCGTCTGCAATCTCAAACAAATACGGAAGAACATTCTCTCCACACCCAGATATGTCGAATATATAATCCGAAACTTTTCTTAGCGAATAAATATTCAATAATGTCTTTAATCCCGTAGAAATATTTATAATGTCCGTTCCTTTCCCAAAGGATGTATCCACGATTTGATTTTGCAAGTCAAATCTTGTTATACCATCTATGTCATGCATATATTTTACGCACCTATCGTCTATATAACTGTAGTTCATAGAACCGTCAAAGTAGGCATCGTGAGCCGTAAACAAAATTAAATCTTTCGGTATGTATTTCTTGTTAACATAAAGCGTTATCATTCTACCACCACTTCCCGAATTCCTTGTAATACTCTGTATATATCAAATTGCCATTGTTAAGAAAATACCCATCAAACTGTAATGGTGTTCTCAGCTTACTTTGAGACCTCGTAAAAATCATATACTGGTTACGTCTGTCTGTGTTAATGTGTTGGGCTAAATCAACATTGTCGGAAAGAGAAAAGAACAGACTTGCGTTATCAATTATAATCAAGTTATTCTCTAACGAATAAATCGGCGTCAGGTCGGATAATTCATAATTAAATATGGCTATATTATTCCCAATTTGCGGATACTTCGATTTACTGATAGGAATAGATTTTTGAAGTTGTACTATCTTTCGTAACGAATTTACAAAGAGACTTTTACCAGTTGAGCTGTCCCCGCCTATCATACACAGTTCGCCTGGAAGTTGTATCTTAAAGTGAACATGGTCATTGTTCTCGAATTCCA
>BNUF01000326.1 GCA_025997155.1 Clostridia bacterium
CATTACTACAAAGACAAAGAGCGGCGCAACAGTTACTCTCGACAAAAACCATACCCCAGCGTTCGTACAATTTTTAGCGAAATGCAGTCCTAAACTTCGAGAAACGATAAGTAACAGTAAATCGTTTAAAATTACCGCCGAAGGTAAAACCATTGGAGAAATGGACTTGTATAAAGAATCATCGACTTCTCTCAACGTAGTATGGGTGAACGTTGACAAGAAACATGAGGGTAAAGGTTATGGCACTGCGGTAATGAACGCGGCGATTAAATACGCTAAAGACACGAATTGCAAACAGGTGACTTTAGAAGTACCTGGTATTTCTCCAAACGCTAAACACATATATGAAAAACTTGGCTTCAAGGAGACAGGTGAAACTCTCGGCGACCTTGATGACGCTTGGGGCGGAGGGAAAGCAATGATTCTAAAATTATAGTAAACGAAAGGACAATTCAAAATGGAAGTATCATTCGGTTCAAGGCTGAAACACGCTTGGAACGCTTTCTGCAACAAAGACCCGACTGGGGGATATTCCGGGTATGGTTACTCATACAGACCAGACGGACCACGGCTTACGAGGGGCAACGAACGGTCAATCGTGACATCGGTATACAATCGCATTGCGCTTGACGCGGCGGCTGTTGACATTAAGCATGTTAGAGTAGACGAGAACGGACATTTTTTGTCTACGATTGAATCGGGGCTGAACAACTGTCTGTCGGTGGAAGCTAACATCGACCAAACTGGACGCTATTTCATTCAGGACATTATCATGTCAATGATTGACGACGGAGCGGTTGCGATAATTCCTATTGATACGACGTTCGACCCAAAGATTACAGGCGCTTATGACATTCATTCTATGCGGACTGGTAAGATTTTGGAGTGGCGTCCGAAACATGTCAAGGTGAGAGTTTACAATGAGAGTACGGGGTTGAAAGAGGAAATAGTAATGCCGAAGAACATTGTCGGCATCGTTGAGAATCCGTTATATTCTGTCATTAACGAACCTAACTCCACTATGAAACGGCTTATACGAACGTTGAATTTATTGGACGTTATTGATGAACAAAGCGGGTCTGGTAAGTTGGATTTGATTCTTCAACTGCCGTACACTATCAAAACAGAATCAAGGCGCAAAATTGCTGACGACAGAACCAAAGACATCGAAAGACAGTTGGCGGGTTCTAAGTATGGCGTAGCTTATACGGACGGCACAGAACGAATTACGCAGTTGAATCGTCCGTTAGAAAACAACCTAATGACGCAGATTGAATATCTGACTAACCTGTTGTATAGCCAGTTGGGAATCACTCAGACTATATTAGACGGTACTGCCGATGATAAGACTATGCTCAACTATTACAACCGCACTATCGAACCGATTCTTTCGACAATTACCGATGAAATGACGCGGAAGTTCCTGACCAAAACCGCACGGTCGCAATCGCAGTCCATTGCTTTTTTCAGAGACCCGTTCAAACTTGTTCCTGTCAGTGATATTGCTAATATGGCTGACAAGTTCACACGAAACGAGATAATGACTTCAAATGAAATACGGCAGATTGTCGGCATGAAACCGTCCGACGCCCCCGAAGCCAACAAACTTCGTAACAAGAATCTTAACGCTCCAATGGATTACGGTACTCAAAGCGGAGTGCCAGTCGAAGGCGGCGGAGAAATTCAAAATGGCAGCGAGATTACCAGCGAACAAGCAATGGAGATTTTCAATGAGTTATTAAACAATTTGGAAGGCGACATCAACTCGATTATAGGAAAGGACGGCGATGATAAAGATGTACCGGATGAAAGATGAACTGATACATTACGCGTCCCCGTACTATGACCCTGTAAAAGCCCATGAATACTACATGCGGACCAGACAGCTTGTAGGTCGGCGTACCACATCTGGTATGAGTGACGAACAAAAGAAGGCTTGGGGATACGTAAGTAATGAAATCAAAACCGA
>BNUF01000327.1 GCA_025997155.1 Clostridia bacterium
ATAACCTTTTTTCAAAGCGGCTATTGCTTTTTCTCTTAAATCTAAGGAATATGACATATCTATATCTTACTACATTTGCTCACAAGTTTCAATAGCCTCGACTATATCTACCGCCATGAAAACAACAAGCACAATGATATAAGCGAATATCGGCTTTTTGTCGGAAGTGTGGGCTTTAACCGCGCCGTCCAAAATGTTCCCGTAAATATCTTGCGAAGTCAGCTTTATCTTTCTGCGCCGCCGATAAAATAAGGCTTTCACATCGTTAATCGTTTTGCGCGTAAAATCGACAAACAGAACATAACACGCGTCCTCGCCCTTTGTCGCTTGCAATCTCTTATCAAGCTCCTCAATGTTCCCCTGTACAATATCGCGCAACTCAAACATATGCTGCTCAAGCCGCCGCGCCGAAGTCCGCTCAAAACTGCCCGTGTGCGTTACGTTTGCTATGTCGTCCTCACTTACTCGGGTATAGACCTCGATTAGAGCTAAAATCAAAACGTCAAGCCACGGACTGCCGCCGACCGACTTCTTTATCTTGTTGTACGATTTGTTGATAACATCATTCGATACAGCCACGCGTCCGCCTCCCTCCGCGCCAATTTTATCTATTTCTTGTTCATTACTTCTATATAGCGGTACATAGTCGAACGGTCAATGCCGCTTAAATCGGCTAATTCCGTGGCTTTTATTTCTTTATTGACGTATTTTTGGTAATGCCGCAAGAACTTGACAGGCAACGTGTCGGAACTTAACTTAGGTCTCCCGATTTTCGCGCCTTTGCTTTTGGCGTTAGCTATTCCCGAACGGACACGGCTTTTAATCATATTACGCTCCATTTCGGCAAAAACACCCATCATCTTGAGCATACCGTCGGTCATTGGGTCGAGTTCCTTAGTGCAGTCAACGACGAAACTGCCCACGACAAGCCTCAGGTGTTTTTGCTTGGCAAGTTCTATTATTCCGCAAAGTTGCTTTGTGCTTCGGGTTATTCGCGATACCTCGGTCGCGGCTATGGTGTCGCCCTCCGCGACGACTTCAAGAAGCCGCGCAAGCTGTACCCGTTCTTCCTTCGTGCCGCTTTCGTACTCGAAGTAAATGTTCTTCTCGGATATGCCTTTATCCCTTAATTCCCGCTTTTGGCGGTCTATGTCCTGCCTCGTCTCGTTTGTCGAACATCTGCAATAACCGTATTCCAATTTTACCACCACCATTTTTTCTGAAAAAGTGTCGCAAAAAGGGTTGCTTGAATTTTTGCGACATGCGGTATATGATTTATAGGGGTTTGAGGGCTGTGGAAAACTCAAAAACGCCCCTAAAAAAGTGTCGCGGAAAACAACTGTTTTCTGCGACACTTAAATATTACGAAATTGTTACATTTGCGTCTCAATATCATTGCAATCGTCCGTACTATCATAGGAACGTCTTAATCGTATTGATAATATTCTTCGCAAATCCGAACTATCTCAGCTTATTCTTCTGTGTTTAAAAGTATCTCTGTATTTGATTCGTAGAGTCGTTATTGCAAGGAAAGCGAGAGAAAAAACCACGAGGTGAAAGCCACATTCCCTAATTCTTGTAGCCTCATAAAAATAATTGGTTTCAGATAATATGACTACCTCTTTTAGGTTCATTGCTTTTCCCAGTGCCTCAATACTCCAACGACTGATAGACAATTTGCTTATGATATCCAATTTGTTTTCATGGAACAGAACCTCTTTGCCCGGGAATACAATTTGGAAGAACATTACAATTGGGATTAGTCTAACAGCTTTTGCTGAGGACTTGAAAAATGAAGATATCAAAAGCCCAGTAGTTCCCGAAGTATACATAGTCAAAAAAAGTATAACTCAAATTTTATCACGATGTTCTGTGTTTCCGAAAATTATTATCCAAACTAGGCTTGCTAAAACAGCGGAGTATATAGCTAAGTGGAGAGCTTTGACGAATACCATATTT
>BNUF01000328.1 GCA_025997155.1 Clostridia bacterium
CGAACTCCCCCGTCGTCACGTCGCAGAAACTCACGCCGTAATCCTTCTTCCCCGCGTACACCGACGCTATGTAGTTGTTCTTCCCCTCGCAAAGCATTGCGGGGTCAAGAATCGTCCCCGCCGACACAACCTGAACAACCTCCCGCGCAACAAGAGCCTTCGACTTGTCCGCCGCCTCCGTCTGTTCGCAAATCGCCACGCGAAACCCCGCCGCCACAAGACGGTTTATGTACCCGTTCGCCGCGTGATACGGCACGCCGCACATAGGGGCGCGTTCCGCCATTCCGCAGTCTCTGCCCGTCAGCGTCAGCTCCAAAACAGCGGACGCCCTAACCGCGTCGTCAAAAAACATTTCATAAAAATCCCCCAGACGAAAAAACACAACCGTGTCGTCCGCCGCGGCGTTTCGCACCTCCGCGTACTGCCTCATCATAGGCGACAATTTAGAAATATCCGTGTCTTTTAATGAAATCAAAGTCAACCCCCCTTTTCAAATTCCGTGTAGATTTTTGCCGTTTTTTTCACAAACATTCTGTATAACCCGAATCACTTCACCTTCATTAAAATGCCCTGAGTTCAAATTTATATAAAGATTAACATGGTCGCGTTCTGACAACATCAAAACAGAGTGCGTGTCTTTTGACAAAAAGTCGGCAATGCTAGCGTAATCATTCCCCGCCGCGTCACGCGGATTTTCCAAAAAACCGTAAACAAGCCCTTCCATATAGTGGTTGCCGTCAACCACATCATAAAAGGTCTGAAGTGTCGGTCTGTCGATTCCTTTTGTAAGCGTGACAAAGGAGTCCATATTCTCATTGCAAAAATATTCGCCGTCTTTCCAATTGTGAGTACGCAAAGAAGTGGTGTAGGTTTTCGCAAATGTGTCATCGGGGTTGCTGGTATTATCGTATATATGAGTAAAAACGAAACAGTCTTTAAGCAGGATTTCCATTATATCAAGCGATGTCGGCACTAAGTCGCTAAATATTTCAAGAGAGTGAACATAGAACCCAAGGGCAATGGCCTTGAACTTTTTCCTGTTACTATCTTCTCTTCGCTTAATAAAGATATAGTCTTCTCCTCCTATACACAGTTCGTTTTTATAGGTCTCCCACGCCGCCCTTTCGGAGGCAATACGAGCGGCAAAATCTTCATTAATGACTTTTGCAGTTTTTTTTCTCAAACTCCACATATAGCTCTACTCCTCCGCAACCGTCACGTCAACAACCCACTCCGCTAATTTATCACCCGCAAACGCACCAGTAATACCAAGAACAAGTGCCCCTGCCGTAGCAGCAATCGCCGTTCCCAAACCAGGTACGACCGAACCTGCGGCGGCACCACCCATAGCTCCTAATTTTGCCCCGACTATAGCACCAGCCCAACGTCCGCCAACGCGAGCCGCCGTAGAAATTGTCTTTTTCCCTAATTTCTTATCAGCATCTTTTAGGTCTTCGTTTATAGCTATCCCCAGTTCCAGTACATCAAGTGCAATACCCGCCAACTTCTGGAATCCGACATTGGGGTCTGTGGGTTACGTAGAAAAAATGGAAAAGATGATTTTTGCGCGTCCTCAAAGGTTTTCGATTAACAAAAACAACAAAACCTATGCGGAACTTCTGAAAGAACGATTTCAACTCGCAGCAAGAAAAATGGAAAGCGACATAAATCAAGGAACTAAAAACAACGATTATATAAAAGACGATAACGCCGACGAGTTAAAAACGGCGTTCGCCCAACTCAAAAAATGCGGAATCAAATGCGGAGAAGTCAGCGACAAAATTGACTCAATGGCTTGGTTTGTAGGCGGTGACCCGAACAAAATCATACAACTCCAATTAAAATTAAATATGCTTGGGATACATGGGTCTTCTGGAAGACTTATGCAAGACGGCGTATACGGCAAAGAAACGCTCGCAGCTTGGGACGGTTTCAACACTAAACTTACTGA
>BNUF01000329.1 GCA_025997155.1 Clostridia bacterium
GCCCCGTGCCGTCTTGCAACGAACGGACACTCACTAAATTTTCGGCGGTCTGCGCCTTTTTGTACGCGTCCACCTGCCCCGACAGCACCTCCGCCCGCCCCTCGGCTACTTCAAGCTCGTCGCAAAGTGATATAACCACCTGTTTAAGCTCGTCGTTGGTCGCTTTCACCTCTTTTCTGTTCCCGCAAGAACTCAATAAAATAGCCGCGCATATCAGCGCGGCTAAAACCTTTGCCCTTAATTTTCTTGACATCCGCAATCCACCTCACCGTTCAGCATATTAGAGTTTTGTCTTCGTTCGGGTCTTTGCTTTTTTCTCCTGTAAGAAGCCAATAAACAGATACACCTAAATAATCAGCTATAATAGCGATAAGTTCAGCTGGAGGATTAGAACTATTCACCCTCCATTTTTTTACAGTTTCATAATTTATGTTTAGGTCGTTTGCGAATCGCTTCTGCTGTATCTTCTGTTTGTACATTTCACAAAACATTCTATCTGATATTCCCAAAGAATCTCACAACCTTTCGGTCTTGACAAATGTAATTATTTACGATAGATACCGCGCAACCGCCATTCGCCCACGCGCCGTGTCGCTTATCTCCGCACTTGGAAACTGTTTGAAAAAGTTGTCAAACGCCGCGTTGTAGACAGGGGCTTTAAGTGTTTCAGTGGTTCGCGCTGTTTTAAGTACGCCGTTTATGCCCTCGCTGTGGCTTAGGTTCACCGTCCCTCTGCGACTTCAAGCTCATCACACAAGGATATAACCACTTGTTTAAGTTCGTCATTAGTTGCCTTTGCGACTTTGCTCTTGCAACCGCCTAATAAAAAAACCACGCATATCAGCACGGTTATTGTTCTGTTTAGTTTTCTTGACAACGCTTGTCTTGCGTTTCCAAAAGCGTTTGTGATTTGCCCAATACAATACCCTTGTTAAATTCCTTTAACTTTCTGTATGTTTCAAGAAGTTCCTGCTCATCACTTGCCAGAGAATCAGTTATTTTATTGTTTTTCATCCAATCTGTCGAACGTCCGACGAGGTAATCAAGAGATACCTTAAAATAATCCGCAAATGCCGAGGCTCGTTCAAGTGTCGTGGTTATTCTACCGTGTTCCATATCTCTTATTGTAGGTTGCTTAAGTCCGACTATTTCTCCTAATACTTTTTGCGATAAGCCTTTTGATACCCTTAATTCTTTCAATCTATTTGCAAATTTTTCATACACTTTACAATTCTCCTCTTGACAAAATAGTTTTTAACACTTATTATAATTAAAATGAGTGTTAAAAACTATTTTTAATTATTACACATATGGCATATATTTAGTGAGGGATGAATGTGTTTAAGCACTTATGCGACGTAGCCTTATATCGTATTGAACATACATTGATGAAAATAAATATGGGTTTAGAGAAGTCTTTTTTGACGGATGATGCTTTTATAATATTAGTAACAGTAGTTTCTTTTGGTTTGGCTTTTTATAATCTTACAGAGTATTATAGTGAATGTCCTGAAGATGAATGTAATGAATATCTTATATCCGAATACAGGAAATATTGGTTTCCTCGTACTATAATCCCTTTTTTTGTTTTTGGAAGTATTGCGGCATTATATACTTATAACTGTATATTTGCTTGATTAAGTTCCCGCCAACTCTGACGGGTGTTTTTTTATTCTTTCAAATCGCTCACAGACACGACTTTAACGTCCGCAAGTTCCAAATTTGATTTTTTGTCATACACCGCCTCGGCGTAGATGTCGCTTACCGTCAGTTTCAAATTTCCCCGCAAAACAGCCGCTTTCATTGCCCTCTTGCACATTCCGCGTATCGCGTCATACGAACCGCTTACCTTGAGCAGTTTGTATTCCTCAAGCTCGTCAAGCGCGTCACGGCGGTCAATCAGCTCGAACGGCGGCGTGATGAAGTGCCTCGCGCTGTCAAGCAAGTTG
>BNUF01000330.1 GCA_025997155.1 Clostridia bacterium
TTGAAAGAATTAAGGGTATCAAAAGGCTTATCGCAAAAAGTATTAGGAGAAATAGTCGGACTTAAGCAACCTACAATAAGAGATATGGAACACGGTAGAATAACCACGACACTTGAACGAGCCTCGGTATTTGCGGATTATTTTAAGGTATCTCTTGATTACCTCGTCGGACGTTCGACAGATTGGATGAAAAACGATAAAACAACTGATTCTCTGGCAAGTGATGAGCAGGAACTTCTTGAAACATACAGAAAGTTAAAGGAATTTAACAAGGGTATTGTATTGGGCAAATCACAAACGCTTTTGGAAACGCAAGACAAGCGAGGAAAAAAATGATTATTAAACGAACCAAAACTCTAATACGCTGAACGGTGAGGTGGATTGCGGATGTCAAGAAAATTAAGGGCAAAGGTTTTAGCCGCGCTGATATGCGCGGTTTTTTTATTGAGTTCTTGCGGGAACAGAAAAGAGGTGAAAGCGACTAACGACGAGCTCAAACAAGTGGTTATCTCGCTTTGCGACGAGCTTGAAGTAGCCGAGGGGCGGGCGGAGGTGCTGTCGGGGCAGGTGGACGCGTACAAAAAGGCGCAGACCGCCGAAAATTTAGTGAGTGTCCGTTCGTTGCAAGACGGCACGGGGCGGACGCAGTTTGTAAGCGAGGACGCGGAGAACGGCGCGGATACGGGCAAGCTCACTTTCCCCGAGGCGTTTGTGATTGAGGGTTTGACAAAAACCCCGAACACCACGCGGGTAATCATAGGCGAGAACGTAAGCGTCAGCCCCTCCGAAAACTGGGCGATGAGCCTGAACGCGGGGACGGTGAACCTAAATCACAGCGAGGGCATAAACGGCGTAATCAAAACGGCGCGAACCTCCGAAACGCTTAAAGCTCCCGCCTACAACGCGGCGTTCGACAACTTTTTCAAACAGTTTCCGAGCGCGGAAATAGGTTACACGGACGTGTTCATAAGCGACACGGCGCGTGGGAGAATGGCGGTTGCGCGGTATCTTCTCGACGATACGGAAATGGAACTTATAGCCATTGGAATGGGCAACGGCGGGACGGTGACTATCGGCGTGTTCAACTACCCTGTTGGCGACGTTCGGCACGAGCTGGTGCTTAGTCTGCTTAAAACCCTTGCATACGGCAGCAACCCCGTGCGGGTTGAGAATTAAGGGGATATTATCAAAAATGGGAGTGATAGAATGATTGTTATCAACAAAGACACAGGCGAACAGCGCGAGTACGGCGAGGTTGCAGTAGGAGTTTTAAGGGAACTTGGAGAACTTGGAGTGTTTGACGGGGCTGCGGCTTCCGAAAATATGGATAATCTTACGGTTCCTAATGATATTTTCGTGTTGCTTGATAATATTGTTGGGATAGACGTAGAAAACTTCAAAAAAATGAGCGAATTAGGCAAAACGCTTGAACTTTCGGAAATTACGAGGCTTATGTCTAAGTATAGAATTCAGTCGAATGATTACAAGGAGCGTCACGCGGCTTTTGAGGGGTTGTTTGCGGAGGTGGAAACGAACAAAATCGAGGAAAAACCACGGAAAGCGCGGAAAAAACCGCTTGCGGACGCTGATAAGGATACCGTTTGCGTACAGGAAATCGACAGGCTTGTGAAAAACGCGGACGGCGCGAAAACACTTTCAGCTATTCTTAGAACTTACGGCAAAGAGCGTGTGCGGCGCGTTTTTGAGAACGGCGCGGCTTCCCGCGACAGCTCCGCGCTTGATTATGACGGCGGTAAGTTTGCAGAATTATGGGGAAATAGCCTTTACATCTATACTTCGCAAGACGATAAATTCAAACCCGAAACGGCTGATTTAGCGGAGTTCGGCGGGGTTTTGCGCGAGTACGCCAAGAGTTTGGGCGGCGTTATTTCGTATCAGCCGCAAGGGAAAATGCCCGTTGACACAAGCCCGCTGTATCAGGAGT
>BNUF01000331.1 GCA_025997155.1 Clostridia bacterium
ATGACCCTGTAAAAGCCCATGAATACTACATGCGGACCAGACAGCTTGTAGGTCGGCGTACCACATCTGGTATGAGTGACGAACAAAAGAAGGCTTGGGGATACGTAAGTAATGAAATCAAAACCGAGAAGAAACAACAAACCGAGGAGAATAAGGCGGCGGAAACGGCAGAAGTAGAAGCCCTTCGTTCTAAGGCTTCCGAAGTAAGAGAACGTATTTCAGCAAATCTTAAACATTATCTCGCTAACATTACGGAGCGAACATCCAGTTCACGTGACGCGGTTACAAAAACGTTAGACTCTTTCAGAGAAGGCATAACGTCTAACGCCGAAGCCCGAAAGGAACAAGTCAAACGGGAGAAAGAGCGGAAACTTGATGATATTCCTGAAATCCCAAAGACCGCTTCTGCCGAGCAGAAAGAAAGACTTCGCGAGCAGAACTCAAAGCAAAGAGCGGATATCAACTCGGAAGCGAAAGAGAAGATATCCGAGATTTCAGATGACGCTAAGAAAAAGCGGGAAGATGTTGCGGCGGATAGCAAGGAAAAGCGCTCCGATATTACCAAAGAGTCAGCTGTGGAAAAAACGGGTATACGCGATGCCGCGAGTAATTCTCGACAAAAAGTTGGGGCGGAACTCAAAACCGCGATTGCCACCGTTCGCGCAAAAGCTAAGGAAATAAAAGAAGCTCTTGATGCCGCGACCGAACAGACACTTGATTCGGAATACACCAACATCATGTCGAGCATTAAAGGCAAAGAAAAGAAGACGAAGAAGCAAACCACGAAAACAAAAGTAAGGTTGTGAAATCAAAATGGCATATGAGATAGTAGGAAGTCAGACTGTTCCTTACACTGGTGAACAACCGCGAACTATATTTAACTATCTATGCGAAACGAACCCGACTTCCGACCAGTTGCCGACAACCGACGACGTCATGGGTAGTATGGCACACACCGCTGGATACGAGCATATTTGGGAGTTAGCGTATGGTGCTTGGACGGAGGTGTAAATGTGGACGGAATAATAGCTCTAAAAAAAGCAAAAAGTTATACTGACAACGTTGCGCTAGCTGGCGTTACTGTGAACTATCCCCGAATCAATCCTGCTACTTTTCACTGGGAGATATTTGACCAATCAAGCGGCGGTTATGTTGATACTGGGATTGTCGCGCAAGGCGTTGACGGAATAAATGGTACAGACGGAATAGACGGTTTTTCTCCTGAAATCAAAGTTGAGGAAAACACCACCGAGACATATACGTTGAAAATCACGACTGCTGACGATGAAATCATTACGCCGAACCTAAAAGGTAGTGCGCTTATTGACGGAAACGACAAGATACTATCATCTTCCGCTAACGGGTTTTTAGCTACTCTAGCACTTGACCACGACGCTACAACGGGTGTTGTGACATTGACAGGCAAAAATAGCGAGGTACTGTCAACTATAAATCTTCCGCTTGAAAGTTTTCTTGAAAACGCGGCATTTGATAACACTAAAAATATCTTGACGTTTTCGTGGAACACCGAAAGCGGCATTGAAGATATGGAAGTTGACTTATCTGGCTTAATCCAAACTTACACGGCGGGCGACGGCTTGGCGGAAGACGACGGCGAGTTCCGCGTTGTTATCGACGGCAACGAAACCCGCCTGCAAATTGACCCGACAAGCAAGGGCCTGAAAATTGATTTAACGGACATTAAAACGAAACTTGACGGCATAGAGGCGGGGGCGCAGGTGAACGCGGTGACTTCCGTCGCGGGCAAGTCGGGCGCGGTGACTCTCACTAAAGCGGACGTGGGGATTTCTGATTCAGAAATCGATTTCGCGGGGACGAGATTTTACGTGGATTTGGCGGGACAGATTGTTGCAGAGCGTGCGGGAGTGCCTGTTCTGAAATTAGGCGGTGCAGTAAACGTAGCTGTGGGTAT
>BNUF01000332.1 GCA_025997155.1 Clostridia bacterium
AATTATCTGCGGAATTGCCCCGACTACAAAATCAATAATCGCCTTGATTATTTCGGGCAAAGCCTGTATAATTACAGGAATGGAAGCCAACAAGCCCTCTATCAAACCAATTATCAACTGCAACGCCAACAAAATGGGTACGGATATTGCGTCGTTGCAGACAACATATCAGGGCTTTGCAAAAGGCAACTTTATGATGCTCGACAATTTGAAATTAGGGTACGGTGGCACAAAAACCGAAATAGAACGATTACTTTTTGATGCCGAAAAAATATCGGGTATCAAATATGACCTCTCGTCATTTGCGGATATTTCAGAGGCAATCCACGTTATTCAAACGGAAATGGGTATCACAGGCACGCCCGCGATACTTCTCCTGTTGTGTCTATGCGGTACTCGTCCGTTTCGGTGAAACTAACCACACCACCGTCTGTGAGGGTTTTTATTGTTGTACTGCCTCTGTGTACGCGAATATTGATAGCCGTTGCGTTGTACTCAATGTTACCGTGGCAAGCCGCCACAAGCTCCATAAGTGCGGCGCGGACGTTTGTCGCGGATTTTATTTCAATCGCGTTTGTAGTTGAGGGTTCAATAACTCCAACATTAAATGAAGTTCCCGACAATAATTGTGATAAAATATCCGCCACGCTTGCCCCTTGCGAAACCTTGAAATTACTAAGTGGACGCGCCGTCAACTCAAAACTGGCGTGTTCGCAATCAATGCGGATGAGTTTCGGCTGTTCCGTCAGCGTGACACTTCGTCGCACGATTTTATACCACTGTCCCGCATATTTCGCGTATTGCCCTGACTGTATTATGACGCTTGGGTTATGAAGTGCCGTGAAACTCAAGGTTTGCTCACCATCTATGCGTTCAGATAGCGAAGCCGTCACGACTGATTTTATTTCAGTGAGATCTGTTGTCGCGTTCAAATTGGTATAAATCTCAATCATACGCCAACCACTCCCAAATTCCTCATTTTTATTGTGTTCTGTGACCATTGAATTTGTCCGACAACTTTCGTAATGGTCTTGCCGTCAAGGATTATCGGAATTGATACAGTGACGGGCGGCGTTTCGATGTTCTGTAATCCGAACCCGTTATTTGAAAAACCACTGTTTGACATAGCGTTTACTGTACCTTTGAGGTTTAAGTCAAAATCTGTCGGAATTGCGTTTTGTATATCGCTTTCAACACCCGACATATATTTTTTGAAACCCTCGCCGAGTCCGAGTGCCATATTGTCGCCTATCCCCGCGAAAACTGTGGACGGCGAATGTATGCCGAGCAGACCCCTCACGCCGTCAACAATACCGCCGAAGAAGTCGGAAACTTTCTCTTTAATCCATGCGCCCATACTTTTTATGCCTTCCCATAAACCTCTTACGATGTTGCCGCCGACTTCGCTCACTTTTGAAATGCCTTGTATAAAGCCGTTTACGATTGCCATATTTATGTTTGGAATTACATTCACAATTGACTTGATAATCGTGGGCAGATTTTTTACGAGTGATGTCAGCAAGTTTACTCCCGCCTCGATAATCTTTGGTATGCTGTCGATTATTGTTTTCACGAGCATTACCACAATCTGCGGTATCGCCGCAACTACGGCGGTTATTATCATTGGCAGATTTTCCACAAGAGCGACAAGCAACTTCACGCCCGCGTCAATGATAAGCGGTATCGCCCCGACAACCGCTGTAATAATTCCCTCAATGATGAGTGGGATTGCCTCGACAACTGCTGTGATAATTTCTGGCAATGCCCCGATTAAAGCCGTCAACAGCTGTATTCCAGCGTCAATTATCTGCGGAATTGCCCCGACTACAAAATCAATAATCGCCTTGATTATTTCGGGCAAAGCCTGTATAATTACAGGAATGGAAGCCAACAAGCCCTCTATCAAACCAATTATCAACTGCAACGCC
>BNUF01000333.1 GCA_025997155.1 Clostridia bacterium
TGAAGAAAGTTTATAATCGCCAACATACAAGATATTACGTAAGACATAGCAAGCCTCCATAACCGCTCCAAGATTTTGCGAAACACAGGCAATAATCAAAATATACGAAATTGGATACTTTTATTATCATTAATATACCCTGCCTCTTCTAACATCAATATGGTATATGCAATCTGTTGTTTTGAGTTCGGGAAATTCAAGGAAGTCATAAAAGTTATAAAGCGGATAATCCAAATCAGAGTCTTCCCCCATTAGTGCGGGTGAATTTGTTCAATGGTGAATACCATTCGTTCGCTGACGCGACTTTTCATTACTTTACAGTAGGTGGATAATGTGATAGGCTTGCGCGATAGCGCCGACAGGCTCGTGTCCCCTCCGCGGACTTGGATTCCAACGCGAGCAACAGCGAACGTACACAATCTAAATCAAGTTTCATAACATACTTCTTTTTAAATGTTTACGCCTGTTTTTGGCGTATCCTGTACAATTATATACGCTAAAAATAGGCGTGTCAATATTTTTTTTAGAAGGTGAATGTTTTTGTTGAAAAGGCTGAAAGAACTCCGAATACAAGGCGGATATACACAAAAAAGTATTAGTGAGTTGCTTAAATGCAACATAAGACAATACCAAAAAATAGAGTATGGTGAGTTGGGCGTTCCGTTGCCGAAACTCATCATACTTGCGGACTGCTTCGGAGTATCCCTCGATTACCTCGTCGGGCGTTCAAGTAACCCCGCAATCCTCGACAGAACTGTTAGTGACTAAATCTACGAAAGGAGTTGATTCGTATGCCCTCAAAAATTCAATGCGAACTTTCCGAATGTATCGACAGTACGCTCCCACCGCGACAGATTCGGGAGAGTTCCGTCTTATCCCGACAAGAATCAGAACTTATTAAAGTACCATCTTTTATATTTTAGTATAAATAATGGTACTTGTCAAGTAAGGAAATGGAGCAAAAATATATGCATTTATCTATATCTGAAAGGTTGTTTCGGGAGCTGTACAATAAAAATGTAAATCAGAAACAATTCGCAACAGATTTAGAGTTGAGCTACTCTACCGTAAAGAAATGGCGAACAAATAACTCTAACCCGTCTGTGGAACTTATCGCCCCGATAGCCGAATATTTAGGAGTTTCCGTATATTGGCTTTTGACGGGTAACTCTAATGACTACTTTGCAGGGCAAACCAAAAATCCCCCAAATGCAAATGAGCAACCTCTGAAATTATCCGAACAGGAACAGGAACTTATTAAGGAACTGCGAACGTTGGGCGAAAACGAGCAATCGGCGTTATTTATACTGGTTAAAGCGATTAGACATTGACAGGAGGTGAAGTTTTGTTTGGATTTTGGAAAAATTTATTCGCGAAAGACGAGAACTCACGGCTTTTTGGGGACGTTGTGGACGACACGACGACCCGCGTAATGAAACGGCTTGCGGGGGCGGACAACGCCCGACAGCGCAAGCTCCTGGATAATGTTATAGCGTTCATCGGGGCGGCGGGCGGCGTCGGGACAAGCACAATCCTTAACAACACGGCTTACGCGCTTGCCAGAAATAATCTGTCCGTACTGATTTGCGACCTAAACATTCTTTATCCGAGCGTTCAGAACTTTTACAGACCGCAAACTCCTCTGCCCGACCTTGTTGACTTTCTTGTGGGCAAGGTGGCGGCGGGCGGGGCGATAAAGCACATCACAAGCGAGCTGTCCGTGCTGTGTGCCCACAACCGTACCTTGTTCGACTTGCTTTTCGCGGACACCGAAAAAACAGCGGAACATTGGGGCGCGACCCTTGAGAAGTTGTCGGAGCTTTACGACATTGTGCTGATTGATTTGCCGAATCATCTTGAACTTGAACTTGTCGGCGAAACAATTCACAGGTGCGACAGGCTCTACATTGTGTGGAACGAGGACGTGA
>BNUF01000334.1 GCA_025997155.1 Clostridia bacterium
ATTTTCACCAAGTGGCTTTTGGCTTGATAATGCTCGTAGTATAATTGACTTAAGTCAATCTGGAAAGTTCTTCTCACTCCTGTTGAACCGCGAGGTTGCTTCATAGAAAGTCTGTTCCCCCGAACCGAAAGTTAGCTTCAAACCGATGGCTGTTTGCCAGCGATAGCCACCCTCTTGGCAGTAAGGGTTTCGCAATGGTCTGTCGTCGGAGTGATTCTGATAAGCGATGATGTCTTTACTTCGGTTGCCGCGGGCATTATCAAGCCAAAAGCCACTTGGTGAAAATTTCGTTTTTTCCCGCCAACCCCGTTTCGCTATACTTCACGGGGTTGGCGGGAGGACTAAAACCTTAAAATCGTAAGGTCAAAATCTATTATACGAGGACTTGATATGATTGTGGCGGAATTAAAAATCAAGGTTACATTAGGTAACTTTACAACAAAACTATGGCTTGTAAATTTAATTTTTGCAATTTCGATGTCATTTATTTTACTACGACCGTAAATGCAGAAAATGAAGACAAAGCATACACGGTAACACAAAGTAGCATACAAATAAATGACAAGGGTGCATATGGCGACCCGACTTATGTAAATGGTATGAGTGTTAAACCTATTGTTGTTGTAAACAGCGTACCCTATTTCCCTGTGAGTTAATTACCTCAGGTATCATGTAAAACCGTTCGTTATGACGCTTTAATGCAAACAATTTATATCGAAAGTTCTCTTTCAACAGACGCATACGAAATCGCGAAAGATATGTTTATGTACGGTAAGGAAGAAGATAATAAAAAATCGTTAAAACTTTTATTTGATTTGGCTAACGAAAAAATAACTGGTACAAACAATAACCTCAAATTGGCTAACGATAAAATAGAGGTTTCAGGTAATAACGTCAGGCAACTATTCGGAGATCTTGTGGGAAATACCTTTTCGACATTTAAGGCTGTTCCTTTGCTAAATTCTAACGATGGCGGGATAGACTCCACGTTTTTTTATAATGGTGGTATGTATTACGGAGAGGCGATAAACGGAGAACCGAAGGTATGGTGTATGGATTTCCAAGGACAAGGATAGTGAAGTTCAACAATGCTCTGGACACTGGAAAAAAGGAAAATATGACGGACAAGGTGTCGCAAGCTATAAGAACGGTAACGAGGAATATATCGGATTATTCAAAGACGGCAAACGACATAGTGTCGGAACTTGTTTTTATTATGATACTGACGAAACGGTGGAAGCGATAAAAAACCACAATGGTGAAAAATTAAACAATTTTACTGCGTTTTGAATGGTAGTACCTCCGCCCTCACCGTCGCCGCTGTCCCCGCCTGAAGATACATACTCTTCAACTTCATAGAAATCGTTGGTTAGGGACTGTTCGCGGTTTAATTTCCCGAATTCTCAGTCAGCGATTTCAAGCGCAAAGTCACATATTTGTTCGAGGGAAGTTTCAATTGGTATTACGCGCAAGTTGTCGGAAATGCTTAACTCTGGAATTTCAAAAATAATCCTATCGCCTATTACTATATCTTTCAAATAACGCACGTTCGCGGTATAAGTTACCGTATTATTTCGCTGAATCCATATTCATCAAAGTTTTTGCCCGTCGTATCTCCGCGGTTTTGCAATATGTTAATTGAAAACCCGCTATAAGTTATGTAGCCGTGGAGCTGAAAAGACAGCTCCATAAGTAGCCCGCGAGCCGTTTTTGTCGTACTGCTAAAATTTATCGAATCTGCAAATTCGATAGTTCCTACTTGAAGTATCCAAGTGATTTAACTACAACACAATGGAATATAATTAAACCTTTTTTCAAAAGAGAGAATCGGGGAAAACATCTTCAAATTCACAGCAAACGAAAACTCGTAAACGCTGTGTTATATAT
>BNUF01000335.1 GCA_025997155.1 Clostridia bacterium
TCTTCTGTAACAATAGCTACATAGGCACATATTGCAATAGAGTTTATATCTTAGTTCATCTTCTGATAGAGTCATTATGCCGCTCCTTTCTCCGCCCTCCGCACGAGGGGCTTTACTCGGTGTCTTGTTTGGTGCGTATCCAAATTGCCTCAGTTAAAAGCAATTGAACAGTGTCGTTTTGGCTTATGCCCAGTTTCTCTGATTCTTCGTGTATGAATTCGTAAGTTTTTTTACGTAATCTGATGTGCATTTGTCGCCGCTCTGTTTCCATTCTCATAATCAATCCTTTACTTTGTTGTACCAGTATGGTATAATAGGTCGATTGTTCCCGCAGTCAACCTATTATAGAAAGTAGTGATATTATGAAGATAGACATAGATTGCGTTAAAGATTTACTTACCGTCTTACAGGAACACCCTGATACAAGTGAAATCTGTCTAACTCAAATTTGCGATAATCCGCGTATGGCAATTTATCAAAGGGAAACGATATATTATAATACCCAAAGATTAGCCGACGACGCTTATATTGAAGTTGAATTTAAGGCGTATTTACGCCTAAAAGAAGTCTACTACAAGCGTTTAACTACAAAGGGTGACGAACTTTTGGCACGTCTAAACTCCCAACCTCAACCCATTATAGAAAAACTAAGAAAAATCGAAAATATTACATTGGCGGCGTTGCCTGAAATTATTGCCAGCTTGCTCGGAAAGATGATAGGAGTCTAGGAGTATTCTCCTCGTCTGTAAGGGAATTGACAAACCCTTCCAAAATATCATATTGTGCGTTCACCTTTTCGCGCAAGTCCGCAAAGTACTGTTTCCTTGTAACCCCTTTCGGCATTAACCGGGGAAAAAGAAGAAACATATCGTTTGTAAACTCTAAATAGTGCCGTAAGTTTTTTGTAGCGGTATCTATGTTTACAGTATCTTCCATACCGTTCACCTCCTTTCCCCGCCCTCCGCTCGAGGGCTGTTCCCGCCGCTACTGGGGCGGGGCTACGCGGTGGATTGCTCCGACAATTCTTTAACTGCTTGTTTTTTCAAAATAAATGCGTCTATAACTCCGCTTATATAAACTTGTTCTTCTTTTGACAACATATGGAATTTGTCTTCTGTGTCAAGATATTTTTGAATGTCCATAATCATCATCCCCCTAATATGTTATAGTATAATATGGATTTTCCATAATGTCAATAGTTTTTCCATAATTATTTATAAAAAAAAAGACAACCCTAATTGGAATTGTCTTTTTACTATGTTACAGCGTCGAATTTAGACGCTCTCTCTTTTCGTAAAACACATTTATCATATTCTCGACTATACTTTTATCTGCGGCATCTAACATATTTAATCTATCTAATATTCCTTTTTCAAATTCAGTCAAGTCTGTTCTATGTCTGTACGAATGTTTTTCAAACGGCGAACCCGTCCCATTTTTTATCCAATCAGAATTTGCACCGAAATTTAAGCATATTAATTTTATCGTTGCTTCGCCTACTCTAACTTTGCCACGTTCTACATCGGAGATACTGCTTTGTTTTAATCCTAGAGATTTTGCAAATTCATGTTGGCTAAGATTAAGCAATTCTCGAAGTTCTCTTACTCTTTCATTCATATAATCACCTCCCATTATTATAATCGGTTTTTCTTAGTATAACACTTACTTAATGGAAAATCCATATTTTTTATAAAAATTTATGGAAAAACTATTGACATTATGGAAAATCCATATTATAATATATTTAACAGTTAACCACCCCCCACCCAATCAGCTTGAACGCCCACCAAGAGGACTACAACAGCAGAGAGACCCCACCCCCCGCACTAACCGCGCTAACTCCGAGAGTAGACAGCGGCGGCGGGGGAGGCGGAATCAGGG
>BNUF01000336.1 GCA_025997155.1 Clostridia bacterium
GTTCGCGGGGCTTGACGAACAAATTCAGGCACTCCGCGAACTCTCCGTTTTTTTGTTTAAGTTTAGCAGTGTAATACCGCAACAAGAACCAAAAAAACCGCGAAAGTGAAAAAAACCTAAAAATCCCGCGAAATCCCGAAATGGCGGGGTTTATTTTTTTGGTTGCGCAATATTTTTGTTTTTGGTGCGGATTGGGGAGAGGGGGTAAATGGGATAAATGGGGGATAGTGGTAGGGGGTGGGGTGGGGCGTTTAAAAGTTTTTAAAAGGCGTTTAATTTTTGTTTAGAAAATGGTGGAGGATTTTAATAGTTTTTTAAAAGGCAATTAGATAAGGGGTTGCGGGGGGGGGTAGTGGGAAATGGGCGATTGCCGATATTTTGGAGTGTTCGAGGGAATCGGCTGAGGGAATGCGGCGGTTAGTCGCGGTAGCAGTGTTTGCGGAACTTTTCGAGGTCGGTAACTTGTCTTCAACCGCCGAAAGGAGGCGGGCGGATTGGTTTATAAGGAAGCGTTTTTGTTCGTCGTTTAATTCACGGAAATTGTCCACTAGTAGGCGTTCGCGGTCGTTTATGTCTGCACCAGCGGGGGTTGCAGAGGGGTTGCCGTCTTGCGTATTTCGCCGTCGCGCTCCCCCATATGCGACTGGATTAAGCAACTGTTCCAACCGCGTCGCCAGGCTGATGAATCCCAGTATTGCCATACGCCTATGGTTATACCAGTCTAAATGCTTCACAAGTTGAGCATTGAATTTATCCAGGCTCCCAAAGTCGTAAAAATATTTTTGGTCTGTTCGGTGTCTTCGCTCGGCTTTCCCGTTATGCCACGGCGTTTTCGGCGATATTAGTTTATGTGGGATACCTTGCCCCGCAAGTTATCTGTCCAGTGGCGATTGCTCGGTTTCACTTATGAATTTGTACGTGAACTCCGTCCCATTGTCCTTATGAGATATTTTAAGGATTCCACTTCTTCTGTAAACTGGCTATTGACGGGCGAAGGCGAAATGCGCAAAATGGCAACCCCTATCCAACCCACGCCGCCGCCTCTGAATCAAGAGCTTAATTTTTATGTCCTTTTTCGGGAACATTTTTATACCTTTCCCCCAATTATCCCATTCCCCCTCATTTTGCCCACGCCCCAATCCGCACCAAAAACAAAAATATTGCACAACCAAAAAAATAAACCCCGCCATTTCGGGATTTCGCTGGATTTTTCGTTTTTTTTCACTTTCGCGGTTTTTTGGTTCTTGTTTCGGTATTACAACAAGACTAAAAAACCTCTATCTGGATTTAGAGGTTTTTTTATTTACAGAATACTGTCGCGGTATATTTTAGCGGACTTAAAGTATTCTTTTGTGGATACGTCATTTTTGATTTTTTCTGAAACTTCGGAAAGAATTTTTATATAGTCGTCAAGAGCTTTAAGGATTTCCTCTTTGTTCGAGACGCATACGGCGTTCCACATTTCAGGGTCGCTTGAGGCGATTCTTGTCGTGTCGAGAAATCCCCCCGCCGCCAGATTTTTGACAAAAGACGAATTTTGCGCGGCAAGCACAAGCCCTGCCGCGGCAATGTGCGGGAGGTGGCTTATCGCGGCGACGGCGCGGTCGTGTTCGTCCGCCTCCATTACAATCGGGGACGCGCCGATTTTTTCAACCAACGCGCAAAGGAGCGTCAGTTTTTCTTGCGGGGTGTTTTTGTAGGGCGTTAGAATGTAGCGTGTACTCTGAAAAAGGTCAGGCGCGGACGCAAAAAAACCCGAACGTTCTTTACCTGTCATAGGGTGTCCGCCGATAAAACATACTTCAAGATTTTTGAGCGTATCGAATATTCGTTTTTTCGCGCTTCCTGTGTCCGTTATGATACATTCTTTTTGCACAAT
>BNUF01000337.1 GCA_025997155.1 Clostridia bacterium
ATCGTCCGTACCGCGTTCTGCGGGCTTTTTGATATTTTGTATGGCTTGCGTCAAAAGAGTGCTTAAATCGGCGTTTTCAGGGGCTATACAAGCCGTTTCGGATTGACTGCCATACTGATTACTGCAAGTCACCATATTCCCCAAAAGCTGCTCTGAATTTTGAATAAAATACTGATTAAGCGGAACATCGTCGTCATTGTTTGAAATATAGCACCAATCGGGAGTTACATCTATTTCATCGGCGCGTTTTTGCAAAAATATTATATCGCTCGTAACTTCCGTGTTGGCGTTCGCCTTAAACGCTATGTTCGGAAGCCGTACAGCCCCGAGAAACTCTGCTTTTTTAGCTATAATCTCCCGCACTCTCGCATCACGTTTATCAAGCGTTCCTTTTGACGTGACAAACGCCAAAACCGCGCCCGCCGCCGCTTTATCAATAGCTTTGATAAAAAAATAGTCGTGGATTGTTCGGAGTTTGTACTGCTTATACTCCGTATCCGCGACCGCGTAGTCCCCAAACGGCACGTTCCCGACGCAAAGGTCGAAAAATCCGTTCGGAAATTCAGTTTTTTCAAACCCGCAAATCTGTATGTTCGCAATCGGGTAAAGTTTCTGGGCTATTCGCCCTGTTAGACTGTCAAGTTCAACGCCGTAAAGCTCCGCTTTTCGCAATGAATCAGGCAGCATCCCGAAAAAATTCCCAATCCCGCAGCTCGGTTCAAGAATATTTTTGGGAGATAAATCCCAACCGTTAAGCAAGTTGTAAATCCCGTTAATAACCGTCGGGCTTGTGTAAAAAGCGTTCATCGTACTCTTACGCGCCGCCGTGTATTCAGTCGGCGTGAGCGTGTTTTTCAGCTCGTGATATTCCTTTTGCCAGTCGTCCTTGCGCGGGTCGAACACCTGTGAAATCCCGCCGAACCCCACATATTTGCTTAATGTTTCCTGTTCGGCGGGCGTTGCGTTTCTGTTCGCCGTTTCAATCTCTTTCAAAACTCGTATCGCCGCAATGTTCATTTGGTATTTTGCTTTAAGCCCGCCCGCGCCTAGGTTTATGTTCGTAATTCTGAAATTTTGAGGCGTGAAATCGACGGTTTCACCTACACTTTGCACAACATCTTGCGGAGCTTCTTGTTCTTCATTATCTTCATTATCCCAATCTTCATCGTCCCAAGAACCAACGCCAAGCCCGCTATCTTCGGGATTCTCACCGTTTTCAATGTGATACCCTTGATTTTCAATGTTAGTAAGCCACTTCTTCAAAAACTCGTTTAATCGTTTCTGCAAAACTCTGTCAAATGTGCCGTCCTCGTTTTCGGCGCGTTCATACTTGCCAAGACTGCTCTGCTCGTACTCAAGCGCGTTAATCGCCTTGTTTTCGGTATCAACCCAAAGCGTCATATCAGGTTCTCTCATAAGGTCGCTGTTTTGCATACGCCAATGCATTATCGAAACGGTGTGCTTGCTCAAACGCTCGACGCTAAGCGGGTCAAACGCCTTTCCGGCGGTCATTTTGATATGTTCTTCCGTCCCGCCGTCAACAACAGACGCAAACAACTTATAAAATTTCGTATAATTGCCCTGCGTCAAAGCGTTTACAGGGTGGGACGTCTCGGCGTTTTCTTCCCGCGTAACAGTCTGTGCCTCGGATTGCACCTTTTGCGCCGCCGCTTCCCCTGTTTCCTCGGAGGTCATCTGCTCTTTAAGCGTATCATAAAGCGCGGCGACAGCTTTTTTCCATTTATCACTCTTGCCTACGCGTTTGTTTCCCGCGTACAAATACTGCCAAGACGCAACATACCCGCCCTTGCCGTCGGGGTCATAGTCGGAGTTGTTTTTAACCTCAAACTCTCCTATATGACGGCTGATATAGT
>BNUF01000338.1 GCA_025997155.1 Clostridia bacterium
GCGTATGGCGTCACGCTCCTTGTCGAGAGTAAAGGCAACTACTGCGACACGGCGCGTTTGCGCAATCTCCTTGCGGGATTTCGAAGCGATTCCGTCGGAGCTCTCTGGGACGTCGACCACACTTTCCACCACGGCGAAACCCCCGCGCAAACGATTGACAATCTGGGTACAATGGTTAAATACGTCCATTTGCGCGACAGTATCAAACAGGACGACATAAAAAACTACAAATTCGGCGGGAGCGCGTACACGGCAATGGGCAAAGGCGACATACCCGTTGAAAAGGCGATAATGGCGCTGCGTTCCATCAATTTTGACGGCTATGTATCGTTTGAATGGCTCGGCGGCACAAAGGGCGGCGACACGGACGCTCCGTTCAAAGATTTCGTTTCGTACATAGCGACGAATTTCCCGAACGATTTTGAAAAGCTGCTCTATGATAATAACCGCAAAGACGGCGGAAAATATTTTTGGCAAAAAGAACACCTAATCGAAATGACCTTGCCTCAGGTGCTTGACAGGGTTTGCGAGCATTTTCCGAATAATATAGCTTTTGACTACTCGACTTTTGTACACCCCGTTCACGAGGGCGCGCAGTACCACCGCGAGAGCTACACCCGCACCTACGCGGAGTTTCGGGACGACGCGGACGAGTTTGCGCGCGCGCTTATAGCTCTTGGGGTTCGCCCCGGGGACAAGGTCGCTATTTGGTGCGGGAATATGCCCGAATGGTTTATAACCTTTTGGGCGGCGGTTAAAATAGGCGCGGTGCTTGTGACCGTCAACACCGCATACAAAATACACGAAACCGAATTTTTGCTGCGTCAAAGCGACACGCACACGCTTGTGCTTGCGGACAGGACAAAAGAAGTCGATTATACCGCGATTATACACGAGTTAGTGCCTGAATTAAAAACGCTTAAACAAGGGGAACAGCTGTTCAGCAAAAGGCTGCCCTTCTTGCGCAACGTAATCACAATCGACAGCAAACAGGCGGGTTGCCGCCGCTTTACTCAGGCGTTAAAAAAAGCGCGTGAGGTGACAAAAGAGGAACTTTCGGCGCAGGCGAAGGTCGTAAAACCGACAGACGTTTGCAATATGCAGTATACGTCGGGGACGACGGGATTTCCAAAAGGCGTTATGCTCACGCATTACAATATTGTAAACAACGGCAAAAATATCGGAGACGGAATGGACTTATCCACATACGACCGTATGATGATTCAAGTTCCTATGTTTCATTGTTTCGGTATGGTGCTTGCTATGACGGCGTGCGTTACCCACGGCGCGTCAATGTCCCCGATTCCTTTTTTCTCTCCGCGTCTTGGGCTTGAATGTATAAACGCAAAGAAAATCACCGCGTTCCACGGTGTGCCGACAATGTTTATCGCGATGCTGGGGCACGACGATTTCGGGACTACGGATTTTAGCTATATGCGGACGGGAATTATGGCGGGGTCGCCTTGTCCCGAACCTGTTATGCTTGAAGTTTTGAACAAGATGAATATGAAAGAGATATGTATAGTTTTTGGGCAGACAGAAAGTTCTCCCGGTTGCACGATGACGAAAACGGACGAAAAACTTGAAGACCGCGTCGCCACAGTCGGCACGGCGTTTTACGGTGTCGAGTGCAGAATAGTCGACCCCGAGACGGGGGACGAACTCCCTGACGACGCGGACGGAGAATTTGTCGCGCGGGGCTATAACATTATGAAAGGCTACTACAAACTCCCCGAAGCTACCGCCGCGGCAATCGACAAAAACGGCTGGCTTCACACAGGGGACTTGGCGCGGCGCGATTCACGCGGTTACTACAAAATCACGGGGCGTATCAAGGATATGATTATACGCG
>BNUF01000339.1 GCA_025997155.1 Clostridia bacterium
GTCCACAATAAATTTTTTGCCGTTTGCCTTGACTACGGCGGCGATTTCTGAGAGCGGGTCTTGGGCATTGATTTTTTAATCAGTTCCGCAAATAAGTGTATTCAGGGCGTGCCGGGCTTCGCCTTCGTAATTGCCAAGCGCGCGGAATTGCAAAAATGCGAAGGCAACGCCCGCTCACTGTCTTTGGATTTGTACGACCAATGGAAAGAAATGGACAAGTCAGGCAAATGGCGTTATACATCACCGACGCACATAGTCCGCGCTTTTTATCAAGCTCTTGACGAACTGGACGCGGAGGGCGGCGTCGCGGCGCGTTATGCCCGTTATTGTGAAAATCAGCGGTTGCTGACAGACGGTATGCGGGCGCTTGGTTTTGAACCATTGCTTCCGAAAAACCTCCAGTCTCCCATAATCACATCGTTTTTATATCCTCACCCAAATTTTGATTTCAACGCGTTTTACAGTCAGGCGAAAACGCGCGGATTCGTACTCTACCCCGGCAAAATCTCACAGACCGATACATTTCGAATCGGTAATATCGGCGAGGTTTATCCAGATGACATCAGGACACTTCTTGATATAATTCGGGAATTGAAGTATTAGGTTTCTATCATCGCTTTACCGCAAACACACTGCAAAACTTGAATTTCAAGCCTTGCAGTGTGTTTTTTCGTTACCATAAGGCGCAAATGGGCAGTCAATATATCGCGGGCGGTGTAATGAGCTAAGCAATAACCTTGCCGAAAATGCAATCCGTCCTTTTGTGGTTGGACGCAAGAATTGGTTATTCTGCGCATCAACGGAAGGTGCAGAAACAAGTGCAATGTTCTATTCGATAATTGAAACCGCAAAGATGAATGGTTTGAATCCATTTCAATATATTGAATACATATTTGCAACTGCACCTAACATTCCCATTTTGCCTCAAATTTTTTTTCATTTACCCTCTCGACATATCACCAGATTGCTTTCTGTTTATTTAAGGCGGAATGTTCCGACAAGTTCGGCGAGTTGTGCCGCTTGGTTTTCAAGTTCTATCGCCAACGCCGCCGACTCCTCGCTGTTCGCGGCGTTTGACTGAACAACCTGCGAGATTTGGTCAAGCCCTATGGTTACTTGCGTCACCGCCTCCGCCTGTGAATTGGAGGAAACGGAGATATCCTTGATTAGCGTATGCACTTTGTCAAAGTCTGCTACGATTTTTTCAAGCGAACGAACCGTACCTTCCGCGATGTTTGTCCCTTCCACGACTTTTGATATTGATGTGTTGATTAGGTCTGTCGTCTCTTTTGCGGCAACGGCACTGCGCCCCGCAAGCGAACGGACTTCCTGCGCAACGATGGCGAACCCTTTTCCGTGTACGCCCGCCCGCGCCGCCTCAACGGACGCGTTAAGAGCAAGGAGATTTGTCTGGAACGCTATATCCTCGATAACTTTTATAATCTTCGCGATATTATTAGAGGCTGCATCAATCCCTGTCATTGCTTCAAGCATTTTCTTCGTTTCGGCGTTGCCCGCCTCCGCGTGATTTTTTGACGAGACGGAAAGCTCCTCGGCGGTTTTTGCGCTAAGGGCGTTCGCCCGCGTCTGCTCGTTGATTGACGCAATTGTCGCGCTTATTTCCTCGATTGAGCTTGCCTGAGTCGTCGCGCCCTCCGCAAGGCGTTGGCTGCTCACGGCGATTTCCTTTGAACTAGAGGAGACCCGCTGTGTCGCGTCGTTGATTTTTCGCATAACTGAATTGAGTTCAGCGAGAATCTTCAGCATTGCCGTTTTAATGTTCTGGTAGTCGCCGATATACGGTTTCGTAACGTCCACTGTCAAATCGCGGACGCGGATTTGACAGTG
>BNUF01000340.1 GCA_025997155.1 Clostridia bacterium
GATGTGAGTTCGCCCAAAAACAAGTCAACGACCTCGCCGACCTGCTTGCACGAAAACTCGGTGTTTTCGGATATGCGCTGTATCAGTTCCGTTTCTGTCATTCTATCACCTTTTCTTGATTTACGCCAACAATGACAAGCAACCAATATGAAGTATATGTAATCGACGACAACAGCCAATCTCTCTTTGTATTTCCCCAAATGGCAGCAGTAAGTTTTGTATCTTGGATACGCGCAAACCCGAAAAACCCAAAGCACGACGCAATTACGACAAAAAGAAAGTGTTGAAGAAAGTTTATAATCGCCAACATACAAGACATTACGTAAGACATAGCAAGCCTCCATAACCGCTCCAAGATTTTGCGAAACACAGGCAACAATCAAAATATACGAAATTGGATACTTTTATTATAGAAAATGTACAAATTATTTGTCAATAATTATGTTGGAGGTAGTTTATGATTGTCGGACGGCTGAAAACTTTGCGGAAAAACAAAGGAATCACACAAGAAGAACTGGCTAAAGCAATAGGTGTGCTGCGTCATTCGTATGTATACTATGAGAAGGGCACAAGAAGTCCTACCTGCGATATACTTGTAAAAATTTGCAAACAGCTTGATGTTTCGGCTGATTATTTACTGGGACTTTCAGATGTTATAAGCACCTACGAGCAGTCTCTGAAATTATCCCGACAAGAATCGGAACTTATTAAGGAACTGCGAACGTTGGGCGAAAACGAGCAATCGGCGTTATTTACACTGTTTAGAGCGATTAAACATTGACAGGAGGTGAAATTTTGTTTGGATTTTGGAAAAATATATTTGCCAAAGACGCGAACTCTCGGCTTTTTGGGGACGTTGTGGACGACACGACGACCCGCGTAATGAAACGGCTTGCGGGGGCGGACAACGCCCGACAGCGCAAACTCCCTGACAATGTTATCGCGTTTATCGGGGCGGCGGGCGGAGTCGGGACAAGCACAATCCTTAACAACACGGCTTACGCGCTTGCGAGAAACAACTTGTCCGTATTGATTTGCGACTTAAACACGCTTTATCCGAGCGTTCAGAACTTTTACAGACCGCAAACCCCGTTGCCCGACCTTGTTGACTTTCTTGTGGGCAAGGTGGCGGCGGGCGGGGCGATAAAGCACATCACAAGCGAGCTGTCCGTGCTGTGCGCCCACAATCGTACCTTGTTTGACTTGCTTTTCGCGGACACCGAAAAAACCGCCGAGCATTGGGGCGCGACGCTTGAGAAGTTGTCGGAGCTTTACGACATTGTGATGATTGATTTGCCGAATCATCTTGAACTTGAACTTGTCGGCGAAACAATTCACAGGTGCGACAGGCTCTACATTGTGTGGAACGAGGACGTGAAATGCCCCGCCCAGACGGAGCGTCTGCGGTACTGCGCCGAGGACGGCGTTGGGGCGTACATCAACGCCAAAAGCCGAATTATAATCAACAAAAGGACAGGGATTTATTACACGAACGAGCCGATTGAAAAACTGGGCATACGTATGTGTACAGAGGCGTTTCCGTATGACGCGAAAGTCCTTGAATCGGGGCTTTTCAGCGAAATATTTATCGAAAAAGGTTCGGGGACATCGTACACCGCGAAAATGTTTGAAAAACGCGTATACGAACTTGCTCAGGCGTTGCTTGACGACGCAAGCGGCGTTCGCGGAATGGTCGGCGTAAATCAAGAAAAGGTGATAGAATGACAGAAACGGAACTGATACAGCGCATATCCGAAAACACCGAGTTTTCGTGCAAGCAGGTCGGCGAGGTCGTTGACTTGTTTTTGGGCGAACTCACATC
>BNUF01000341.1 GCA_025997155.1 Clostridia bacterium
CTGAAATCCGCCACCAACGTCCCCAAAAAACCCACGGCGAACTCTGTGTGGGTATGCACTATGTCAAGGCGGAGCTTTCGCATATGCACAAGCAGTTTCGGCGGGTAGTACATAGCGCAGCGGCAGGACGGCAAAAACCAGAACGGAAGGCTCGGAAGCCGAATCACGTTCACCTCCCCCAAATCGTGTTTGTGGGGGTCGGTTACCGTAAAAATGATTACCTGATGCCCGCGTTTCGTGAGTTCGCGCTCAAGCATTGAGATAGATGTGACGACTCCGTTTATTTGAGGAACAAACGTGTCTGTAAAAATTCCAATCTTCATTCCAAATTCCCCTCAAATTTTTCTTCGTATTTTTGCATATAACCGCGGATTTTGTCCCTTGTTATCTTTTGGTCGAACAGAAATTCCCGCTCCCAGATTTTGTCATACAATCTGTTCATACGCGGGGTATCCTGAAGTTCTTCATAAATGTCGATTAAAAGGGTGTAACTGTCGCTGTAATCGGATTTAAGCCGTATCGTCTCCTCAAGGACGCTCGCGGCTTGCGGCAGTTTCGCGTTTCCGATAAGCCCGCGCGCCCAGTCAATCATCGCCTTAACGCACATATTGTAATTTTCCTCATAGGAGACGATATCGGAGAGCTGAGAAACCCCGTACTTTAGTTTAAGTTCCGTGTTAGATATGTCGGTGTCGAATCTAAGCAGCCTGTTTTTGGAAAGCTGTTTCACGCGTTCGCCGCCGCCTTCCTCGTAAGGAAGATTCCGCTCGTCTGCGCGTAAAAATATTTCGGGCGGGAGCGGCGACTTTCTCGCGGAATTCGCCCTCCGTTCTTTTTCTATAAAAATATTGGCATTTTTGAGATTTTTAGTGCTTTTTGATATATAATAGTTATATATAATTATAAGAACAATTATGGTTGGCAAAATAACCATATCAACAGTCCTTTCCGTATTCTATTTTACCATTATTAAAATTTAATAGCAAGCGGGTTTTATATGAATAAGAGTAATGATGTGCTAAACGGCACGGTCGAAAAAATACGATATCAAAAAGAAGAGGGCGGGTACACCGTTTTCGACTTGGTTCTTGACGCGAAAGAGGAGGATAAGGATAATCCGTCAGGCGTTGTTTGCGTGGGGTTTCTCGCGGGAATCACGGACGGGGTGGTCGTCGCGCTCAAGGGGAGTTATGTCACTCACCCGACATACGGGCGGCAGTTTTCGGTGTCCTCTTACGAAAAAAAAGAACCCACCACGGCAAGCGGGATTGAACGCTATCTCGCGTCGGGCGTAATCAGAGGCGTCGGCGAAAAACTGGCGGCGCGGATTGTGGCGGCGTTCGCCGACAACACCCTCACCGTGATACAGGACTATCCCGAACGCCTAGCCGAAGTCAAGGGAATTACCCGAAAAAAAGCTCTCGAAATCTCGCAACTCTTTCACGAAAAAAACGAGATGCTTCAGGCGGTCATTTTTCTGCAAACCTACGGCGTGAGCGCGGCGAACGCCGTCAAGATACACAAGAAGTACGGTATGGCGACAATCGACATAGTTCGCCAAAACCCCTACGCGCTAGCCGACGACATAAACGGAATCGGGTTTTTGACCGCCGACAAAATCGCGGAAAAATTGGGGATTGACAAACATTCTCCTCATAGGGTACAATCGGGAGTAAAATACGCGCTTAACGCGGCGGCGCAAAGCGGACACGTATATTTGCCGCGTCCGTATCTCATCGAGCAGGCGGCGCGGATTCTCGGGATAGAACGCGGCCTAATCGAAACGCGCCTTGACGTTATGCAAATAG
>BNUF01000342.1 GCA_025997155.1 Clostridia bacterium
CAGGTCGTCGAAAAAATCATCTGTTATGTCGGCGTTTTTGGGGTCGGGGTTACTTGCGACAACGCAAGCTCCTTTTCGCGTAATATCCTGTATGAATTTCAAGAGTTCTTTTTGTTCGTCGTCGCCGAATCGACATTCATTGTATGAAGTGAACGAGGAAGTTTCTGTAAGCGGACTCTTAATATCGAATTTTTAGGTGACAATATGATTAAAGACGGAAAAGGCGGAGGAAATACGGGGCTTATATTCGAGGGTAAAACGGATTTGCCGACTTTCCTGAAATCTCAAAAGGGATACGGAGTTGAGTCTGATAAGGTATATTACAAAAATGAATTAGTCGCGAGAGTGTTCAAAAAACATGGGTTTTATAAATTCCTAGACGAATTCGGCATTGACTGGAAATCTGTAATTTCAAAAAAGTTACTGCCTGACGACAGCGTATACGTCATAATTAATAATACTATGTTTATCATAGAGTGCAAATTCCAACAAGTCGCAGGGTCGGTTGACGAAAAACTTCAAACTTGCGATTTTAAGAAAAAGCAATATCAAAAGTTGCTTTCACGGGCGAACATTGACGTTGAGTATATGTACTTGCTAGGCGATTGGTTTCGCAAACCCGAATACAAAGACGTTTTAGACTATATCATAAGTGTGGGCTGCCACTTCTACTTTGAATATATTCCTTTGACAAAATTAGGGCTGCCTATTCCCGAATAAGATAGGGTGGTGATAGTATTGGACATACTTCTCCCGCGTTCAGACTTCGTTTTCAAATTGATTTTTGGAGATTCGCGGAACACGGATATTCTGGCGTCGTTTCTTCAGGCGGTGATTGATTTGCCCGCCCGCGAATATGAAGAAATTACAGTTATCGACCCGCATTTAAAGCGCGAATACGGGGACGACAAACTCGGAATACTTGACGTTCGCATAATGACAAAATCAGGAAACGAAATCAACGTCGAGATACAGGTTGAACCTCTGCCGTATTTAAAAGAAAGAATCGTGTTCTATTCCTCAAAAATGATAACCCAACAGATTAATAAAAGTCAGGCGTATAATACTATCAAGAGGGTAATATGCATTGTAATCACAGGGTATACCCTCTTACACGAGAACGAAAAGTACCATAATAAATTTCAGCTTTACGACAAAAATACCGATACGAGATTTTCGGATTTGCTTGAGATAAACACCCTTGAACTTTCAAAAATCCCGAAAACAGAGGATAACTCCGAACTCTATAACTGGATTCGCTTTCTTAAAGCGAAGAAAAAGGAGGAACTTGATATGGTGGCGGACACAAACCCGAACATACAAAAAGCCGTGGGGATAGTTCTCGAACTTTCCGCCGACGAGGCGCAGCGTCTGATTTATGAGGAACACGAAAAGGTACGCATGGATAATCTGGTAAGATATTATGGAGGATTTGAGGACGGCGAAGCGGAGGGCGAAGCGAAAGCAAAAGCCAACACCGCCCGAATAACCAAACTGTTTCTAAAACAGTACACGCCCGAGCGGATTTCAAAAGAGTTGAACTTGCCTATGGAGTATGTTACGGGCTTTTTGAATATGGTGCAAGATTAAAGTATAAGATAGGGTGATGATAGTATTGGATATACTTCTCCCGCGTTCAGACTTTGTTTTCAAGCTGATTTTCGGAGATTCGCGGAACACGGACATTCTGGCGTCGTTTCTTCAGGCGGTGATTGACTTGCCCGCCCGCGAATATGAAGAAATTACAGTTATCGACCCGCATTTATTATGGTACTTTTCGTTCTCGTGTAAGAGGGTATACCCTGT
>BNUF01000343.1 GCA_025997155.1 Clostridia bacterium
TTTCATCATTAGAGACAGAGGCTATTGCTTTTGATTGTTCAAAAAGCATTTTGCATAATTCGTGTTTCATGCTTCCGATATTCATTTGTTCACCTCCTTTCCCCGCCCTCCGCTCGAGGGCTGTTCCCGCCGCTGTTTGGGCGGGGCTACGCGGTGGATTGCTCGGGATTCAATAATTCGGTTTTTGCCATAAAGTCTTGTTGAAGAATAATACCGTCTATTACTCCCCTTACGTATAAATTTTGGCTCTCTGTGAGTTTTTTGGAGAGTTCCACAAAGTTTTTAATCTCGCATCCTGTCTTGCTCTTCATAATAATCGCCTCCTATTTTTAACAATAACGCATTTTTGTTGTTATTAAAAACATTATAATTCATTTTAAAAACTTTGTCAAGTATTTCTTTAAAAAATAGTTTGCAAAATGAATATTATTTTGCTATAATAGTAACAATATTAATAGGAGGTGATATAATGAATAAGCGCATTAAAGATTTACGCCTATATCTTAAAATGAATCAGGAAGAGTTTGGCGGACGCATAGAAATGGTAAAATCGAGTGTTTCTAATATAGAAAAAGGGATAGGGGCTATAACCGATAGAACTATAAGGTTAATATGCTTAGAGTTCGGCGTTTCCGAGCAGTGGTTACGTTTCGGTGACGGCGAGATGTTTATTCCAGAAAAGCCTAAGTATATCGACATACTGGCAGAAGAATACAATCTAAACAATATGGAACGTGCCTTAGTAGAAGGTTTTATAAAACTTACAGAAGTGCAACGTCAAGCAATAACAGCGTTAGTATCGAATACCCTTATAAATATAGTCGATAACGGAAAAGCCTAAATCTGATTAAAAAGAACGGAATATTTTATGTCCGTTCTTTTTTTATGTCTAAATAAATATGTAAAAAAACAATTTATTCATTTTAAAAACTTTTTTCAGAAAAATGCTTGACAAAGTTTTTAAAATGAACTATAATATATTTAACAGTTAACCCCCCCACCCAATCAGCTTGAACGCCCACCAAGAGGACTACAACAGCAGAGAGACCCCACCCCCCGCACTAACCGCGCTAACTCCGAGAGTAGACAGCGGCGGCGGGGGAGGCGGAATCAGGGCGGGGGACGGCGAGTAACAAAACCCAAACGACAAAAAGCCCTCACGAGTAGGGCGAAAGGAGTTGATTTAATGGATTGCGAAGAAGGCGGGTGCATTTGCCTTGAATGTGCGGGGAGCGTTCCAGACGGCTTTTGCGATATGGAACTTTGCGACATATTGTGTGGTTCGATAAAATATCCGTGGAAAGCTTGCGGCGAGTTTTTACCCCGCACGGATAACTTAACCGCGAGAGCGTAGGAGGAGAGGAAATATGAGCAGAGAGCGAAAGTATTGCCCTTACTGTGGGGAACTTATCGGCGAATGTGAGTGCGACGAACAGCGAGACGAGAGGTTTCCTTACGGTTATGCAGAGGTTACGTACAACTTTGATAACCCAGAAGCCGGCGACAGAGCGAGATTCGACGACTTAATGTTTCTGAGATACTTTGAGAGATAGGAGTGAGTGATATGGCAGACCCGAAAGACCTAAAAAACGGCGAGGAACAATACGAGAAATTTACCCACGGAACAGGACGGCGCAAAAAGTCATATGTACAATACGACTACCGCGACAGCAACGGCAAGCTGTTCAGTATTGTAAGACCAACGCTCGACGAGTGCAGACAAGCCCGCGACGCACGAAAAATCAGCTAAACGGCGACAACGCAACCCACCCCGCAGA
>BNUF01000344.1 GCA_025997155.1 Clostridia bacterium
GGCTATAACAAGGGATAACTCGCATTATGAGAAGTTGCCTGAAAACTGGGAGGTTTCGACTTTTGGAGTGGTCTGTGAGATTTATACGGGCAACAGCATAAACGAAAACGAAAAGAAAGAAAAATACTGCATTCAAGCAGACGGTATGCCTTATATTGGTACAAAAGATGTAAGTATGAGTGGACTTATTGACTATGAAAACGGCGTTCGCATACCCGACACGAGTGGTTTCAAAATTGCTCCGCAAGACAGCGTTTTCCTCTGCATCGAGGGCGGTAATGCCGGAAAGAAAATCGCTTTGACGGAGCGCGAAGTCTGCTTTGGAAATAAGCTGTGTTGCTTTTCGCCACTTCTATTGAACTGTCAATTCATCTATTATTACATCAATAGCGATGAATTTTCAGCAATTTTTCGCAGCAACATCAACGGCATAATTGGCGGTGTAAGCGTAAACAAACTTAAAACACTTGAATTACCCATACCGCCACTTGCCGAGCAGAAACGCATAGTCGAAATCATTAACACCCAGTTTCAAATATTGGACGAAATTTCGTCTAATATCGCAAATTGACTATTGACCACTCCTACGATTCGGCGTTGAGTTTCAATGGAAATAAGCGGTATCGGCAGTTCAGCAAACATCTTCTTGTTGAGGTGCGGAATTGCCGAGCCTGTTTTGCTTTCACGCAGTTCATGCTGATAGTGCTTGATAAATAACAGGACAAAACGTTCGTCGTACTCTTTGGATATAAGAAGTTCTCGGAATGTACTACCCATATAACCATTTTCGCAGACGTTGAAAACCTCACCAGAGTTTTCGCCGTCAACAAGAATAACCGCTGTTCCGCTTTCGATATATCGCCCCGATTGTTTGTAGTCGGGGCTTGATTGTGTCCGCAAGTAACGCACTTCAAGGTATGGCAATGTTCCGTTGGCACTTTCTGCTGTGTTAAACAGTCGGCAAACGGCGATTAACGGCAACTTCTCATAATGCGAGTTATCCCTTGTTATAGCCCAGTCTTTTTCCCGCTTGTCCGCCTTGATTTTACCCGCTTTGATGAGCTTGTCACGTTCAGATTTTATTCGTTTTAGAAGCTCTTCGGCGGGTTCGTCGTTTTCGTCTTGCGGCACAAGTTTGCCACTCATCGCAAGGGAGAGGATTTTTTGCTTTGCGGAGGTTACTGCGGCTTGTAAGTCGGACTTGTTGCGTTCGATTTCGTCTATGACTGCGAAAGCGGATTTTATTGCATCAACTATGCGGTGTTGCTCGGCGAGGGGCGGGAGGGGAAAAAGAATAACAGACAGAGACTGTCCAGTTAAATGTTTTATTGTGCTTCCTGTAAAATATTCATTAAGCAAATTAGATTGAGCATAATGCCTCATTACAAAGCATATATATTTAGTATTTATATTTGCGTACGGTCTTACTCGATGTAAGGCTTTTTGAATAAACGCGGTTTGTTCACTTTCCCAAACCGCACAACGTCCCGGTTCACCACCCTCGCAAATGACTAAATCACCATTACATATACTGTATCGTTCAACTTCACTTTTTTCAAAACGCATTTGCAAAAGATTATCTAAATCAAAATCACCCCACTTAACATTTGCGTTTCGCAGATATGGAAACAAATCACCTGTATTTTTCTTTCTTTTCGTTTTCGTTTATGCTGTTGCCCGTATAAATCTCACAGACCACTCCAAAAGTCGAAACCTCCCAGTTTTCAGGCAACTTCTCATAATGCGAGTTATCCCTTGTTATAGCC
>BNUF01000345.1 GCA_025997155.1 Clostridia bacterium
CCCGCTTACGTTGGCAAACGCGGACAGTTCCCGCCCTTTATAATTTCGGCAAATTTTTTTGCGGCTATACATAATACCCCTCCTGTTTGAAGTTCTTATGTATAGTATTTCTTATTTTACATTATTTATTCTCTTCCGTCAACTTTTAGGCACTTTTTGGAGGCGGAGGGCTTTTTTGCGTTCGCGGCGTTTTGCCGCCTTTACGTTGTGGTTTGTCATAATCGTGTAGACTACCGGTATGAAAATAAGGGTGACTAGCGTGGAGATGACAAGCCCGAACACGACAACAGTCGCGAGGGAGTTCATCATCTCAGAGCCTGTTTCGCGTGAAATCATCATCGGGAAAAGCCCCAAAACGGTCGTCAGAGTCGACATAAGAATCGGACGCAAGCGTACAGGCCCCGCCGTCGTGAGCGCGTCATACACGGTATACCCGCGTTCGCGAATCAGGAGGTTTGTGTAGTCGATTAGCACGATTGCGTTGTTGAGGACGACGCCCGCCAGCATTATCATACCGAGATACCCTGTGATTGACAAATTCTGGTGCATCGCGAACAAGCCGAAAAGCCCGCCTGTGAGAGCGACAGGGATTGAGAACATCAGTATAAACGGATATTGCAAAGACTCGAATTCCGCCGCCATAATCATATACACGAGGAACAACGCCATGATTAACGCCAGCCCGAGTTTTCCGAAAGTTTCGTTCATCTGCTCCTGCGAGCCGCCCTCCGCCCACGTGTAGCCGTCGGGCATACTGTACACGGCGAGTTTCGCCTTGATATCCGTCATAACCGAGCCGGCGTCGCGTCCGTTTAAGTCGGCGGTGACGGTGACCTGCCGCTGCCCGCTCGTGCGCGAGATTGTGGCGGGCATTTCGTCGATAGTCACCGTCGCGATTTCGTGGAGCGGGATATTTCCGCCCAGAGGAGAGGGGATAAGCAGGTTCTCAACGTCGTTGAGGTAGTCGAAGTTCTCCGTGTTTTGGCGAACGCGTATATCGTATTCCGTGCCGCCCGTTTTATATGTCGTCGCGACCGACCCGACAATCGCCGTGTTGACGATTCCCGCCACGCCCGCCGCGCTGATTCCGTAACCCGCCGCCTTTGCGCGGTCGATTTTGATTGTCGCCTGAGGAGTCGTAACGCCGATAGAGGTTTCCGCGTTCATCGTCCCGGGGGTAGTCTCGATTATATTTTTGATATCGTTTGAAATTCTTGTGAGTTCGTCGAAATCGTCGCCTTTTAGGTCGATATCAATCCCGCCCGAACTGTAACTGCCCATTGAGTTGCCGCTTGAGGAGACGGAGATTTCCGCGCCCGCGATATGGCGCAGTTCTTCTTTCATCGCCGCCGCGAGTTCGACCGAGCCGCGTTTGCGTTTCTCTTTCGGGACAAGGTTCACCGTGAGCGAGGCGTTGTCCTCCGAACCGCCGAAAAGGCTCATACCGCCGCCTCCGACAGAAGAGGAAACGTCAACGACTTCGGGGAATTTGGCTTTATCCGAAATAATTGCCGACACTCTGTCCGTCAGAGCTTCCGTTTCCGCCAAAATCGTACCTTTTGGCATAGAAACGCTTACGGCGACGACGCCCTCGTCAGTCGCGGGCATAAACTCCTTGCCGATAAAACTAAGCGACGCGAAAGTCAGCAGTATAAACGCCGTCACGATTAGGATTGTCGTTTTTCTGTGGGTGAGGGCGTTCACCAAGAGTTTTTTATATAATCCCGAAATATCGTTGATTCTGTCGGAGGCGGCGGTATGAGCCT
>BNUF01000346.1 GCA_025997155.1 Clostridia bacterium
AACCGCAAGCGACAACGCCAATTTCTAAGTTGCAAGAACACTCGTATCCAACCAAACAATCATGACCATTTGTATTGTTAACCAGATATTCCTCAATAAGTTTCCGTACATTCACATTAACACATACCTTCATGTAAACATTGATTTATCAATTACCTGCTTGGATACCACCTCGCAACCCTCATAAGACTTTGTTTGTGCTGTTGCGTGAACGGCGGTAGTTGAACCCGCCCGTAACTACTGGTTAACCTCCCCGACCTTGACAAATTTCCAGTCTCCGCTTTGGTGTATGGTTTTGGTTTTGCAATCTTTGAGCGTGGCGTTTTCCTTTAAATCAATATTTTCACGCTTATTTGTCGAAAATTCATTTATGGTGACCCTGCTGTTGTCGTAAGCCTCGACCTTGCTGTTGTCGTAAGCCCCGACCGTACTGTTGCTGTAAGCCTCGACTGTGCTGTTGTCGTGAGCCTCGACTGTGCTGTTATCGTGAGCCTCGACTGTGCTGTTGTTGTAAGCCCCGACCTCGCTGTTGCCGCAAGTCTCGACCTCACTGTTGTCGTAAGCCTTGACTGTGCTGTTGTTGTAAGCCGCGACCGTGCTGTTGTCGTAAGCCTCGACCTTGCTGTTGGCGTAAGCCTTGACCGTGCTATTGCAGTAAGCATCGACCGTGCTGTTGGCGTAAGCCTTGACTGTGTTGTTGCCGTAAGCCTCGACCTCGCTGTTGTCGTAAGCCTCGACCTTGCTGTTGTCGTAAGCCGTGACCGTGCTGTTGTCGTAAGCCTCGACCTCGCTGTTGCCGTAAGCCTTGACCGTGCTGTCCTCGTGAGCCGTGACCTTTTCGCAGTTTTTCAGATAAAATTTTCCGTCCGAAACTGAAAAATCATTTTTTCCGACAAGGATATAGTTTTTCGCCCACTCTTTCACCGCCTCGACCATTCGCTTTTTGTCTACCTCTTCGACGAACCAGTCGGGGTGTGTGTCTTGGTCTACCTCTAACACCCAACCTTCGATGTCCGAAAATATATCTTTGTCTGTCGGTGACAACTCGGCGCGGATAAACTTAGTTCCCGCGTTTTCTAGCGTGTCGTCAATGCCGAGTTCTCTTAACATTTGGTCGTGGCTGTCGTAATCGGGTATGAAAACCCTGTCTTTCAAGATAATGCCTGACTTAAATTGGCACATATTTTAATCTCCTTTGGGGTCGTGTCTGCGGGGTGGGTTGCGTTGTCGCCGTTTAGCTGATTTTTCGTGCGTCGCGGGCTTGTCTGCACTCTTCGAGCGTCGGTCGTACAATACTGAACAGCTTGCCGTTACTGTCGCGGTAGTCGTATTGGACATATGACTTTTTGCGCCGTCCTGTTCCGTGGGTAAATTTCTCGTATTGTTCCTCGCCGTTTTTTAGGTTTTTCGGGTCTGCCATGGTAATCACTCCTATCTCTCAAAGTATCTCAGAAACATTAAGTCGTCGAATTTCGCTCCTTCGACGGCTTCTGGGGTATCAAAGTCGCTGTACGTAGCCTCTACATAACCGTAAGGAAACCTATCGTCTCGCCTATTATCTCGCTGTGCGTCGCACTCACATTCGCCGATAAGTTCCCCACAGTAAGGGCAATACTTTCGCTCTCTGCTCATATGTTATAGTCGAAGCTAAATAAAAGCGTGAATTAACGCCTCCCAAAATGAGTTGAATTTGTGCATATGTAATTTCAACCTGCGTTTAACATTTGCCCAAAATTTCTCAATTGGATTAAAGTCGGGCG
>BNUF01000347.1 GCA_025997155.1 Clostridia bacterium
CATTCGCTCAATCCCGCGCCCTTAACAAGTTTCACTTCCAAAATCAATAGCTCGAACTTTTTCCCATCCGTTACAACGGCGAATATGTCAAGACTTAAAGGCGGTGTGCGTCTGGCGAAATTCTCAACGCAAGCGCACTCTGCCGGGTGTTCCGCTATTATCTGTTGGAGTTTGGATTTAAGTTCGCCGATACCCCAAAAGACGTGCAAATCGCGTTGACTGCCCGCTTTGAAGTTGCTTTTCAACTGTGCCTCAATAAACAGTTGGATTTCGGGATAGTAGGATACTTCGTTACGCATTTCTCAAGTCATCCTCCGTTATCGGTCTAACGAGAAGTTTATACTGATTGTTAGGGTCGCGAGACACCAATTTCTCATATACGGCGGGATTGTCCGCGCCGACCAACGCTCCGCGCCCGTTGCCGACTATCACTAACGGCGTAAGCAAATCAGGGCGGCATATCTCAACGCTTAGACCAGGGTTTGCGGTAAGATGACGCTCAATGAGTTCTTTGTACGGCTCAAGCACTCTTTTAGGTCCGACCTCACCATCGTCAGCTATAACGTATGCTATAGCCTGCATAACCTTGGTAAACGGATAGCCATTATTTCGAGTTGACCCATATAAACTAGCACTCGGTCTTGATTTGAACTGACGCATCAAATCCGCTACCGACGCTACGAAAATGTGATACTCTCGATTCGATAAAAGCCTATCGTCTGAAATGATAACGTTTACACGCTCAATTGTATCGCGGCATAGCAACGGAAACGGGTTCACGAGTTTTCCGAAGCTTGAGAAATACGCATCTATCTTTTCATATGGTGCGTACTCACAACCGAGCACGGTGCAAAAATGCCGATAGTGCAAATAATGCCCACCACGAATTGGCTCAGGCAACAATATATCGTCTTCGTCGCAATGAACGCATTTAGAACCTGTTCTCATAGACGTTTAAGCAAGGTATGCAAATGAGAAATCATCAGCATATTTTTTTCGGAAGCTGTTTTAACCTCGTAGTCTTTGGAAAGGCGGCGCGAGTGGTTTAGCCAAGAAAATGTGCGTTCCACGCGCCATCTTTTGGGCAGAACCTCGAACTTGGGCTTGATTTGCTTGGAAATATCCACGCGAACACCGAAAACAGCTTCCGTCAAGCGTTTGAAGGTTCCGCGATATCCCTCGTCGGCGCAAACAGCTTTGATTGATGGATAATTTTTCTTCGCCTTCGCGAAGACGTAACAGCCGCCTTTCGTGTCGTGAATGTTCGCGGCGTGAATGTATACGGCTAGGATATTGCCCATTATGTCGGTTACGATATGCCGCTTGCGTCCTTTTGTTTTTTTCCCCCGTCGTAGCCGCGATTGTCCGCGTCGCAGGTGGTTTTGACGCTTTGCGAATCGATTAGGGCGTAAGACGGTTCTTCGCTCCGCCCTGCGGCAACGCGGGTTTCCTTGACCAAATATTGCATGACTTTTTCCCATTTTCCGCTTGCGACGGCGCGGTAATAAAACGACTTCACCGTACTCCACGCGGGATAGTCATGCGGTATCAAACGCCATTGGCAACCGGTTTTGACAAGATACAGCACTGCTTCGACAAGCGAACGCCTATGAACTGAGGCCTTGTTTCCCACCGGGAAAAACTCCTTGATTTTTTCCCATTGCGCGTCAGTCAGGTCGCTTGGGTAGTTGGTTGGTGTGTATTCTATATTCTTCATAGAAGATAGTATATCATATTTTTTCTATGGGAACAAGTTCT
>BNUF01000348.1 GCA_025997155.1 Clostridia bacterium
GATTGACGAGGCTATGGAAAAATTGAAATGCTGCAAAAACAAGGCGAGAAAAACTTTTCGGGAATTGGAACGGCAGGGGCTTATCGAAATTGTTCCACAAGTAGGTCGCAAGAGCAACATCATTTATGTGCTTGATGTCACTGATGAACAAACCCCGCAACGTGAAATTGTTTCTGCTATTGTTGCCGAAACTACATCACAACCTCAAACCCGCGAAACAGTTCTCAACGAACTTACAAAAAATATTCAAAATGTAATACAGGAGCAAAAAGTGACCGTTATGGGTGCAAAAAATGACCCTGATGAGGGTCAAAAAATGCCCCCAAGTAAGATAGATTTTAGCAATAACGGTTATAAAAGTCAAAGTCAAGGTCAAAGTCAAAGTCAGACGCAGGACAACGAAGCGACCATCGACGAACCCGTCGAATCCGATAAAAACTCGTTGGGCAAAAAAACACCGCCAACTTCAGCAGAGTTGGACGGCGAATACATTACAAAATTATCTGATGAACAAGAGTATATCACATACAAACAGATAATACAAGAAAATATTTATTACAACGATTTGGTGAGCAGAGGGAACAAAGAATCTCAACAGGTTGACGAAATCGTAAATTGCATTTTGGACGTTTTGCTAACCAAAAGCCCGACAGTTCGTGTTTGCGGCGATGACAAAAACAGCAGTCTTGTAAAAAGCGTCTATATGAAACTTGGTTATGACGACATAGAACACCTTATTGACAAATTTAACCAACAATGCAATAAAATCACTCACATCGGCGCGTATATAAAAACTATGCTCTTTACTTGCAAGCAAGAAATTTCACATTATTACCGAAATGCAGTAAATTACGATACTTACGGTGCAGCTTAATGTTGCTCTTAAAAGCACAAGATTGAAAAGAAAAAGCAAAATCCCCACGCAAATTACGGCTACATTTGCGCGCGGTTTTGGCATAGCGAGGAACGCAACTGGCAAGCCATTTGCACCTCGTTCGAGGGATACCCCCGAATACCCCCAAGCCCAAAACCCAAAAACAACCACCGCAGACGAAAGGGTGACGCTATGAACAACAGAACACGAAACTACGGATTTTCAAAGACCGAGTTTTTGATTCGCTGTATGTCGGACAAGCCTTTGATGTCTATCAAGGACATTGATAAAATTTTGGCTGAACTCAAACGACAAGGGAACAACCTTAATCAAGCCATGAGATACGCGAACGAAACGGGATTTGCGGTAATTGTTTCATCGCAGTCCCTCGCGGATAATATTGATTACGCCGAACAGTTTCAGAATACGGCTAAAATTTTTGGCAAGGGCAAAAAACAAGGTGAGCAAAAATACTACAGTTTAAAACTCTCGTGCGACCCAAAGGACGAAGTTACGCCCGAGCAATCGCACAAGTTCGCGGAGAATTTGGCGAAAAAATTTTTCCCTGACAACGAGTGCGTGATTGCTACGCACAACGACACGAACACCGTACAACCCCACATAATCGTCAACTCCGTTATTTGCATAATGGTTTCCTCTCTGCGTTACATAGATTTTAGCCTCATTGTAACGCAAATAATAAACACAACTATAATCATTACTTGCGACGACCAAAACAGCGCGGTTTGGAGCGTGCCGAACGCGAAGAACCGCCGCTTTTTCTTCCCGAATTCGCCAAAGAACGTCCCAACTTGCTTTCTTGATTGATTAAGCTCATATTCGCTCATACTCGTTGCGGTTTTTACCGCCAAATCTATGACTTC
>BNUF01000349.1 GCA_025997155.1 Clostridia bacterium
TCCTCAAAGAAGCCGAAGAACCCCCAGGGAGCTGATAACGTGGATAACCCCGCGACACTTTCAGATTTGGCGGTACACTTGAATAAAGACGCGTCCGAGTTGCCCGCCGATTCGCAAGATACTATTGGCACTATTTGGGATAACTATAATGGTTGCTAAGATTCAGACCAAAAAAATCAAAACAGAATGGACTTGTGATAGAATAAGCTAAAAAAGAAAGGAGTTCAAAACTCAGTGTCATCATAAAGAACATTCACAGCTGAATTCAAAGCAAAAATAGCAGTAGAGATTTTAAGTGACCCCTAAATTCAAATTGTCTGTTCTGATTTTCATAAAAGCAAAATTACCTACAGCAGAGTAATAACGTTTAATTCAGTAAATGTTTTTTCAGTTTCCTGTACAATTCCTCTATGTCGAGGGGTTTCCCAAGGTGGTCGTTCATACCCGATTCAAGGCATTTTTCTATGTCCTCGCGAAACACATTAGCGGTCATCGCCATAATCGGGGCGGGGGCGTATCCGCGTTCCCGCTCGATTTCGCGGATACGCCTTGCCGCCGTGTGTCCGTCCATATTCGGCATATTTATGTCCATAAGAATTATGTCAAACCCGCGTGTATTCTCAAAAGTCCGCACCGCCTGCGCGCCGTCCGCCGCGAAGGTGATTCTAAGCCCCATATCCTCCGTAATCGTTTGAATAATCTCGCGGTTCACGTCCACGTCCTCGGCGATAAGCGCGTGTTTCCCCTCGAACACGTTTTCGATTTCGCAGGCGGCATCGTCGTCTTCCGCCTCCGCCCCGCGCCTAAGATAGTCGTTTATGAAAACGGAAAGAGCCTTCGGCAAAATCGGTTTTTGCAGAAAGCTGTCGATTCCGAGTGCGGATAATTCCTCCGCGTATTCGGAATTATCCGCGTTCGAGACAATCACCGCCCGCATCTTCTTTTCGGCGGACATAAGGCGTTTTGAGAACTCAAACCCGTTCATTCCCTTGAGCGACATATCGATTATAACTATGTCCGTTTTGTTTGAGGCGATGAAATCAAGCGCGTCCTGAGGGTCGCCGAAGGACGCGCAGGACGCGCCGTACATTTCCAAAATGTCGGCGGCGTACCCCGTGCTTCCCGCGCTATCCTCCGCCACGACGGCGTTAATCCCTTTCCAGTCCCAAGCGCGCGTTTCAAGGGTCTTTATTTTCGCCTTAATCCTGAAGATAAACGCCGCGCCTTTTTCAAGTTCCGATTCTATCCAGATTTTGCCGTTCATGAGCTCGACGATATTTTTTGAAATAGCGAGTCCCAGCCCCGTGCCGCCGAAACGCCGCGAAATACCCGTGTCCGCTTGCTGAAAAGATTTGAAAAGCTGCTGTTGCTGCTCCTCCGAAATGCCTATGCCCGTATCTTTGACAGAAACGCGGATAACACATTCGCCGCCCGTGATTTCCTCAAGTTCCGCCTTCAGGTATATTTTGCCGTATTCGGGCGTGAATTTCACGGCGTTCGCCAGTAGATTCGTGACGACCTGCGCCAGCCTTTGTTCGTCCGATATGATATACACCGGTATTCGCGGGTCGATTTCGGACGCGTATATACTCGGCAAGGCGTATCACGATATGTTAGTCGCGACCGTCAACCAAGAACTTGTGGAAATCGTGGACGGGCTTATACTCACGGCGCTTGGCGAACAAAAACTGGTCAATCTCGATACGCGGGCGGATTTCGGCAAAAACGGGGACTACAGGGATTATTCTCT
>BNUF01000350.1 GCA_025997155.1 Clostridia bacterium
TTCGCCCGACTTTAATCCAATTGAGAAATTTTGGGCAAATGTTAAACGCAGGTTGAGATTACATATGCACAAATTCAACTCATTTTGGGAGGCGTTAATTCACGCTTTTATTTAGCTTCGACTATACTGTGGTCCGGAGTGTATAACTTCGCCTTTACCCAAATAATACCGCTTACCATAATACGCATAGGGATAACTCCCCAAGTTGTCTTCCATTTTTCCAGTATCTAAATTGTAAATGAAATGACAATAATCCTTGTTATAAGCGGCATTTGAGTCATCTCGGTAATCTCGTTCAGTCTCGCCAGAAGGTTGTGAGGTATTGCCAAACCTATGCATGTAATCCCAAAAGTTCACATAGTTTACATTAATGTATAAGCCGTTCTTAATTTCTTTATTAAAACCAGTAAACGAACACTTAAAGACAGTTCCGATTACAGATGTGCCGTTTGAATTTAGTACAGTCGATTCGTGCCTTGAGTAGTACCCTGGGTTGGGATATACTCCCGAAGACTGATAATTATAAACCCATCTAATCTCAATTGGTTTGCCGTCCACATAGACATTATAGTCGTCAGCTGTTATTACGGGTGCTTTGGGAGGCACTCTGACGATGGTTATATCGTAAGGAGTGACGGGATTAAAATTGCCATCATACGAGTAAACCTGCACATAATAAGTGTTACCAGATGTCAAGCCAATCCATCTTGATTCGTTACCGCTACTCAAAAAGCTTCCAAGTGTCTTCATATTGGCGTCATAGAAAAAAAGTGCATATTGGGCATCTTCTGGAGCGTTGTTTAAGCTTACATAGTAATCAACCGATGCTTGCGGTTTGAAAGCGGCAATATCAACATCAAACGCATCATCCAAATTTGGCGTGATGTTCATACTGCCCGTGTAGGTTGTTATGCTGTCCGAAAAGTTGTCATCCACCTCATACTCATCATAATCGGTATTCGTATTTACTACAAAAACGTAAGTATTCCTGTTAGTGGCTCCAAATGGAATAATTCGGATAAAATAGTACCCCGTTCCGATGAAAGCTAAATTGTCATCAACTTGATTCGCATACTCGGAGCTTGCCACCAATTGAAGTGTAGACATATCAGACTGTAATTGGTACAAGTATATATCGCAGTCCTCATTATCGGCTTGCGACAAATAAACGCTAATTTTTTGTTCATCTGTTAGTTTAACGTAATACCAGTTTGATTACCCATCACCTATAATATAGTCAGTCAGATATTCATCTAAAAGGGTATCATCTATAAATATGGCATCGTCTGGAGTCTGATTACCTGCGGCGCGGACAATCTTTCCTCGTAAGTCAACGCTGTATTTAGCCGTATTATTTTCAACGAAGGGCTTGGAGAGACCGATATTTTCTGCGGAATTTGAATCGTTCTTCCCAGCTGTGTAAGTGGAATCGTCCGATACCTCATTCTCTAACGGCTTGATGTTGCTCTCGTTTTGGTTAATGGTGTTGATAATATTGCTTGAATCAATTTCAGAACCTGTACTCAAAAAAACGTCAAATTTCCCGATATATAGTATAGGATTATATTTAGGGGGTTATGAAAATGAAGTATCCAAGTGATTTCACTACAACACAATGGAGTATAATTAAACCTTTTTTCAAAAGAGAGAATCGGGGAAAATATCTTCAAATTCACAGCAAACGAAAACTCGTAAACGCTGTGTTATATATAAATAAAACAGGTTGCCAGTGGAGACAATTGCCTCAC
>BNUF01000351.1 GCA_025997155.1 Clostridia bacterium
GTCGCGACGCTTGACCCCGTGCCGAATTGTCCGTCACATTCCGTATCGGATACGCATATCGTCGCGGCGTTTGACGACGAGGACGCGATACGGAATGTGACGGACAATTCGGCACGGGGTCAAGCGTCGCGACTGTGAACCCCATTCTTTTCGCCTCAAGAATCATCATTTTCCCGAGTTGGCCGCCGCCGATTATCCCGATTCTTTTTGATATGTTTTCCATATGCACCTCTTAAAAACCGAAAAGCCCGGGAATGAGATACGTAATAATCATCATTATGACTCCCGCCGTGAAAATCCCCGCCGCAATCACCAAAAAAGCGCGTTTCACGCTCATATTAAGAAGAGAGGCGATAAGTGCGCCAGTCCACCCGCCCGTCCCAGGGAGAGGAATAGCGACAAACAAAAAGACGCCGATTGTCATCTTGTTTTCTATGCTTTTGCCTTTTTCCAAGGATTTCTTTTCAAGTTTTGTAATCTGTTTCTTCAATATATTGTGCTTTTTCATAAAGGCGAAAATCTTTTTGATGAAAACCAGTATAAACGGTATCGGTAAAATATTTCCCAAATAGCACAAAACAAACGCCTGCAACGCGGGAATTTTCAAAAGCGCGGCGGCGATAAGCCCCCCGCGAAGCTCCAAAAGCGGCAGAACGGAAATCAAAAAAACCGTAAGACCGGGCGAAAACCCGTCCCTGATTTTGAGGAAATAAAATCCTTGGAAGATTTGGAAAAAGTTGCCGCCTTATGGGGATATCCTGTCGTGATAAAAACAACGACGGGCGGATATGACGGCAAGGGGAATTACCTTCTCAAAGACGCGGACGACTTGGAAAACGCCTTCGGACACTTTGGCAGCAATCAAATAATGGCGGAAAGATTTATAAAATTCAAGGCGGAAACCTCCGTTTTGGCGTGTCGTCGGGAAAACGGACAAATAGTCGTGTATCCGAGCGGCGAAAATGTCCACGAGGACGGGATTTTGCGCCAAACCCTAGTCCCCGCCGACATTTCGGAGACTGCCGAAACAAGAAGCCGCCGCATTTCAGAAAAAATAATGAAAATTTTTGACGGAATAGGTATGTTTTGTGTAGAATTATTTGTTGACTATGCCGATAATATATATGTAAACGAAATTGCGCCGCGTCCGCACAATTCTGGGCATTACACGATTGAGGGCTGTGTCGTGAGCCAGTTCGCCCAGCATATCCGCGCCGTGGCGGGGCTTCCGCTGGGGGACACGTCCTTGCGTTCGCCCGCGGTTATGATGAACGTCTTGGGCGAGGGAAAGACGGGCAAGGCGTCGGTTTCGGGGGTTGACGACGCTCTTGCGATTGACGGAGTTTTTGTGCATATATATGGAAAAGAAAATTCCGTGAACAAGCGTAAAATGGGGCATATAACCGCTATTGCGGGGAGTTTGCCGCAAGCGCGGCGCAACTGCGAAGATGCCGCGAAATCCATTCGTATAGTCGGCGTGTAAAACCGATTGTATAAATTTAACGGAACGGGGTATCATTTTTTATGGACAAGTTGTCAGTTTCAATTTGTATGGGCAGCGATTCGGATTTGCCTACAATGTCGGAAACGGCGAAGATTTTGGAGCAATTCGGCGTCGCCTATGAGATAACCGTCGTCTCGGGATCGGAAGTGCGTCGTGTAGTGAAAGAGTGTTCATACCCGTTTAGAACTATGTTTTTGCCTTATCCTTCGAAGAGCACAACATATATACGCACCACCAACTC
>BNUF01000352.1 GCA_025997155.1 Clostridia bacterium
ACATTTTGTCACTCGCCTTTTCTATGTCATTAGGTCTTTTTTTCGTGTTATTTTTTCATTTCTGTGGTTTTTGCTTTTTTACTAAAATTTTTTTAAGTTACCTATTGACTTTTAATAGCTGGTCTTAATAGCGACAATACGTAAATTTCGGGGACAAGGTAAAAACCTGAATTCAGCGGTATCATCGGCGATAGACCATTGCGTTAGGAACAATGTTTTAGCGGATTTCCTGCGTACCTACAATAAGGAGGTTTTTAATATGTTATGCATGGAGTATGATGCAACTGAGGAGAGACTTGCTTGGGAAGAACGCCTTGCGGAAGAACGTGCAGAGGCAGCGAAAGCACGTGCGAATGAACGCCGAACGGCTTTGCAGAATTTAGCAACTTCAGGTATTTCTATGGAGATAATAAAGCGTAGTTACCCCAATATAACAGACAGCGAAATAAAATACGTGTTGGAGCTGCAATCTAAGGCGATTAAAGGATTTTCGTGATAACGGGCGGGCGGTGACATATTGTCAACGCCCTTTTATGTAAGTCGCAGAAAAGTGGGGTTGGCCAAATTGAGAGATGAGTAGTCGGGGAACTATTGGGTAGGCGACAAGCCGTACGTCGTTTCTGATAAATTTGATTTTGTTGCTATTGATAAAAGAATGTGTGAGTTACGAGGTGGGGCAGGTAGTTTCCGCTTTATGCAAACTTGTGATGAAATTCGTCAGTCTGATACCAAAGGATTGAAAAGATGGAAGCCCAGTAAGTTAGGGCTTCCATCTTCGCGTTTGTTGACGAGATTTCGGAAGGGAACAGACATATGAGCTGAAGCTTAGCCAAGCGAAGATAAGCCCTATGTTGAGGGTTTGCCTGTGCATTTAGATTGTTTGATTAAGGCTATGGAATTTTTGTACGTACATATGAAATACTAGAAAAATTCACTTGACAAAATTTGGTTTACGTGATAGTGTATATCGTGATAGTTAAAGAATGTTAAGGAGATAATCATATTGATTGAAATTCTGAATTTTCTTACAGACTGCAAGATGTTCTACCTCGCAACAGCAGACGGCGATAAGCCAAGAGTTCGTCCGTTTTGTTATGGAATTCGAAGGCAAACAGTAGCTCCCTACCTGTGCGGTATGTACTATACCAGCCCGACAGTCTTGTTTTAGCTCTTTTCTATGTGAAAAACGGCGAAGCATCATTTTGCTCTATGACGGCTAAACCTCGAATTGTGAAGTTTTAAGAATGCTAAGGAGAAAAAAATGAAAACTTATGATTTTACAGTAAAAGATAACAAAGGCGAAGATGTTGTATTGGCTAAATATGCTGGGAACGTTTTGCTTGTTGTCAACACAGCGACGAAATGCGGACTTACTCCTCAGTATACGCAATTGGAAGCACTTTATCAAAAATATCACGACAAAGGCTTTGAAATTCTTGATTTTCCTTGCAACCAGTTTCTTGAGCAAGCACCAGGCACAGACGAGGAAATCAACAGTTTTTGCTCGCTGACATACAATACCACTTTCCCGAGATTTGCGAAGATTGACGTAAACGGCGAACACGCCGACCCGTTTTTTGTATACTTGAAAGAACAAGTTGAAGAAAGCAACGACGCGGGCGCGGAGGCTTTAAGCACACGACTCAAGGGACTGACACCATTCACGGGTGAAAAGGACATCAAGTGGAATTTTTCAAAATTCCTTATAGACCGCGACGGAAAAGTAGTCTCTTGG
>BNUF01000353.1 GCA_025997155.1 Clostridia bacterium
AGCTACAAAGAGGTCGTTATGAGTTCAAGCGTCAGCTACAAAGAGGTCGTTATGAGTTCAAGCGTCAGCTACAAAGAGGTCGTTATGAGTTCAAGCGTCAGCTACAAAGAGGTCGTTATGAGTTCAAGCGTCAGCTACAAAGAGGTCGTTATGAGTTCAAACAAGCTCACCAAAGAAACTCTCGATACAACAATTAAGAAACGCTTGACACACCAAGGCGACACCGCGCTTTTATTCCGCGAACTAAACGAGGCTACTTATGTCAAGGGCATTGGCGTTTGCGATGACGACATCAAGAACAAAGTCTTAATTCCCGAATTGGCGCGGGCGTGGTACAAGATTGGGTTTACACAGCCGAACCTCGATAACATAGGTACTGGGAACAACCGCGACGAAGATAAAATCAAAAAGACGCTCGGAATTGCGTAAAAAATCTCCGAAAAATGATAGCCGCGAATTGAAAACAAGCCGAAAATCAATTTTATTAAATCCGTCAAACTCTTGATACATAAGGGTTTTAGAGTGGTATTTTGAAAAATTTTCACTATCTCAATAAAAGTGTTTACGAATACTATAATGCGTGTTAAACTTATTTCAAGTTACAGGAAAACTTTCAGCCAAAACAAGCGCAAACACGCATACGGCTTATCATTACGAGGAGGATTTTATATGAACAAAATCATACTTGAACAAAAAGAAATCAAAGGCGTTGGAACTGTGGCGCTGCTGCTTGACCCGAAAGGTTACAACCGCTATATAGTGGCGACAGGGTACGATAATACGGACGGACAATGGCAAAGCGGAAGTTACTATTCCGAACTCGGCGCGGCTCACAAAAACTACTTCGACTTTGGGGCGAATGGCGGCAACCCTCCCGAGTTTGACGAGGAACAACGATTTAGAAATATCGACCTTCTGAAATTCACGCGCCAAGCCTTTGAACACGTTAATCTTCTCTGCGCGGCGGACTACGACACCGACCGCAAACTCCTGCACAAAGCGGCGTTGGCGGCGGTTATGGATAAAGTCGCGTATCTTGCGGACTCTTACCTCCGATTCCAACTTGACAGCCAAGATACCCGATTTCTCTGGACGATAAGCCCTTACGGAAGCCATATGTACCCGCTTGACGAACTGTACACAAAAGATTCGCAAGCCTACAATATGACGACGAGTTACAGGGTAAACGAAACGCACACATACGGCTTTATCCTTGAAGTTACAGGGGTTGCGGGAGATGTTCCTGACACTTCAAGTTTCGCAACCGATGAACATCAAATACTCGGCAACGTATACACAATCGGCGATTACCCCGAGTTCATTAAACACATCAAAGAAGTTGCGGTGGCAATGCCCCAAAACGACTTCGGGAGAACGGCGTTCAAGAACCGCGAACGCAGTCCCGAACTTGAAAATGAACTTGCTATGACGCTTGGCGAAGAAGTTGCGCGGCTTTGGGACTTGCAAGACGGCGACTCCTACGACTATCTTTACGAATTAAGCGAACGCACAGACGCTATGCGCGAAAATTTTTACAACGAACAAGCCGAAACCGCGAGCTGACAAGCCCGCGGCGACACTAAATCGGCGGACGGCGGGAGGTTGCTCCCGCTTTGTGTTACATACGAAAGGAGAAGATTTTTATGAGCGAAAAAAACAACCAAATTGCGGAACTTGAACAAGAAGTGAAACGTCTTATGACGGAGAACGAAGAACTGAAAAAAATCAACGC
>BNUF01000354.1 GCA_025997155.1 Clostridia bacterium
GGCGTGGGCAACTCAAGCACGGTATCAATCGGGCTGTTCAATTATGAATCGGGCGATATTCGGCGGGAGTTGGTGCTCAATTTGCTTAAATCGATAAAGTTCGGAGATATGTCCGTGAGGGTTGAAAATTGATTAGGAAAGTGGGTTGAAAATGAGGGTACAGATTAAGGAAACAGGCGTATTTACAGAGTTTCATAACGGCGCGAAGATAGCGGACGCGGTGCTTGGGGATTTGGACTTAAGCAACAGCGCGGAGTTTGAAATATCGCCTGAAACTACATTGTGACGCGGGCGGTTTTTGATAAGTATTCCGAAATAATCAAAAACGCGGCTGACGATGAAATAGAGGCGCAACGCCTTGAACAGGAATATCCTCATGATGAGGTTTGGAAGATACTCAAAACGTATGACATCTTCAACGCGAATTATAATTTGTGTCACGAGGCTTATTTGGCGGCGTTTGAGGAGATTAGAACGATGTTTGGAAAAACGCCCGTCGCGGACGACGAGCCAATCAGTTCCGACGCTCCCCCGAATCCCCCGAAAAAGCGCGGAAGAAAAGCCCCGAAAGAGGACATCGACCGCGACACGGCTTGCGTTTTGGCAATCAATAATCTTCTCAAAAACGCGGGGAACGGCACTATCATAGGCGTTGTGAAAAATTACGGAAAGACCCGTATCGCAAGGATTTTAGTATACAATTATTTCTTGATTTTCAATTCCCGAAATAGGACTGAATTTGCGGATAAGTGGGCGGACAGTCTTGAAAAGCCCTTCACTGATTTAAGTGACGCGCTTGTTTTGCCTGTCGTTTCTGAATCCGCGGGCGACACGTCGGGATTGAAAACGCCGTTTTCCGATATAGTATCGGCGTTCGCGATTCTTTGCGCGGGCAAAAGTGAGATACCTAACGGACATGAGAAAATGGTAGTCACGGAGTGCGGGGCGATAGCGGGTTACGACCGCGCAGGCAAGCGTTTGGCGGTGTTTTTGCATGACGGTTCGCCCTATTACGGCAAACTGTCACATCTCTACAACGACGCGTCCATAGGGCTTATATGCAACGGCGCGTTACTTTTCCCTCGTGAATCCCCTTTTTATGACAACTCCGACCATTCCGCCGTGAAGTTACAGGGCGGTGCGGAACTTGTTAAGATTCTCAAGGACGGATACAAGGGAACGCCATCAAACGTGAGCAAATTCGAGGAAATCATTTCAAGCGGCGCGTTGAACAAGAAAAGCGAAACCCCGCGCATAGGCGATTCGGGAGTTAGTATCATTGGGGCGCGTAAAGTCAAGGAACGCGAGAAACGTCTGAAAAATATAGAGACCGTTATGACGCGTTTGCGCGAAAACGAGTTTACAGACGAAGAAATCGCGCAACTCACACATAAAGACGCGATATGGACGCGTCCTGATTACAGAAGCCTTATTGCGGAGGGCTTGCCGCCGCTTGTCGCGTACTATATCAAATTTGTGAGGGATAAAATCCCCGTTAAACTTCCGAAAGAAACCCGAATCCCCGCAAGGGAAACCGCCCAAAGTTACGCGCAATTTTTAAGGGATTTACAAGAAGACATAGCCGAAAATCTTAGAAAACAAGGGAAACAATCCGCGTTTCGGCGTTTCCTGTTGAAACTTCCGAAAGAGAGAATATCAACCAAAGGTTTGCCGAACTTTTAACCGCCGTGCGTGAAGTTTGCGAAATCCCCGAAATCGCGGA
>BNUF01000355.1 GCA_025997155.1 Clostridia bacterium
CGCTCCAGTACGCAATGGTGAACCAAAATAACGTCAAGGCTTCGCACCGCAAATTCCTCGCATAAATGAAAAATTACAGGGACAAGATAATGCGGAAACTGGAACAGGCGCAATAAACGCCCCGCCAGAATAGAAGTTGGCGGGGCGAAAAGGGGATTGCCTTGCGGGTGAATTTGTGTTATGATTTAAGTTGCTTTAGGGTGTCCTTTATGTGCAAAAGTTGCCCTAGGGAGCAAAGCAGAAACCCATTATCGTCGTCATTTTTCAGAAAAGCATATTTTTTTAATCTTTCCATACGGCTGAAGTAGTGGTACAGGGACTCCAAGCAGAATAGCGCGTAATTCAGCGTTTCTTGACTGCTGCGGGGCAGAGGCTTGGAGGCTTGGAGGCGGGGAGTTGCGCGGGTGCTACGGGTGCGGGGACGGTCGCCGCGACTTTGGGACTGTCGAGTATGGTATTTAGAACCGCCTCGCACTTGATGAAGTAGTTCCGCGCTTGCTCGCCCTTGTCGGATTTGGATAACATGCAGAGTTTCTTCGCGAACTGGACGGAGAGTAGATAGTTGGTTGTGGGGTTTGGTTGATATTTCTCGCCGCCTTTTCGTTCGCCCTCAATGGCGAACGAAATAAAATCAATACCTTCCTCGGCAAAAGCGTTTTCGAGAATTTGAGTTTTACTCCAACGCGTGTAATGTGTCAGGTCGAGTTCCAAAAACTCATAAAGAGCCTTTGCGGACACGCGGCTGTCCTCAACTTTCAAAATTTCCTCAATCAGGGTTTGAAGCGCGGTAGTTGCTTTTTTAGACATAAAAATCAATCCTTTCAAAATTCTTATAACGCCTATTTGGGCGTGTTACGAAATAATAATATCACGACGAAATCGGCGTGTCAATACTTTTTTTCGAGGTGTGCAAAAAAATGAATATATTTATCACAAGATTAAAAGAATTACGAAAGTCAAAAAATGTCACTCAAAAACAGACTGCCGAGGAAATTGATATTGCGGAACGCCAATATCAAAAATATGAATTGGGCGAAAATAAGCCGTCATATGATGTCCTTATCGCCCTAGCGGACTACTTCGGCGTGTCGCTAGATTACTTGGTGGGGCGGTCGGACGAGCCGACGGTACACGGCAAAACGGAACGCGAACATAGGACCACGTTATAGCGATATTTGCCCCTAAAAATGTTAAAAATCCTTTATTTATAGGGCGGGGTGAGTGGACCACTCTATACCATTTTGCTGAACTCGGCAAAATGGTAGCAATAAGCAAACGAGCAAACAAAAAGCCCCTATACAGGGGCGGGGTATAACGCGGTCAATTTTCTTCTATGCTTCGCCTAAGCAACTCAACGCCGATTACAAGAGCCTTTGTCTTCGATATGTTTAAGTGTGCGGCGCAATATTGTAGTAGCTCTGCTTCGTCGGCGGTAAGGCGCAAATTTATGCGGGTTTCTCGTGGATTCGTTGTAGGTCGTCCCATTTTGCCGTTTTGCGTTTACATTACCTCCTAACTCTTGCCTTTGTAAACGGGAAATAGGACGGTGGCAAGCCTCGTCCGTCCCGTTTATTCACGCTCCGCTATTTATTAAGCGGTAATGTCATAAAATAGTTGAAACATCAAAAACCCTACCAAAGAAAAACGTATTTATGAATGTTCCAACAACAGCCTTATGAATGCTTTTGTCTTTCGAAAAACATATGGTTTTACGACAGAGTC
>BNUF01000356.1 GCA_025997155.1 Clostridia bacterium
CAACCGGCAGCGGAAGCCGACATTACATCAAAACACGAGTGCTTTATATGCGTAGCGCTATCGCTGATTGCCATAGTATTGGCATTATTGGCGCTGGTTGTTTCGCTGCTTGTTTACCGGCGACTGCGCCGTATTCAAGAAAAAAGTTAGCTGTGATTTTTATATTCGGACAAACCACCGCCTGTCCGGGAAACCGTGACATCTCGGCAAGTATTCGTGATACAAAACCGTACCACCCACGCCCGCCACTTCTTAGGCCCGTACATATTCAGTTATTCTCACGTTTTATGAGGGAGAGGGGTCTCGGCTTGCACCCGAGACCCCTCTCCCTCAACGTGGAAATTATAATTATACGTAACAGAGTACGAATAAGTAATAATTTCTAAACATAAATATGAATATGTAAAGGGTGAAGTGGCGGGCGTGGGTGGATGAAGATATAGATAGATAGATAGATTGATATAGACAACTTTTTCTTTTGGAAACCCGAATCTGAGACTACCGATACATACTCGGGTAAAAGAAAAAGTTGCAAAAAGAAAACCTAAGCCTAACCGACAATGGTTGGACGCTGTCGCTAACCATTGTCGGTTAGGCTGGTTGCCGAGGTGGTTTAATTGAGACTTACAGACCGCGACTATGCCACGCTCCGCGAACTTGAACGCTGGCGGTTTACTCTCAGCCGACAGCTTCGGTTGCTGTGCGGATTTGCCAGTCAACGGACGTGCGACCGTCGCTTAAAACTTTTGATAGAGAACGGATATATCGACCGCAAGCACGTTCTGTATGGAGTACCCTCGCTATATTTTATCTCGCATAAAGGCAAGACGCTGATAGGTTCGTCCGTTAAGCCGGACAAAATAAGGGTTGAGCAGATTGTTCACGACATCGCCGTGGTGGACAGCGCGATATATTTTCATCTGAAACATGGTGTGGAGCTTATGAATGTCACAACGGAGAAGCAGTTGCATCGGCAAGACGGCTTCGGCACACGCCAGCACCGACCGGATTTTATTTTTAAGCTTGAAGACAAAATCCACGCCGTGGAGGTGGAACTGACGCCAAAGGGTAAGGAGCGTATGATAAAAATTCTGCGTGATAATTTTATGGCCTACGATTACCAAAAGTGGCTTGTGCCGAACGGACAAGTAAAAATTAGGACGATACTGCGAGATAACGCTTCGGCTTGTCCGAATATAGAGGTTTTGTCGATGGAAGAAGTAACGGATTATGTGAAACAGGCGGGAGCGGTGCGGTCATAATGCTATGTTACATATGTTGAATCAAAATCGTCAAGTTCGATAAATTGCGGAAAAACAGACCAAATCGGCGCAAACTCTTGATTTTTTGGCTAAAGTATGTTATAATATAGTAAATAAGGCGGTATTGTATGTATCCGCCCGTACCTTGATAAAGTGGTTTTGCTCTAAATGGTGTTTTTGTCCTAATTGCTCGCGTATAAACAAGTCGTTGGCAGCTAGGACGAAAACACTCGGTTTTTTCGTCCAAATATAGTATATTGGAGGAGAAACCAATGAAAAACATTCGGATTTTGCCGGTCTTGCTAATGGTTTCATGCATCACGCCATTTCTAATAGGATTTGCTTTGATACTTTCCGCAACTGTGTTATTGAGGGTCTTGGCAATAACGGTTATCGTTTTGGCGAGTTTCGATTCTCTTATTAGCAAACTTTCTTTGGAGTTAATAAGC
>BNUF01000357.1 GCA_025997155.1 Clostridia bacterium
GCGAAATTCATACTCTTTGAGTTTGGTATGCGCGGAGAAAGCCCGTCCCAGACGGACGCGAAGTTGCTCGCGCTTAAACAGTTAAGCGTCGCGAACATATCTATTCAAATTTCAAACCACACAAAATATGTTCTCGGCAAGTGCAACGTCAAGGTGTGGGAGGAGTTTCAGCGATACAGTCAAGTTGAGGGAAGTGAGAGGATTCTTGAAAACGCGTTCACGGGCGGACGCAAGCGCGGCGACGTGAACATTTTGATTACGACAGACCTTGCCGCTATCGTGAATAAAGAAAACGAGTTTTGCAAGAGACTTTTGCAAGCTATGAATTACTTTGTGATAGGTAACGTAAGCTCAAAAGCGGCGCGTGACGCGCTTTGCGACCAACGGCAATGCTGGGAGATAGCGGACGAACTTGCGCGAATCGCAAAGGCGGGAGAACGGCGCGGGCGGCATAACAATCAAAGCGCGTATCAAGACCCGTACAACCACGCGTTTTGTATACTTCTTCCGTCAAAGGAAACGGCGGTGGTTCAGGCGCAAGTGCCGCCCGCCGTGCTTAAAGCGCGGCTTTTCTCAACAGGAGTTGAAACGGCGGGCAAAAAGAAGAAAAAGATTGGAGATGATTTGTTTGATTAAACCAAGACGAGTTACGGCGATTGTACTTGCAATTTCAACGCTTGTCACTTGCGTAAGTTGCAACAGCATAAACAAAAAAACGGAGATTATGAGTTACCCGCTTGTTGACGCGTTGTCCAAACGTGAAGTTATCGACTACTACACTCAAGAAATGAAAGTCGCTTCCGTCGCCCGCAGGGAGCCAGTTTCAACATCAAGCGAGGGCATAGCGTACAGAGGCGTTGACGACGCGGAAATGCCCAAACTTGAAGCGGAGCTTTTACGCGCCGAAACGATGCTTTCAAAGGGCGTTTACGAGAATGATAAATACGTTACGCCGCAGTTATGGGGCTATATGAAATCAAGCCTTGACGATTATGTTTTACGGCGCGAGAAAGTGGCGTGGGCGGGGGCTTCAAAGGAGTTTTACATTCTTGATGTGGAGTATTCGCTCAAACTCAAAAACGAGGGTTCGCTCAAGGAGGACGCACAGTATTTAGGCGTTCACGGGGCATTCGTTCAGGACACTCTCGGGCGTGATTATCTTGATTCAAACTATGTCGGATTGCTTAACGCGGCTTTATCAAACGAAGCCGAAAAGAACAGGATTAAGGCGGGAACAGGGGCGATAAGTTATCAGGAATTGCAGGATAAACAGATTGAAAAAGGTTCACTTAAACTTTCTCCAAACACGGCAACAGTCCCCTCGCCGCCCGAAAATTCGGAAACGGCGGACAGTACGGACGCTCCCGCAGAAACTCCCGCCGTTCAAGAAGCCCGAGACCTCAACATAAGCATAGTAAACAGCGTACTCGGCGGGGTTCTTAAAACAACTGCGTATGTCCCTGATTTATCGCTTATCTTTGTGCCGTCCGCCGCGCAGGGAAATCTAAGCGGATTCGGGATTTACGGGCAGGCTAATCACAGTCTTAAAAATCAGTTCGGCATAAACCCGCAAAGCCTTGACGGAACAGCGGTTGTGAGATATGTTTTTCGTTCGGAGATTTCAAATAATCAAGTGGTTCATCTTGACAACGTGTATGTGAAGTCAATCGGGATTGACGGAC
>BNUF01000358.1 GCA_025997155.1 Clostridia bacterium
CGTACAACTTTGATAACCCAGAAGCCGGCGACAGAGCGAGATTCGACGACTTAATGTTTCTGAGATACTTTGAGAGATAGGAGTGAGTGATATGGCAGACCCGAAAGACCTAAAAAACGGCGAGGAAAACCAAACAAGGAAAATCTTAAGGCTTCTTGACAAATCAGAAAGCCTTGAGGATGCAAAGCAAAAAATCGAATCTTTGCTTAAGCAGTAACAATTAAGCAAAGGTAATCGGGTAGGGCGGGGCTTGCCACCGCCCAATACACCCGAGTATTAAATAAGGCAAGAGAAAGAGGAATATATAACGGAAAAGAAAAAAATTGGTAGACCAACTACAGACCCTAAAAACGTACGACTAGATTTAAGAATTTCCCAAAATGAAGCTAACGATTTACAATACTGCGCCGATATTCTCAATATTTCGCGGACAAAAGTTATCATAGATGGCATTGGATTAATCAAAAGTTCAATAGATAAAAGACTATAAGCAAAAAAAATAAACGTCATTTTTTAGTTGGCGTTTATTTTTTGTCTTTTGTGTCACAACACCGTTAAAATTTTATCTAAATCTTGCCAAAATTTGAAATCCGTGTAATCAATACTGTTTTTAATACAAAGGAATTTTAATCCATTTATGCCCCTAAATTGTGCTTGGAAATCCCTTTTTGCTTTGATTCTTCGTTTTCGGCATAAAGTCTATTAAACTTATCAATGTCGTTTTCCGTTTTTTTAGTAGCTTCAAGTGCTATCTCTTTTTTATGCACAATATTAACAATATTTTCAAGCACCGATTTGCGAATTTTAGCGTCTATTTGAAAGTACAGCTTTAAAAGCTCTTCCTCAATAGTCGATACGCCCTGTGATTTAATGATATCCAAAACGTCGTTTGAGGTAGGCAAATTAAATATTTTGCCCTTGCCGTTGCGTAACCATTCCTCTGAAACATTAAATTCCCTACAAATTGAAAGAATATAGGTTTCTCTAAGGTTTCTTAAACCTGTTTCGTAATGCGTGTAGGTAGACTGTGGAACTCCTATCCTTTTGCTAAATTGCTCTTGGGTTATGTTTAATTCGCTTCGCAATATTTTAAGTCTATCTTTTATATCCATTTCATCACCTCCATTTTCATGATAACATAATTTTTACTACTTTTCAATGAATTTTATAAAAAAAGTATTGACAATAACTCTTATGTAGTATATACTTAATACATAAGAAATAATTTTAGCTAAACGGAGGTGCAAAGCTTATGTATCAATATATTAAAGATGAAATTAAGGAGGCTCAAGGAATACTCGAATCGTTAAATTATACGCAAATAAAAGATGTAGTCAATGTAATGCGCGGGTATGTTATGGCGTTGCAGTCATTCACAGGTGAGAAACTAACCGAGCAATCCACCGCGTAGCCCCGCCCAAACAGCGGCGGGAACAGCCCTACAGCGAGGGCGGGGAAAGGAGGTGAACGGTATGCACGAATTGATTACAGAATGCACCCTCAAAGACACAAAACTTGACGGCATACACCTAATCGGAGCTTCGACGGACGAACACGGCGAAAAAACCGTAAGAAGTTTTAAGTTGGAGTTTGTGGACGATTGGGACGATATAAAAGAACTTATCCGCAATAAAAAATCCGACTGGCGTAAGCTCGGGTATACGGATTTACAAGACTATCTC
>BNUF01000359.1 GCA_025997155.1 Clostridia bacterium
TCCGATATGCTTGAAAAAGTCGAGTTAGTTGTTCAAATGGGATTCCAAAATCCCAAATTATTACGTTATAGAGATTTCTATGCTGTATTTGCTGATGTTGAAGATGCATAAATCAATACTATGCATTGGGGGATTTTTTCAGACAAGTACCCCAACCATCACCGCAAACGCGACAGTATGTCATGTCGTTTGTGCTTATTTCCTGTACGTTGGCATCGCTCTCTTTTGCCCCGCGAATTATCTCGTCGGTTATCGACCGACACAAACCGCTTGTTTTTGGATTGCCAGAGATAATAACAAATTTCACAGTTAAACCCATTTTCTAAACAGTCTTTCCACTCAATCTCGCTATTTCAGCCATAAGTTCCGCGACTTTCTTTTCGTATTTTGCGCGTTCCCTTTCGGCTTTATTGGCTTTTGCTTCAGCCTTTTCAACAGCCGCCGCAATTCCCTCTGCAAGTCCGCGTTCCATATCGAACTCCATAAGGCGTGCTTTGTAATAATCATATTTTTCTATTTCTTCTAAGTCCGCAACATTTGCTACAGTTTCATTATACACAGCAATCAACTCCTCTGCCAATTTGTTTTCGGAAAATTCAGACTCAAAATCCCGCGCCTTCTTCACCGAAGAAATTCCAAAGAATCGTGAAAACAGACGCAAATCGTCATCAATCTCTATAGAGTTATCAACTTCACCCTTAGGTTTCTTTGGCTTATTAACGGCGTTGACATAAACTAAAATAAGTTCCACAAGGTCTGTATATCTTTTGCCAGTTTCCCTGCTAACAAGTTCAATATGTTGCACGGGATATTTTTCGTTATGTTTTGTCAGCAAAAATGAAATATGCACAGGCTTAATATCTTCGTACCTCATATCCTTAACGGGTTGAGTGGAAATCGCCCTGCACATATAATAAACGCCGCGCGCTTCCTGCCTTAACTGGCTGTAACTTCTTTGCATATCAATACTGTACAGTTCAGAGTTCTCCGTTATTCCGACAACATCGAATAATATCTTGTTTAGCAACGCGTCTTTTTCCCGTTTTAGTCCTTGAGAGTGCGGGTTTTCAATTAGTTTGATTTCTTTACCGCTTACCGACGAACATAGCCTACAAAACAAATCCTTGTTTTCAAACATAACTGAAAAGACTACATCGTTACAAGGACAGAAATGTTTATGATAATTCAATTGCATAAGTCATCTCCCCACTAAACTATATCACAAACCCGCTGAATTTGCAATATGGGATTTTCTCACAAACGAAAAGGGCGGTCGCAAACCCCCCTAAGCCTTACTGTTTGCCGTAAGACATGAAGAAATTGTTAAGACTTTTAATTATCTCGTCCAATACCTCGGGTCTCACATTCCCCATATTCATAATGTACTTCATCAAATGCTCTCCATCCTCAATCGGCTTAATGTAGACTTTTGAGAACTTTAGCTTAGCCGCGATTTCCGTATTACTGTATCCGCTTTCTTCCATAAAGTCCGCAAATATTTGAAACAGCGTGAAGTCGTGGTAAACGTAACCCAACAGCTCATATAGTCGAGGCTATTTAAAAGCGTTAGCCAACGCATCCCAAAAAGAATCAAATTTGTGCATATGAAATCTCAATCTTCTTTTAACATTTGCCCACAATTTTTCAATCGGATTAAGGTCAGGTGA
>BNUF01000360.1 GCA_025997155.1 Clostridia bacterium
TTGAGGGACACACGGACAACGTGCCGATTTCAAGCGCAATCTACCCCTCCAACTGGGAATTGTCGGCGGCACGCGCCTCGGTTATCACAAGGCTTTTTGTCGACAGCTGCGGGGTAAGCCCCGAGAAACTGGTTTCGGTCGGGTACGCGTCTTACAAACCCGTCGACGACAACCGCACGGCGGAGGGACGCGCAAACAACCGCCGCGTCGATATTATCATTATGAACTCAAAGTACAACGCGTTAGAAGAGGCGCAGAATCTTTAAGGGGGTGAGTTTTTGATTACCGAAGTATTTTCAAAAGTACGGCGGATTACCTACGCGCAGGGACACATCGGCGGTTTTGAAATCGGCGTAAGCAACACTATGGTCGTTACGTGGATTATAATGGCGATACTCGTGGTATCCTCTATCGTAATCGTGCGAAAAATGTCGGCGGTGAGTACCAGCAAAGCCGGCGGCGTTGTGGAAATCCTTGTCGAGACTGTAAACGGTCTTTGCAAAAGTTCCATTGGTCATCTTGGCAAAGTCTACGTACCGTATATCGGCACACTTCTGTTATTTCTCGGTGTGGCGAACATTATCACCGTCTTCAACTTCTTTCCGTTTATCAACCTGTATCCGCCGACAAAGGATATCAACGTGACGGGCGGGCTCGCGGTGATGAGTATCGCGGTGGTAATCTATTCGGGTTTCCGCTATCTCGGGTTTAAGGGGTGGGCGAAAAGCCTTATCAAGCCGACGCCCGTTATGGCGCCGTTCAAGATAATGGAGTACGGCACAAAGCCGCTTTCTCTCTGCCTTCGTCTTTTCGGCAACATCTTGGCGTCTTTCATTATAATGGAACTTCTGTACGCTGTCGCTCCGATTGTCGCGGCGCCGTTCTCAGCGTATTTCGACCTTTTCGACGGACTTTTGCAGGCGTTTATCTTCACATATCTCACCACGATATATATCGGTGAGGCGGTAGAAGAATAATTTATATTTAACTCAGGAGGAATTTGTTATGGATCCACAAGCATTTGCAGCACTTGGCGCAGGTATCGCCGTTCTTACGGCAACCGGAGCGGCAATCGGCGTTGGACTCTCGGCGGGTAAAGGCGCGGAGGCTATTGCGCGTCAGCCGGAAAAAGAAGGTTCTATCCGCGCGCTTGCGTTCCTTGGAATGGTTTTGTCCGAGGCTTGCGCTATCTATGGTTTGCTCGTAGCGCTTCTCTTGTTCTCGAAAATTTGAAACCGTATGAAAACGCCGAGGGCGTATTGTACGCCCGCGGTCTTTTTATAAAAGGGGGTGTATCGGTGTGAAGGCAATACGGAATTTTTGCGTTTTCTCGGTTTTCTCTATCCTTGCGTCAACCAGCGTTTTCGCGGCGGAGGCGGCGGCGGAAGAACCCATAAACTTTTTGGATTTCCACGCTTATGAATGGGTTTTCGTTATCTTTAACCTTGTCGTGCTTATATTCCTGCTCAAGAAATTTTTGTGGGCTCCCGTGAACAAAATCTTGGACGAGCGTCAGGCTAACATCGCCTTGTCGAACGAACGCGCTGAAAAGATAGAACTTGAATATCAAGGCATAGAAGAACGCAAAGAGGCGGCGGCGGCGGAAATCGAGCAGTACACGATTACCGAAATGAAAAAGGCGCGTACCCGCGCCGG
>BNUF01000361.1 GCA_025997155.1 Clostridia bacterium
AACACTCTCGGGTGTGGGCATGGCAACGCTCTCAGGCGGTGCCGCGTTGTCGTTCGTGGGCTTCGGTGTTTTCGGCGTTGGTGAACTAAAGCCTCCCGTCGCCGCTCCTAAATCACCAAACGAAATCACCCCACCGCCGTCACCGCTCCCACCGCCGTCACCGCTCCCACCCCCTGCACTGCCGATGTCCGACGTGAGTGCATAAAAATCATATTTCAAAAGTTGCTTGTCATCTGGCAGTTTGGCGTTGACTTCCTCCAAACTTTTCAGAACTAGGTCTTTCCTATTCTGTTTCGTGAGGGTTAACACTCGGTTCTCATCACATTCCCCCGTAATCCCATATGGAGCTTTATAAACCCTTATGAAGATAACTGCTTTATCTGGGAGATTCTCCAATTTGTACGCACCTTCGTAATTTGTGTTTGACGTGGAATATTCCTCACCCAAATCGTCAACCGCCACCACGCTAACGCCAATCAACGGTTCCCTGCTCGTGTCGTAAATATGCCCCTCAATCCACGCGTCATAGTTGTTTAAGCCTAACTCAACATCACTATCCTTATTCGTCGACAACACCTGAAACGGCTGGCTGTTGCCCGATGCGCTTACACTTGTCGCTTTATTCCGCACAAAGTATTTCCCCACGGGCAAGCTAATTCTCGCCTTTCCCGACGAGTCTGTGCGTAACTCTGTCACAAATGCCCCGCTTTCCAGATACAAATCCAATCCCGCGTTTGCAACGCCGTTCTTGTTTGCGTCCGTCACGCTAAAGTTTACATAGTTAAACGCCTGCTTCTTGTCAATCTGAACCTCGGCGTATTCGCCAACCACGGCCTCAAACGGAATCGGATTAACCGACAGTTCATAACTAGGGTTTACGCTTATCTCCCGCAACGTATATTTCCCGCCCTCAAGCTGAATGTTGGCGCAACGCCCCGTTGTGTTAAATCCTATCTTCATCACCACATTGTTATCAATGCTTCGTACCTCAAACACACTACCGCCAACAGGTGCGTCCGTCGAGATGTCGTTGGCTAAAAAGGTGATAACTGCTACGCTTGGCTTCGCCTCCGACGTAATCCGCACGACATCTCCGTTGCCCTTAATTACCGCCTCATGTAGTTGCGTATCCAACACAAACCCAGGAGCGGCGTTAACCTCCGAAACAAAATACGTCCCGATCTTCAGGTCAGGGGATATGGTGTCGCCTTTCTCCCCAGTCGTCATTGTTGTAATCAAGTTGTTCTTCGAGTCGCGAATCTCCACAACTGTGCCAGGGACAGCGTCTTTCGTTAAGGCGTTAAACTTAATGAACTGTATTCTTCCCACGCTGTTCTGATTGCCTATGCTCATATTCACGGTTATCTCTTGCTTTTCATGAGATACGAACACTAAATTAGTATACGACCTAAACGAAGGCACAATGGTATCGGCGGAAAACGTGATGCTTACATTTGAAATCAAAGTCTTATCAAATCGAACATAAAACGGTTCGTTCACTTTCACGCTATAGTCGAGGCTATTTAAAAGCGTTAGCCAACGCATCCCAAAAAGAATCAAATTTGTGCATATGAAATCTCAATCTTCTTTTAACATTTGCCCACAATTTTTCAATCGGATTAAGGTCAGGTGA
>BNUF01000362.1 GCA_025997155.1 Clostridia bacterium
TTGCGGTTCTTCCACCGAGTTCCACCTAAAAAGACATTTATCGACTGGGGTTTTCATTACGCGTTCGTTCCAAATGGTAAGACCGTGGTCAAAAAGAGGAGCTATTCCTAAAACATTGCCCGCGCTGTCTTTCATCACTTCAATGTTTCCGCTGTGGCGGTCTATATTTTTTGTCAAACAGTCAAGAAAAAGCATATCGACAGTATCTTTTTCGATTTCGGGGATATTTTTCCGAATCATCTCCATTGTGATGCCTATCGGTTTTTTATCGCCTTGCGCGGTTAAAGTAAATACATCGCCTGCCGTGTTTATGTTGAATTTGCTTGACGGTGAGTATTGCCGACCGTCGGCAATTTTGAAGTCATAGCTAATAAAACCATTGTCGCCACGCCAAGTAAAAAGCTCCGCTTGTGCACAATTAACGCCGAGTGAAGTAGCCAGTTTTGAAAAAGCTACTTCTGCCTTGCCAGAACTGAGGCGGCTATCGGGCTTAAAAAGAGCGCGTTCATTTGTTTTTGTGTTAAGCAGCCACATTTGCTCGGTTGACGATTTCCCGCGTGTTTCGTAATATAGTCCCACCCAATCTTTATTATCCGTCATATCGTAAAACTCCCTGCGGTATTTGCTCGAAAAGGAACGCGTCGTCGCGTTGATTATGTGGTCCGCAATATATTAAAAGTCTCCATTCGTCATATTTTTCGAGTCCTGCTGGTTTTAAGAGGTCTTCAATATATCGAAAACTTGGTTTAGGTATCATTCTTTCAATAAATGGCCGAACTTCCGCCCCTTTATAAACTTTCGTAAGGTCGGGAAATTCGTCAAGCTGCAAGTACCACTCAGGCAGTTTTCCTCCGAGTTTATACTCAAAAGTATACTCGCCGTTTTCTTCGGTTAATTCGCCGATAAGCCGTCGCCGACCACCCATCGGCTTGCTTGTTACAAATAGTTTGCGCATAAAAACGCCTCCAAAAATTTAAGTTTTTTACAATATAAATTACATAAACCGTTCAAATATTTCTATCTGCGCTTTTTCAATCCGACTGTAATCAGGTTCAGGCGTCAATTTTGAACTTTTTGCAGCCTCGTCAAACTTAGCCTGATATTCTTCGGCAAGGGCAAATATTTTCTGATAGGAATATCGACCGTTCCGAATGTCCATCAGGAAATCTTGCTCGGCGACGCGCCGCGTCACGATGCCGCGCCCGTTCAAAATATCCGTACCCGTTATCAGCAGGCGAATAAGCACGCAACTTCTCACGTTCCCTCTCGCAGAATATCAAGGTACTCTTGATATGAAAACGTTCGTCTACGAAGTTCACCGCCACTCTGAACGAGAATACCGCAATCGCAAAGGCGATTCACCGCCGCCGACACCGTACCCCACGCAATGCCAAGAGTGTCGGCGGTCTTGCGTATTTCGATAATCGGGTTTTCTTCGAGGTACGCGAACAGCTTCATCGTTGCAGCCGTACTCCGTCCGAAACACGAAATCATATCCGAGTTTTTGTCGTGCAGCGCCGTAAGCTTATCAATTGCCGCAGTCGCCTCAAACGCCGACTCGTAAATCGCTTCGAGAAAAAATTTAACCCACTGCTCGTAGTTACCGGTACGCCGTACCTCCGTCATACGGTC
>BNUF01000363.1 GCA_025997155.1 Clostridia bacterium
AAAAGTGTTCAAAATCCTTGCAAATAAATATCGTAACAGACATCTTCGTCATGGTCTTCGTGTGTCACTCCTTTGCGGCGTTTTTAATTTTGAGTTATCAAATAAATAATTTCCGAAGAGGGCTAATTAAAAGCAAGTGCCGTTTCCTTATTAGTGGAATCAGGGTGTTCTTCATAATATTTGAGCAACGCTTCACGGTCAATTTTGGTTGGATTGTGAGTAATTGATTTGCTTTTTAATGAACCAGTCTGTTCTTTAAGGTTCTCCCACTTCCTAAGAGTATTTATGCCAAGTCCAAACATCTCATTAACTTCACTTTTTAAATGACCATTCTTCAATGCGTTCAACGCTTTTTTCCTTAAATCTATTGAATATGCCATACTTTTATTTTAACACATCTATTCAATATTTTAAATAGCCTTTACTATATGACATTATCGCTGTCGTCCTTAATCGGAATAAGCGTATGGGGCGGAGGATTTTCGTTGACAGTCAATTCGCCCGACTCAATTGCGCCGCGGATTTCCGCCCCGACGCGTTCATCCTGCGCGGAACTCAAATATTGCTTTTCGCCCCCGTCGGTCGTAAAAAATTTATCTGTCCTGTGGTCGATACTGTAAACCTCGGCTGATTCAACTTGAAATGCGTTGCGGGCGTAACTGCGCAATGTATCGTTGACCTTCTCGGGCGACTGGTTTTCGTGCAGCGCCTTAATATGCGAGTTCACATCCGCCAATTTTTGTTCCGTTTCGGCAAGCTTTTGCTCGAACTCCGCTTTTTGTTTCGCAAGCGCGGCGGCGATAAGCGCCTGTACTTCTTGTTCAGTCATAAATATATCAATCCCTTCTCCGTGTTGCGCTGTTTGTTTAATTTTTTGATATATTACCGTGACTTTCTGTGAACGTCAACTTCACACACGTTAAATTTTTTAGAAGTTTAGACCGCCGAAAATCTAATGTTTCCCGAAATAAGAACGTAATTTATCGGTACTTAATTGTCTGTACTCGTAGTTTCTCGTGAATTATTTGCCTATGAATTCAATTTTTTGGTATTTGATTGACTATGCTTTCCGTTTAATTACATTCAGGGTCAATTAAATACCAAAAACCGTATATTTTCGAGTTATTATCTGACTATGTTTGTAATTTCTCTTGAATTATTTGCCTATGTTGGGAAACAGCTTCGCCGTTTCGAGATTATCCGAAAAAACATTCACGGCTACATTGAAGCTCGCCGCGTTATGCGGTACACTCAAAAACAAATAATGATGGGAGGGACTCACAATGAAAATAAATTCAGAAATTAGCGAATTCACGCAAAATTACTATGAGCACGACAAAGAAAATAAAAATAAACTATCCTACTGGTTTGAGAAAATCAAGGACGTTTCAGGGCTGAAAATCCCTGAAACGAAAATCATACCCGTACCGATTGAGATATTCGCGGCGTTCGTTGATGATAAATTAAGCGAAAAAGAAGATGATATCGAGGATTTCATTAAACAAAACATAATCCCGCAAATGGAGGACGAGCCGCAATGGTTCATCAAAAACGGCTGCTTCAGCGGCAAATTCGATTTCAGTCATTGCATAACAAACGCAGGTAAAATTCGGGACGACT
>BNUF01000364.1 GCA_025997155.1 Clostridia bacterium
TGCGTCAAGTTTTTCGTTAAGTTTGCCATTTAGCGCCGCGTCAATCATAAAGTTGATACTCTTAACGGAATCAATCAGCCCGCTTTTAAGCCCCTCGAGCGCGTCCGTGAGTCTTTTCTTTTTGCCCGGAAGTACGGGAATAGACACGTCGAAATTGCCTTTTACAAAATCGTCCGCAAGTCTGATTGCAAGGTCGGAGTCTTCCACAAGAAGTTCAAAAGCTTTGTTTATGGCGTTTGAAACTTCCTTATAACTTCCCGCAAAGCGTTTCTCGTCGATTCTTGCGTCCGTGTTGCCGCCGGCGAGTGCGGTCGAGGTGACGCGGACTTCTTCCATAAGGTTGCGGAAAGTATGCACAACTTCGTCAAGCCCGTTCGAGAGCTCCCCGATTTCGTCGCGTGAGTTGCTTCTTGCGTCAACGCCCAGATTGCCTACCACGACTTCTTTGAGATGTCCGATAAGCACGTTTATCGGAGCGACGATAATGTTCGCGATGACAAGCGAGAGGATTACGGCGATGATAACGATTACGATGACGATGACTATGAGCAAGGTGGTCGTTTGAGCGACGGATTGCGTTACGTCCTCATTACCCTGTGTATACGCCGCGTCAATATTTGTGGCAAGTTCTTCCATTTCGCCCTGGACAAGTTCCGCGGGGATAGCGACCGCGTCAAGCGCCTCCGAAAGTCCGTCGCGGTTGCCGGGTTCAAGCCCCGCTTTGTAAACCATATTTGCCGCCGCGCTGTAATCGTTCTCAACCTGCGACAGAATTTTGTTTATCGTGTCTTTTCGGCTTTGTTTGTACGCGGAGTCCGTGTCAGGGTTTGAATCGACTATTTTGATATAATCCGACACCTGCGTCCTGAATTTCGCGAGGGCCGTGTCATAATTTCTTTTTTGTTCCTCAACTCTGTCCGTTTTATCAAGAAGTCCTTGGAACGCCATTGAGGCGACGATTCTGCGGATATCGACAAAAGTCGTCTGTAAGTCGCTTACGACAAATGCGCCGTCTATGTTGTACTCGATTAAGTTGCTGTAATTCGAGTCGGCGGCCTTGTAATTGACGATGCTGATTGCCTCGGCGACGATAAGTAGCAGGATAATCAGCCCGAAACTCACGACGAGTTTAGTTTTCGTTTTTAGATTTCTGAAACCATTCATTTGAGAATACCTCCTGAATATTTGTACACAGTTTGAAAATCTTTTGTGACTAGAAGATGACCTGTAGGGGAGTCGAACCCCTGACTCAGCCGTGAGAGGGCTACGTCTTGACCACTTGACCAACAGGCCTCAAATCTCTCAAATTCTATACTTGACCATTATACACGACAAATTTCAAAATAGCAATAGGTATTTCAAAAAAATTTTTTCCAGATTTCGACATAAAAATCGCGGCGGGTCTTTTTTACAATAAATATATCTTTACAATTCCGTTACAAAAGATTATACTATGAATAATTGTATAATCTTTTGCGGTCGTATCTAAGTTAAGGAAGTGTTTATTTGTGAAGATAGAGAAAATCAGCGAAAATCAGCTGAAAATAATTGTAAGCAGCGCCGACCTTGCCGAGAAAAATCTTAACCTCCCTGAACTTATGTACTCCG
>BNUF01000365.1 GCA_025997155.1 Clostridia bacterium
TGACGGGAGGCAATGTTCACGATGCTCCCGCAGGACGCGGCTTGCTTGACGAAATACATGCTGAACACAATCACTTTCTTGCGATGGACAGAGCGTATGAAGGCGATGAAACGCGTCAAAAAGCCGTCGAATGTGGTTTTATTCCTGTCGTTCCGCCTAAAAGCAATCGCAAAGAACCTTGGGAGTATGACAAAGAAATGTACAAGCGTCGTAACGAGATAGAGCGATTTTTCCTACGGATAAAGCGGTTTCGCAAGGTCTTCACGCGCTACGATAAATTGGATACGTCATACATAGCTGTCGTCAATTTTGCTATGATGATTGACGCAATAGTGTGAACACTCTCTAATATCTAGAATTTTTCGACAGTCAATCTTTATCATACAATTAGATGTGAATGGACTCTCAGATTCAGATTTAAACTCATTTATATCTATCACTTCAACATTTTTAATCATTCGATCATAAATTTTCTCGAACTCCTTAACGAGGTTCTTGCCTTGAACTTTAAGTGTTGAACAAATTATCCTATTATCATCGTAGAAGTGCAAAAAACCTTCAGAACCATCAATTACGACAATTTCAAAGTTGTTATCATTTGTTGTAAGATATAAGACTAGGGACTTTCCATAAGTATTAGTTATAGTGTCAACAACATCTTTGGTTTTTTCATTGCAATTTAAACATATTATTCGTGAATATTCGTCTACGCGATTAACGCAATTATAAGAAGTAGCCTTATTTGTAGCCTCCGTAAGTGCGTCAAATGCCTCATCTTCTCCATTGCAATTCCTTGCTCATAAGAATCAGCTATTTTCCTGCTAAGTTCTAGAGGTATTAATTAGCTTGTTCTTTCAGATACAGAATCGATACGTTCACCTATTTCTTGTTTTAACGAATACAAGCTTTTAGAAAGATTTTCAAGTGTAGAATCGTATCTTTTCATTTCCAATGAAAAATATTCAGGAGAATCAAGCGCGGCAGTAACTGTATTTATACAGGTGTAATCTTTGGATTGCGTTTTTTGAAGTTGGTCAACCAATTTGCTTTGAAATTCCGTCCAAGCATCAGCAATATCAACATCATAATAAAACGTTCTCACGGCATTTACATCGAATGGAATTTTCTTGCTGTCCATAAGACTTTTATCATAAATTATCATACCCGGCTTTTTTGCACAATCGCGTATTGCTAACTCATAGAAAACATTTGCATTCAAGTGTGTAATATCAGCTATAACAAAATCTGCCGATAATAATTCATTAATTATCTGTCGCGTAATAATGCCAATGTCTCCGATTTTGTCAGCACGAACCAACTCATAATGTATCGGATTCAGAGCATTTCCCAACATCTTTAACAGCTTATCCAAATGCGCTCTTACACCGTACTTTTCCTCGCCAATAGGGCAAATCAGAAATACTTTTTTAGTAATCTTATCAGACACAGTAAAACCCTTTCTTATGGAACTATACTTGACCCACAAATTTTGTATAAAACTATTCTAAATTACTTGTTTCTTCCTTGGATTCAATATCAAAGGCATAACTAAGTAATTTTACCTTGCCCTTTACCTTGATTTTTTTTGTAAATCCGCATT
>BNUF01000366.1 GCA_025997155.1 Clostridia bacterium
ATTAACTTCACTTTTTAAATGACCATTCTTCAATGCGTTCAACGCTTTTTCCCTTAAATCTATTGAATATGCCATACTTTTATTTTAACACATCTATTCAATATTTTAAATAGCCTTGACTATAACCATATCAACCGCACTATTTGTTGTTTCTGTTTCTGTAGGCATAAAATTCCCATCCTTTACAATATCAAATAATTCACGTTGACGAGCCACGCAAATAATTTGCGGCACCCGTACTCACTTTTCTAATAATCGTCGTTACGCCTCAGCGATACTTTTGATTCGTTCAAACCGCCGCGTTTTTGCTTGACTTCGCCGCTTAGAAACTTGAATTTATCCGTAGGAACATATACAAAGTCTCCCGTATCGGGTCCCAGAAGCCGGGCGGCTACTTTAAAATCAAGCCTCATCAAGCGTCCTGTCGGATACATAGACTTTCCGAGGACTTTGACGGAAACGCCGTCTACCGACTTTTGATTAGGCGCGTAATCACACTCGAACAAAACGCATTTGCCGGAATATTTTTTCCTGCAAGTCTCGCAAGGTTCGTAATCCGATACGGATTTTAGGCGTTTCTCGGCGGATTTTACGCCTGTCTTAGGCTCGCCGCACCAAAAACAGAGTATTTCGGGTTCTCTCTCAAACACCGCGCCGAAATTCTCTTTAGTCAAAAACGAAATCGGCTCTATGTCGCCGCCGTCTTTTCCGAACATGGCGACGGCTTTTTCGGTGTTAAGGACGACCAAACGCCCTGTCGGATAAAACTTAGTTCCGTCGGGTCTCTCAAGCGCAGGCTGACCATCGTAAGTCGCGTCAAAGCCGTATTCGATAAACACGCACCCCTGCGTCCATTCGCTCGTACATTTGGGACACGGGTCATAGTGTAAAACGCATCGTTCCGGAATCGCGCCTTTTTGCTCAGGCGTGAATTCATCGCCGAGTATGACGGCTTCTTGGAATGTAGTACCGCACCAAAAACAAACGGGATATACTTTTTTTAATTCATTAGGTTCAGACATTGTTTTGCGCCTCTCTTTCTTTCTCGATAACTCTCTTATTTTGATTACAGTTCGAAAAGCTGTAATCAAAATAATTTTCACACACAATGTACCACCGGCACACTCCTATCTTCAACGCGGCGCGATAAATTTTTATAAATTTGCCACGCAAATAATTTGCGTCTCGAATGGCAAGACAATAAAAAAATAAAAAAGACCGCAAAATATGTCACAATATGTAATGTTTAATTATGTGAAAACCCTCGGGGTTTTCGGCGCGTGTTTCAAAAAAATAAAAAAGAGGGGTTATGACAATGAAAAACATTTTACAGGGACTCATATATTGTGTACTTATGTTTATAATTATAATGGCGTTTGGAGCTATGTTCACATATACTCAAATTTTTAATTTTGTATTTGAACATCCAGTAATAGGGGGAGTAATAGCATTTGGCATAATTCTTATATAGTCGAGGCTATTGAAATTTGTGAGCAAATGTAGTAAGGTATAGATATGTCATATTCCTTAGATTTAAGAGAAAAAGCAATAGCCGCTTTGAAAAAAGGTTATTTAAAAAGTGAAGTAAACGA
>BNUF01000367.1 GCA_025997155.1 Clostridia bacterium
TATATTTCTCTGAAACCGCAAGGCGCGGAGAGGGCAATCCGCACCCGCTCGTTAGGTGTCGAGTACACAGAGGAATACTTGAAACGGCGAATTTCCAATAACCATAAATACGAAATCTTGACAGACGAAAAATTAAAATTGTCTATGAGTATGGAGCGAGATTTTTATCTCTGCACAAAGACAGTCATCACACTTTTTTATAAGAAACGCAAATATCCAAAACGTCTAAACGCAAACAAGCCGTTTACGATAACCAACGATTTTCATATCGCCGAACTTGCCGATTGCATAAGGTTTATAGGGGAACAAGGCATTACATCAGCAACGGATTTACAGGCGAAAATTGAAGAAATAAATTCAAGAACAGAGCAAGCCGAAAATCGCATTGCAGAAATAAGCGATATGCAGAAAACCATATCCAAACTCAAAGAAAAATCAAAATTCTACTGGGAAACAGTAGCGAGTGGCGGTACAAATTCCGTCTCGGAAACGAAACTCGCCGCCGCCAAAAAATTACTTGACGAATACTCTATTGAAAGCCAGAACGATATTGATACTCTTATCCAAAAGCAGGAAATCAACAAATCCGAAAAATCAGAATTGCAAAAACAAATCGAAGTGAACCGCGCCGAAATTTCAAAATTCGCCAAGCTGATTGAAATTCACGAGCAAGTTGTTGACGGAAGTTATATAAATCGCCTTGTCCAATTAGAAATCGCAAGACAAGAACAAGAAGAAAAATCGGAACAGCGCAATCTAAAATAAAGGCTTGCTAATTCTTCCGTAATCTGATAGAATAAGCGTTGAATAGAATTGCGGAAGACGGAGAAAATCTATGAAAGATAATTTGCAAGAACAAAACGAAAACGAGCAAGTACGCCACGACTATGACGGCACGATAAAAGCGTATTTTGAGCATTTTACAGATAAGGAAATGATAGACTTCATAGGCGGCGTGTTTGGGGTAGACTATCCCGACAACAGCGTGGTAGCACGTCCGAATGTCGAGAGCCACATTTCAATGAACGACAAGGTTCACGACAAACGAAGTTCCGACTACTTGATTTCCATAAACGAAGATTTATACCACATCGAAATTCAAACAGAGCCTGATAAAGACATTGCATTCCGTATTTACGAATATTCTTTCCGTATGTCTATAAGTCACGGTCGCAAGGACAAAGAAAATTCCGTTTTAATGACATTGCCGAGGTCGGTTGTGTTCTACCTGCGGGACACGGAAAACACTCCTAAACAAGTAGAAATCGGCTTACATTTACCATATAAATACCGACTTGATACTGAAAACGACATCTTATACTATACTGTTCCGACAATACGTGAACGCGATTACACGCCAACGAAAATGTACGAAAAATCTTTAACTATAATGTTGCCGTTCTACACGATGAATAAGAAAGATAAAGCGAAAGACGAAACATTAGCGGAGTTTGGAGAAGATTACCGCGACGCTTACGGCGTAATACTCCAAATGTATAACGAGAAAAAACTATCCATAAATGTAGCTTACGGAATGATAGAAAACTTAAAAAACTCAACCTACGAAATC
>BNUF01000368.1 GCA_025997155.1 Clostridia bacterium
GATGAGGTGTGAGCGGTGCAATGGTTTTTAATAAAAGTTTTGTCCACTTTTTCAAAAGTGGCGGGGTTTGGGGCAGAGCCCCAAGGTCTTGACCTTTAGCTGCAGAAAGGAACATAATATATGAACGCACAAGGAAAAGTTTTCAAGTACGGCGACAACGTTGACACGGACGTTATAATACCGGCGCGTTACCTCAACTCTTCCGACCCGAAGGACTTGGCGGCGCATTGTATGGAAGACATAGACGCTGATTTTGTGAAAAACGTAAAAGCGGGAGATATAATCGTGGCGGACAAGAATTTCGGTTGCGGCTCGTCACGCGAACACGCTCCTATCTCAATCAAGACGGCGGGGATTTCCTGCGTAATCGCGAAATCTTTCGCGCGGATTTTTTACCGCAACTCGATTAACACGGGATTGCCTATTTTGGAATGTGAGGACGCGGCTGACGACATTTCGGCGAAGGACGAGATTTCGGTAAATTTCGACACGGGTGTTATTACAAATATTACCAAAAACAAGACTTATCAGGCGTTGCCTTTCCCCGACTTTATCAAAGAGATTATAGCTGCGGACGGGCTTATAAACCAAGTCAAAACGGCGTTTTAATAAAGGAGATTGTTATGGATTTTAATATTGCAGTGATACCCGGGGACGGAATCGGCCCGGAGGTTATCCGCGAAACGATTAACGTTTTGGATAAAATAGCATACAAATTTAACCATAAATTTACCTTTACGGAAGTTGACGCGGGCGGTATCGCAATCGACAAATTCGGCGAACCCCTCCCGCAAAAAACAATCGACGTATGCCGCAAGACGGACAGCGTTTTGCTCGGCGCGGTGGGCGGATTCAAATGGGACACCTTGCCCGGCGACAAACGCCCCGAACGCGCCCTTTTGGGGCTTCGCGGGGAACTCTCCCTGTACGCGAATCTGCGTCCCGCTTACCTCTACTCCGCGCTCAAAGACGCTTGCCCCCTCAAAAAAGAGGTCGCGGAGGCGGGTATCGACATTTTGGTGGTACGCGAACTCACGGGCGGTATGTATTTTGGCGACAGGGGACGCAAACAGACGGAACTAGGAGAGGCGGCGTGGGACACGGAGCAGTACGCCTATGAGGAAGTCCTTAGAATCGCGAAAGTCGGGTTTGAATCGGCTATGAAACGCGGCAAACGCCTTACGAACGTCGACAAGGCGAACGTGCTTGAGTCGTCAAGGCTTTGGCGCGAGGTCGTGCTTGAAGTATCGAAGGATTACCCCGAGGTAAAACTCGACCATATGTACGTTGACAACGCGTCAATGCAGTTAATCCGCGACCCGAAACACTTCGACGTAATCGTTACAACAAATATGTTCGGCGACATTCTCTCCGACGAAGCTTCGCAAATCACGGGGTCAATCGGTATGCTCCCGTCGGCGAGTTTAGGAGTCGGCGGTTTTGGAATGTACGAGCCAATCCACGGCTCAGCTCCCGACATTGCGGGGAAAGACATTGCGAACCCGATTGCGGCGATACTTTCCGCCGCGATGATGTTCAAATATTCTTTCGAGCTTGAAGACGAATC
>BNUF01000369.1 GCA_025997155.1 Clostridia bacterium
ATAAGGGCATTGGTTCCTTTATGATTTCTTCCGCCCGTACTATAGCCCGAAAATGTAATGACTATTTTGTTGCCAAGAACTCGCTTGCGCGAGGGAGGCTTCCTCACGGTGGATGCGGATATTGAGCATGACGAGGGAGTGCGAATATTCTACGAAAGAAACGGCTTTCTTCTGAATAGTGAACTGTATAACAAAAATCGTAAGACAATCAGCATGAGAAAAGATATTTTTTGTTAGGTTGCAGGTAGCGGACTCCGCTGCCATTATTCAATTCAACAATGGCCTGCGATACGTCCCGCCTTTACACCGGGTTAATCCCGGTCGGGGATTGCTCTGCGGGTAAAATTGACGCCGTAGCTTTCCCCCCGTGCGCCCCCCTTTAGGGTTGTCGTAAAAGCAGTGGAGGTATTTTTCTAGTCTGGTATCGTACAATGGAGTGTACGGTAATAGGCTGGTTTTGTTTGTAGTGGTATGAGAAATGGTAATCTGTTTAGGTGAAAAAGATTTTGACAGTGAATTTTATCGTGCTGTACAATATATAGCAATTTTAAGAGGCGCGCACTCCCCCCGTGTTTTAGAAAAATGTTTTAGAAAGATGACCGGGGGTCTTGTCATAAATGACACATGATTTGGGGTTTTGAGGGTGTTTTGTGTCAATGAATGGCGTTGTACTGAATTGAATACAGCCGTATCGAATATTCTCTCTTATTATTATATCTTTCTTTTTTCTTTTTGTGACTAGAAAAAGAAGTAAAGTAGTATAAAAGAGTATATATTGCTCGAAAGATACAGTGCGAATAATAATTCCTAACCATACTCGCAACCTTTTAGCTGGTTGTCGATAGCGCGAGCTTATGAGCCAGTTTGTCAAGGGTATTTCGATAGCTTTGAGCCGATCCATCAGCGATACGCTGAATAAGACCTTAATCAAGTCCTTAAACGATTCCCTGAGGGGGCAGGAATGTCAAATTTACCTTGACACTCCCGCAAATTGATTGTATTGCATAAGGGTAATCGCAAGTGCTTTGGCCCAGTACGCCAATACTCTTAGGGAAACCCGAGGGATGTACGCTTGCTCCCGCCGAACGCTGCGTTCGGCATTTTTTTATAGGAGCCTATGTCAGATCAAGCCCCCACCCCCAAAATACGGATAAGCGTCTATATAGACGGCTTTAATCTCTATCATAGCACCCTCCAATTTTCCCACCCCGATTGCCGCTGGCTCAACCTGCTGGAACTGGCCCGCCAATTTATCAATCCCCATACCGAAGAACTCAAAGATGTTTTTTACTTTTCCGCTCTTGCAGTCGGACCATAGGTCCGCAGGCTCCCCTCCAAGAGTAAAAAACACGCCCGGTATATCAACGCCCTCCGTTCCGTTGGGGTAAAGGTCATCTTGAGTAAATTTACCGAAAAGGACAAAAAATGTCCCCTCTGTAAGGGCTCTTTTAAAACCCACGAAGAAAAAAAGACCGCAGGACATAATGCTCGAAAGATATAGTGCGAAAAATAATTCCTAACCATACTCGCAGCCGTTTAGCTGGTTGTCGATAGCGCTGCCTTGTG
>BNUF01000370.1 GCA_025997155.1 Clostridia bacterium
AACAACATCATTGCTACCGCAATGTGGGCATAATGCATTTATGTAAACCATATCTTACCTCCGTTATTTGTTACATAAATTATAACACATATTGGTAATGTTGTCAACTTATTTATGACATTACCAAAAATTGTGGGCAAATGTTAAAAGAAGATTGAGATTTCATATGCACAAATTTGATTCTTTTTGGGATGCGTTGGCTAACGCTTTTAAATAGCCTCGACTATACTGTCCTAGACATGATGCACGTCTACGACGACCTAGACGACCACATAACTACCCGTGAATACGATGTCCGTTGCCTCGGTTTCGACCCGTATAACGCTAGAGAATTTGTGGAACGTTGGCGATCTGAGAACGGTCCTTTTGGAATCGAAAAGGTAATTCAAGGCGTAAAAACCGAATCTGTTCCGCTAGGCGAATTGAAGAAACTATCCGAGGAACGTATGCTCCTCTTCGACGAAGACCTAATGACTTTCACCATGGGCAACTGCATCGCCTTAGAGGATACGAACGGCAACCGTAAACTGCTCAAAAAACGTTATGAGCAGAAGATAGATGCCGTCTCCGCTATGCTTGACGCTTATGTGGCGTATAAATTGAACAAGGACTCTTTTGAGTAAATGAGTCGAAACGTTGTATATTTTAGACAGTACGTATTTAGGAAAACAAAACAAGCCAAACGTTCTTGGAAGACGAATGCCTTGTTTGGATTATTGGTTACGCGGTAGTTGAAGAAGACTCATTGTTGTAATTACTTTCGATTGTATACACAGAGCCGTCCTTAGCGACTTTTTGAAAAGAAAAGCTTCTTCCTTTTGCCGCGTCAGTAACTGCAAACAGACCGACTACGAAAACTATAGTTCCGCATATCACAACCAAATTGCCGTTTACTTGTGATACATTCGCTGTTAGACATTGCCAGTTCACAAATCATAACCTCCTTCTTATACGTGCTGTCTAAATTATACAACGCTTCGATATAAAAATCAAGTGTTTTGAATAAAGGACGTGATATTTTTGAACAACGAACTAATCCACCACGGCATTTTAGGAATGAAATGGGGGATTCGGAGAAACCAAAAACAATTAGGAAATAAACAAAACCAAACATCAAATTCCTCGCATAATAAACCAATAATAACAAAAAAAAGAGCATTGATTGGTTCGGCCGCTATAGCTGTCGGGACAGTAGCCACTATCGCAATATTAAAAAAATACGGACATAAAAAAGCAGATGATGTTAGTATGACTATAACCGACTTAGAAAACGAACAACTTCTACAACTATTACAAGCTTATATGGAGTTAAAAGAAACTACAAACAGTAGGTGATATTTTTTTGAACAATACATTAACACACCACGGCATTTTGGGAATGAAATAGGGAGTGAGACGCTCTCGGGCAACATTAGACCGCATTTCGGGACGAGAAAGAAAGTTAAGCGATTCCCGAAAAGAAATTAGGAATACAAAAGGCGCGGCTTCTAACGCGTATATTCGCAAATCAAAAGACGTATTTTTAGCAAGAGGTAAATTAGCTCTGCAAAAAGCC
>BNUF01000371.1 GCA_025997155.1 Clostridia bacterium
GAGCGGCCCCCGCGACAGGCGGGGGCGGGGGTTCTGCCGCCGCTCCGAGCGGTCCCGCCGCCGAAAACGCCGACACGCGTACAATCCGTATCGGCTCGTGGTGGGATTTCTACTTCACAAGCAAAGACAAAGACATACACGCCGACCCCAAGGTGAACGACGAAATCCGCGCCCAGGCGATGCTCGACAACCTGCGCCGCGTCGAGGAAAAATACAACGCGCGGATAAAGGACGTGAACCTCACGTGGGAAGGCTCTATCGAGAGTATAAACACGTCCATTATGGCGGGACAGCCCGACTGTGATATGTATTATGTTGACTTGCAGTTCGGCGTTCCCGCCGTGCTTAACGGCTACGCGCAGGCACTTGAGGACTTTTTAGACCCCTCCTCCGACATACTGAACGGGCAAGTCGGAATGAAACACCTCAACCTTATGGATTCTCCTAAGAACTACCTGTTTTCGGAGGTCGAAAAGGACGCGGTGGGCTACCCGCTCGGCTTTAACCTTGATATGATTGAGGACGCGAACCTCGAAGACCCACGCGACTTGTATGAACGCGGCGAATGGACGTGGGACAAGTGGCGGGAATATATGCAAAAACTTACAAAAGATACCAACGGCGACGGCGTGGTGGACGTGTACGGCTACGGCGGCTACTGGGTAAATCTGCTTCAGGAAATGCTGCTCTCGAACAACGCCCATATCGCGGGCGACAAAAAAGAGGGCATATCGTCGCCCGCTACACTTGAAGTACTTTCTTTTATTAACGATATGTACAACACCGATAAAAGCGCGCGTCCGTGGGACGAAACCTTGTGGGAAAACAACCTCACGCCTTTTGTTGATGGCGCGATGGCGTTCTTCACGACAAAAGACTGGATTATCAGCGAAATGACGCATAACGGCGACGACTTGTCCTTTGAACTCGGTGTCGTCCCATACCCCTACGGGCCAAGCGGGACAAAGGCGAGTTCCCAAAAAACCGCCGTCGGCGGGAACTGGCTGATGATTCCAATCGGGGTAAAAGACCCCAAGTTCGTGTATGAAGTGTACGAGGCATACAGAAACTGGTATGACGGCGACCTTGAAATCCGCGACGAAGGCGGCACGGCGGACTGGCAGCGCGATATGTACCTCTCCGACCGCAACTTTGATATGGCTCTTGAGAACGGCAAAGTTTCGGCGTTCGATATGTGGAACGCAATGGGTATCGCCGAAGAACTTACACTAGTTAACATAATGAACGGCACGGAGACGCCGGCGCAATACAGCGAGAAAAACCGACAAATAGTACAGGATAGGATAAATTCCTATTTCGGCGTCGGAAACTAAAAGAACTCAAACAACCCCTCCTTCATAATATACCAACATATAGAGAAATCAATCCTTAGGAGGGGTTAATTATGACTAATATTTTACCGTTGCTGCTTCTTATGCAGTCTCAAGACGGACGCCCGATTGACACGACGACCTTGCTTCTTATTATGTTGCTTGGCGGTTCTGGCGGGGGTATGGGTATGCCCAGCGGCAAACCCGGGTTTTTGGGATAA
>BNUF01000372.1 GCA_025997155.1 Clostridia bacterium
CAAACATCTCATTAACTTCACTTTTTAAATGACCATTCTTCAATGCGTTCAACGCTTTTTTCCTTAAATCTATTGAATATGCCATACTTTTATTTTAACACATCTATTCAATATTTTAAATAGCCTTGACTATAGTCCACAGGCTTTGGGACCTCGGTTGATTCTGTTGCGGTAGGTGTGGGTGGATCCACGGATGTTTTGGGTTCGGGCGTTGTTTTGGGTTTAGGACTGCACCCCGCGATTGCAATTATGACGATAATACCTGCCAGTATAGCTATGGACTTGAATTTAACGCGCTTACGTACGGCTTCGGATTTTTCGGTTTTGTATATAGAATTTTTTCTCATTGTTAAGACCTTTCCTTTCGACTGTTAGTTTTATCACAATGATAATATAATATTATAGTATTTTCTTACAGGTTGTGTCAATAAAAATCTTTTCGTAACGAAACCGCCAACGGACGGGAATGTCGACAGCAATCCTTGAACTTGAATTCAATCAAAAAACACCCGAATGGCTTAATATCGGGTGCTTTTTGATTTATGGCTTTATTTCGCGTAATAAGACGGCTATCCCGTCCTTGTTGGACGCGTCATATTTTTCGCCTTTGTAGGTTATGACTTTGAGATTTTTGCAATCCGCGAACGCGCTACGGTCAATCTTTGATAAACTGTCAGGGAGCGTAAGTTCGGTTATGTTTGTGTTCTTGAAAGCCCCTTCGCCGATTTCTTTGAGTCCTTCTGGCAAGTTTATCGTTTCGAGATTTTCACAGTTGGCAAGTAACTCGTCAGGAATTTTTTCAAGACCACTCGGGAATGTTATTTCGGTTATGCCTGTGTCAGCAAACGCGCCTTTTCCGATTTGAAGTCCCGGAATCGGACTTTCGGAAAAGTTTATTTTTTCGAGATTTTTGCAACCGGCAAACAACTCGTCCGGAATCTCTTTAAGACTATCCGGAAATGTTATTTCGGTTATAGACGTATTGACAAACGCACCCGCGCCGATTTTCTCAAGACGCTTGTCAAATGTCATTTTGTCTATGCCCGAGTCCGCGAACGCGTACTCTCCGACTTCTTTAAGACTTTTCGGCAGCGCCGAGTTCATATTAGTGTCGCCGCCGAACGCCCGTTTGCCTATAACGATAGTTCCTTCGGGTATGTTGATATCTTTGAGGTTTTTCTTATTCCGAAACGCATCAACGCCGATTATTTTTATGCTGTCCGGCAAATTTATTTCGACAGGGTCGTCTTCGAGGACAGAGCTTCCGTCATCAAGGCGGCTGACGCATACGACGGGTTGCCCCTCGATTTCGGACGGCAAGGCTACGCGGAGTTTATTGGTTTTGGCGATTTGCTTCGTTATGGCGATGCCTTTGACGCTGATATCCTCGCGTTCGTAGGTTAGCATGTAATCAACACGCTCGTATAGTCGAGGCTATTTAAAAGCGTTAGCCAACGCATCCCAAAAAGAATCAAATTTGTGCATATGAAATCTCAATCTTCTTTTAACATTTGCCCACGATTTTTCAATCGGATTAAGGTCAGGTGA
>BNUF01000373.1 GCA_025997155.1 Clostridia bacterium
GTAATTTTTAGTACGGCTTTTGCACTTCTAATACCTGAAACACTACAATTAAAAGCAAGTGCCGTTTCCTTATTAGTGGAATCAGGGTGTTCTTCATAATATTTGAGCAACGCTTCACGGTCAATTTTGGTTGGATTGTGAGTAATTGATTTGCTTTTTAATGAACCGGTCTGTTCTTTAAGGTTCTCCCACTTCCTAAGAGTATTTATGCCAAGTCCAAACATCTCATTAACTTCACTTTTTAAATGACCATTCTTCAATGCGTTCAACGCTTTTTCCCTTAAATCTATTGAATATGCCATACTTTTATTTTAACACATCTATTCAATATTTTAAATAGCCTTGACTATATAAGGCACGGGGTGACATTGCGGAGTTTTATGAGCTGTTATCGGGCGTATCGGAAGTGTATGATATAGTCTTTGTGAGCAAGGTTTTTACGTTCAGCAAGGGTTACGATTTCCCAATTTACACGAAAGAAATTATCAAGGGCGGTACTGGTTACGACCTTGATAATAAGTTGCCCGAGGAAGTAGAAAGTATTTGTCCCGACTATTCTTTATACGGAATAAAGAACACGGCATACGGATTTTTAACACGCGGCTGTTTTCGGAACTGCCCGTTTTGCATAGTTTCCCGAAAAGAAAATCAGCGCAGTACCAAAGTTGCCGACCTTGAAAGTTTTTGGCGCGGACAGCCTAACATAAAACTGCTTGACCCGAACTTGTTAGCTTGCGCCGACCGCGTAGAACTACTACATCAACTTCTTGAAAGCAACGTACTCGTGGACTTCACGCAGGGACTTGACGCTCGTTTATTAGACGATGAAACAATGTATTTACTCACGAAAATCAAATCAAAACGCTTTCATTTTGCTTGGGATTTCGAGAGTGAAAGTGACGCGATTATCAAAAAGTTACAAGACTTCAAACAGTACAGCGGTTTTGATAAAAAGAAGTTGAGCGTGTATGTTTTGACGAACTTCAACACCGATTTTTCGTTTGATTTATACAGAGTTTACAGGCTTAAAGAACTCGGATACGACCCCTATATTATGATTTATGACAAGCCCAACGCGCTGCGAAATGTCCGTCTGCTTCAAAGGTGGGTGAACAATAAATTTATCTTCCGAACAGTTGAAAAATTTGAAGATTATAATCCGAAATTAGGCTGAAACGGCGGTGATTTTATGAGCAACTTTGCAAACAAGGAGCAAATTGAACAGGCGAGAAGCGCAAACCTTGCCGACTATTTCCGCGACAACTATCATACAAAAACATTCGGGCAAGAGATGTATATCACGGAATTTCCGAGCCTTTGCATAGATACTTCGGCGGGTTCGTGGTATCACCATTATTCGGGAATCGGCGGTAAAAACTCAATAAACTGTTTGACGCAAGTGTTAAAGAAAGATTTCAAAACGGCAGTAAACGAACTTGCAAATCTGTCTGAAAATATCAAAAACACGGAGCGAACTTACACAGATTTACCAAACAAAAAACGCCTTGAAGAACGAGAACTTGTAATGCCCGAACGCGCCGACAATC
>BNUF01000374.1 GCA_025997155.1 Clostridia bacterium
AAGAAGATTCCGACAATTTACCAAACCCGAACGACCCTCCCGAGTTGGAAATTGACGATGAAACTTCAAGCGGGTACATTGTCGCCCCCATAACTATTTACCCTGATATTGCAAAGAACGAATTAGACAATAAAGCAGTTAAGACAAACGTTACAATTCCCGCGTGGCTTAAATATGCCGCTGAAAAGGCAAATGCCCCATTTTCGCAAATTCTTCAAAACGCTCTCAAGGAATATTTGCATATACAAACCAACTCTTAGGGGTTGGCTTTTTTGTTCATGCCAGGTTCGTCCGACCTCCACACCAGATAGTCGAGCGACACTCCGAATTGGTCGAATTCGACCAGTTTAAATTTTGTCCATAAATACATATCCTTTTTACGAATTATTTATTTCGGGATTATCCGACCGCCCCACCAAGTAATCTAGCGACACGCCGAAGTAGTCAGCTAGGGCGATAACCTTTGACAAAGGTAAATCTATCTGCCCGTACTCTATCCTTTGATAGTGCCCAACTGTACAAGTTAGAAAATTGCTTATATCTGTTTGCTTATATCCCTTTAATTTTCTCAAATTTCTCAAATTTTTCAACAAAATTTTACACCGCCTAAAAAAAGTATTGACACGGCACGAAATGCTATGTTATTATAAATATAAACACGGCATTAAATGATATGTTTATATTATGGAGGTTGGTTATTATGTCTAAAAAAGCAACTACCGCGCTTCAAAACCCGATTGAGGAAATTTTGAAAGTTGAGGACAACCGCGTGTCCGCAAAGGTTCTATACGAGTTTTTGGAACTCGACCCGACAAATTACACACGTTGGTGCAAAACTCAAATTATTGAGAACGCGTTTGCCGAGGAAAGTATTGATTTTGTTTCGTTCGTCATTAAAGACGAACGAAAAGACGGCGAGAAATATCAACCAAACCCAACAACCGACTACCTACTTTCCGTCCCGTTCGCGAAGAAACTCTGCATGTTATCCAAGTCCGACAAGGGCGAGCAAGCGCGGAACTACTTCATCAAGTGCGAGGCGGTTCTAAATACCATACTCGACAGTCCCAAAGTCGCGGCGACCGTCCCCTCACCCGTAGCACCCGCGCAACTCCCCGCCTCCAAGCCTCTACCCCGCAGCAGTCAAGAAACGCTGAACTACGCGCTATTCTGCCTGGAGTCCCTGTACCACCACTTCAGCCGTCTGGAAAGATTAAAAAAATATGCTTTTCTGAAAAATGACGACGATAATGGGTTTCTGCTTTGCTCCCTAGGGCAACTTTTGCACATAAAGGACACCCTAAATTAACTTAAATCATAACACAAATTCACCCGCAAGGCAATCCCCTTTTCGCCCCGCCAACGCGCCCCGTGAGTGGGGTTTTTGCTATTCTTTAACGTCTAATATTATAGTGAATCACCACGTTATAATTTCATCAATCTTTGCACGTTGTTGCGTCGCTGTTCGGCGCAGATAAATTCGGGTTGTTTCAAGGCTCTCATGCCCCATTAAATCCGCGAGAAGGAACATATCCCCGCC
>BNUF01000375.1 GCA_025997155.1 Clostridia bacterium
CGTTATACAACGATTTCAAACACGGCAACGTCAACTTCGAGCTTGAGATACAGCGGCAGGCGGGGCAATGGGACATTCACCTTAAATCCCTGTTTATCCTTACGGTGCTTCAGGACTACCCCGTGCCTAATTTGCACATTTTGCAGGACGGCAAGGTACAGTCTATCATAGACGGCAAACAGCGGCTAACAACGCTTTTCGGGTTCATTGACGGCGATTTCAAAATAAGTTCGGCGGATAAACTCAACGCCGACGACGATACGCGGGTGTATCTCGATACGCAAGACGGCGAAACCTACGCCCCCGAGGAATTTTTGGGGCAGGAGTTTGACGGGCTTCCGAAAGAGTTGCGCGAACGTATCTACAAATACGAATTTTCGGTGAACGTATACGACCGCGCCCACACCACGAACGACGACATCGAAAACGTCTACCGCCGCATAAACAACGGCGTTCCCCTTGCCAGCGACCAGAAACTCAAAGCGGCTCTCGGGTTTGATTGTCTTAAAGAAATGAGCGAATTAACAAAACACCGATTTTTGAAAAACGCCGTAAACATCTCAAAGGGGCAGCACGCGAAGGACGCGGAAATGTCAATCATTATGCAGAGTTTACTGCTTTTGGGGAGCGAGGACATCACAGGGAGCTTCCTCAACAAGAATATGCTTGAACACGGAATACGCTTCCGTTCGCTCCCCGAGGAAGAACAAAAAGCCGCGCTCGAACGCGTTTCAGAGGCGTTTAACTATCTTGAAAGCGCGTTCCCGACTATTATGGGCGGTACGATTATAAATAAGAACGACAAAAAACAGCTCAAAGACCCGCTGAAAAAGATTACGATACCTAACGTCGTGGCTATGGCGTATCACGCGGGCGCGGCGGATGTTCCCGCGTCAAAGTTTAGGGATTGGTTCGTAAAGTTTTTCTCGGGAACTACGGAAGTGGGAATGGACGGCTACAATCCGACGCTTGCGAATTATCAGAGTTTTTGTAAAACGTCAACGGCGGCCAACAACGCGGTTAAAGGGCGTTACGGCGCGATGAAAGCCAGTTTTACAGGGCGTTACGGCGCGATGAAAGCCAGTTTTACAGACCGTTTCGACATAACTTTTGAGGATTTTATGACGGCGGCGCAAAGAGTGAAAAAAGAAGAAGATAAAAAACCAAGCAAACCAACAGCGGACGAGCCGCCAGACGAAAGGCAGATAACAATAGACCCATACGCAAGCCCTGACGATGACGAAGAATAAGCCGAAAAAGGCATAAATACGAGGAGGTTCATATGGATAAACGGCGCAAACGGCGGCGAATCATATTGATACTCCTTGTTTTTTTGTCCGCAATCGTTGCTTTTGTGCTGATTTGGCAAGAATCAAATATACGACGAATTATGCAAGCCGCGCAGATAGCCTCTATAGTCGAAGCTAAATAAAAGCGTGAATTAACGCCTCCCAAAATGAGTTGAATTTGTGCATATGTAATTTCAACCTGCGTTTAACATTTGCCCAAAATTTCTCAATTGGATTAAAGTCGGGCGAA
>BNUF01000376.1 GCA_025997155.1 Clostridia bacterium
AAAAAAATCAACGCCCGAGTTGAAAATGCGCTTGAAAAGAGCGTGGACGAGTATTTCATAATCGACAAAGCGTTCAAGACCTACGCCGAAACCGAGGAAATGCTTACGGACTACCCGATAAAGCCAAGCACGGAAGTCACCCGCGCAACGCTTGCGGAGCGTATGAAGTGCATAAGCGAGTTCATCGAGGACATTGAGATTTCCTCTGATTTCAGGGAGTACGTCAAAGACAGAAAAAACGGAGATACGCTATAAATGAGCGGCGTTTCCGTGGTTGATATTATCTACAACAACGACTGTATGACAGGTATGCGAAAACTCCCGGACGATTGTATAGACCTAATAGTAACAGACCCGCCGTACATTATGGAAACCATCCGACAATCAAACCGCTTAACATAATTGAAACACTTATAAAAAACAGTTCACGCGAGGGCGATGTTGTGCTTGACCCGTTTATGGGAAGCGGCACGACCGCCCTCGCGGCGGCAAAAAACAACCGTCGATATATCGGCTTTGAAATCAATGAAACATACTGTAAAACGGCGACAGAGAGAGTAAACGACTACAACCGGAGGTTTTTAACGTGAGATTGCATTATTATTGTTTTCCCGATGATGTTGACGCGGCGACGCGAGCAAGCAACAGCCGCGTGAAGTAGAACAGACATCTGTAATCCAATTTCACAATTCTTTAAGTATAAGCATTAACACATCAAAAAGGTTCTGAAAACCGCATTTTTTGAGGTGTTATTTTTGCGTCCAAAAATAGGGCGAAATAGTGACAATGGGCGGGATTTAACATATTTGGAGGGGATTTTTTATGGACTTAAACGCGTTGGTTATGAATTTAGCAAGCAGAGGCGTTGATTTTCGCGGATTCGGAAAACTTTACAAAAAGCCTATGGTGGACGATGAACTGTCCTTTGACGCAAAGCCCGTTTACGCCTATCTATGCGTAGGAAACAGTTTCAAAGACGTGAACAGAAAGCCCATAACGCTATCCGAGAAAAAATCGCCGAAGCAGTCGGTATGGGTGAAAAACGGGTGAGAAAAGCGTTGGGCGAACTTGAAACGGCGGGCTACATAAAGAGAAAACGCCATTTCAACGCAAGCAGCGAATACGAGATTCCAGAACAAGAGGGCGGATACGGCAAAATTCCGCGTTCTCTTTTCGACGACACGCGCCAAACGGACGTGTCGCGGGCTATATACGCCGTTTTAGCCTCATACGCGAGGCTCGGCGCGAAAGAGGTTTACCCTGAGCTAAAAAAGATGCTTAAAACGCTCCGCATAAAAAGCGACAACACATATTACAAACACGCTAAACTCCTTTTGCAGACGGGGTATATAAGCAAGGCACAGCGCCACGATGCGGGGGCGTTCAGCAAGTGCGACTATACCCTTAACAAAAATCCGAAAGAGTTGCTAAAAGATTTGGACTTGCGGGAGTTGGCGGTCGGGAGCAAAAACGAAAGCGGAGCGTTTGTCAGCGAGTACAAGGTGAGTTTCGGGGAAGGCGCGAGAAAGACGGTAAC
>BNUF01000377.1 GCA_025997155.1 Clostridia bacterium
ATCAAGGAGGCGATAAAGGAAGCGGGTTATGAAGTCTAAGTGAACGATATTCGCCGACTTTACCTCTTTCTTGTTTTTAGCGCAATTTCAGGCTACTTACGCTTTTGACAAGAAAGAGATTTTTTATTCCATTTACTCGTACCGTAAAGCTTCAATGGGGTCTAACTTAGCCGCCTTATGCGCGGGATAGTACCCGAAGAACACCCCGATAGCCAAGGAAAACAGCATACACGCCGCAACCACGGGAACTTGCACCTTAAACGGGTCGCCCGCAATGGTCATAACGACAGCCGCCAGCCCTATCCCGAAAGCCGCGCCGATAACGCCGCCCGCCATGGAAATCAGCACCGCCTCCGTGACGAACTGGGACTGTATCTGTTTGCTCTTAGCGCCAAGAGCTTTTCTCACGCCGATTTCCCTCGTCCGTTCCGTGACGGACACGAGCATTATGTTCATTACCCCCACGCCGCCGACTATGAGCGATATGCCCGCGATAACGCCTATCGCCAAGGATACCGTGTTTACGATTTTTGTCATAGTTTCCATTTCGCCTTGTACGTTAAAAGCGTATACCGACCAGCCGTCGTCTTGTTTCTCATAGTATTTGTTGAGATATTTTTCGATTTTGTCCGAAAGCACTTTTGTATCCGCGTTCACGTCCGCCATAGCGGTGAATCCGTAGTAACCCGTCGTGCCGCTGTACTGTTTCGCCGTATTCACGGGAATCAAAAGTTTCGTCGAAATGTCCTTGTCGGCGACGCCTGAGCTTCCTCCGTCAAAGATAGACGCGGCTTCATATTTGTACACGCCGATTATCGTATATGTATACACTCCGTCGCCGTCGTTTCTGTATACCTTTATTTCTTTCATAAGCGGACTCTGTCCGCCGAAAATCTTTTTCGCGAGTTTGTCGGTGACTACCGCGACGTTTTTATATCCCGCGATATCGTTTTGCGCGATAAAACGCCCCTCGACAAGTTTGAGGTTGTTTACTTCGGGGTATCCAGCACTTACGCCCGTTATGCCCACGTTGGCGTAGCGTTCCGCGTCTTTAACCTGCCCGTTGCCGACGGTTTCGGTGTAGGACACGTTCGATATCTCTTTGTCATAAATTTTCGCGACGTTGCCTATTTGCTCCTCCGTTATGAGGTCTGATTCGGCGGGGACTATCGCCGCCGACATGGACACCTCGCTGTCGCTCGAATCCTTGTTCACTAACTGCACATAAATATTGGTTATGCCGAAAGACGCGACTTGTTTCGTTATGTAGTTGCTCATAACGTCGCCTATGGACATTATGCCTATGACGGACGAAACGCCTATGATTATCCCGAGCATAGTAAGCAGTGCCCGCATTTTGTTGGCTTTCAGGCTCTCAAGCGCAAGTCCCAGATTTTCAAAAAACATACGCTTCCTCCCCTTTTGACGAATCGCTCACGATTTGCCCGTCGGCAAGCACGACGATTCGCCCTGTTTTTTTCGCCAATTTTTCGCTGTGCGTGATGAAAACTATCGTCTTGCGTTCTTCTTTGTTTA
>BNUF01000378.1 GCA_025997155.1 Clostridia bacterium
GACGCGGATTTGTTTGAAGGCTGGCTTGAAAATATTTTTGCACCTTGCGTGAGAGATATTTCAAGAAGCGTTTTGATTATTGATAACGCTTCATTTCACAATAAAGAAAGAATTTTCGATATTGCTGGTGAGTACGGCTTTAAAGTTATATTTTTACCACCTTATTCACCTGACCTTAATCCTATTGAAAAATTGTGGGCAAATGTTAAAAGAAGATTGAGATTTCATATGCACAAATTTGATTCTTTTTGGGAGGCGTTGGCTAACGCTTTTAAATAGCCTCGACTATAAAACGTCCGTTTTGTGACAGTGAAAAGGTATCTAAAAACGGTCACAATAAAATCAGCAAGCAGGTCTACAACTGCAACAATCTGGATTGTAAGAATCATAATTTTGTTGAAGTACACTTACAAGGCGTATAGTCCCGAAGTGCGTAAGTAAGTGTTAAAAATGGATTTCTATTGCACCGGAACACGTGCCACCAGTCGTATTCTCGGTATATCAAAGGGCACTGTAACAGCGGTTTTGAAAAAACTGAGTTCGAAAAAACGAAAATGGAGAACCCCAGAAATGGGTATGTCAGGTAAATTTTGATTATATCCTTGAACATCAAAATATAAGTATCGACATTGTATCATCAGAATAAATTGATTTTGACGGTGTGGTCTTTTGTTCACGATATTATATCGCCGTCATTTTTGGATATGAGAATATTTTTTCATTACCAAACAATTCTCCCGATTCTTTTTTGCTCTCCGACGTTCTGCCAAAGTCCATTGTCATTGAACGCGGCTTCTTCCCGTTTTCATTTGGTCATGTCCTAAATTAAGCAAAATTGTCGTCAGAATAATATCGTGAACAAAAGACCACACCGTCAAAATCAATTTATTCTGATGATACAATGTCGATACTTATATTTTGATGTTCAAGGATATAATCAAAATTTACCTGACATACCCATTTCTGGGGTTCTCCATTTTCGTTTTTTCGAACTCAGTTTTTTCAAAACCGCTGTTACAGTGCCCTTTGATATACCGAGAATACGACTGGTGGCACGTGTTCCGGTGCAATAGAAATCCATTTTTAACACTTACTTACGCACTTCGGGACTATACGCCTTGTAAGTGTACTTCAACAAAATTATGATTCTTACAATCCAGATTGTTGCAGTTGTAGACCTGCTTGCTGATTTTATTGTGACCGTTTTTAGATACCTTTTCACTGTCACAAAACGGACGTTTTATAGTCGAGGCTATTTAAAAGCGTTAGCCAACGCCTCCCAAAAAGAATCAAATTTGTGCATATGAAATCTCAATCTTCTTTTAACATTTGCCCACAATTTTTCAATAGGATTAAGGTCAGGTGAATAAGGTGGTAAAAATATAACTTTAAAGCCGTACTCACCAGCAATATCGAAAATTCTTTCTTTATTGTGAAATGAAGCGTTATCAATAATCAAAACGCTTCTTGAAATATCTCTCACGCAAGGTGCAAAAATATTTTCAAGCCAGCCTTCAAACAAATCCGCGTC
>BNUF01000379.1 GCA_025997155.1 Clostridia bacterium
TACCGCTGGGAAAAGATATTCCTAAACCGCTATACTTTACCGCGAATTATCTCATTGCAGAGTCGGCCACCGTAAATTGGCACGCCGTCTACCGTTGGGATGGAGAATTACTAATTGACAAATGTATTGTTGACGGGATTAGCGATAAATTCATTTACACAACCGAGGGAATTGTTGGCGAAAACGGAATCGTGGAGAGTGCCCCGAAATACATCAGAGTTTTAGGTGAAAAAATACAGGCTGATTTAGCCACAGATGTTTATGTTACATTGCTCGATGATGGGCGAACAGGATTGACTATTGCCAATCCAGCGGGCGATATTGGCGATACTGTTTTGTTCCCTCAAACAAAAAGCAATCCGAAGAACGACTATAATTACAACGTCTCCTTCACGGATGATAGTGTTATTGCTTACTGGTTATATCAGAGAACAGCGTTTGTATTTGCCCGCCAGCCTTTTGGAAAATTGACCCTGGCAATACAAGATGGCCAGGATGGGAGCGTTGCCGTCTGGAACGACGATTATTTGATGGTTTCGGGCGGCGGCGTTTATCTTGTAAACACCAAGACAAAAGCGAAAACTCCGGCATTCGCTAAAACCACAAGTACACCGGTTCCTACCGCGCTGATTGTCCAAGAAGGCGACGGGATATTCTACGGGCTGATAGTCGGCGACAAACTCGTCGCCGATACTCAGTACACGGCTATATCGTATGATGCGCCTTATTTTATCTTGAACAAGGGCGCGGAGCAAAAGAAGATTCAAATTAAGCAAAACGGCGATGTCACTTGGATTGAAGGGTCATCCGAGCCGGCAAAAGATATTTTTACAGAACCAATATCGGGTTTGTCCTCGGACGAGTTTGCCGAGCACGAGTATGCGCCCTTTTGGTCGGACGAGCACCAAACGACACTCGCCTATATTCCAGAAGACGTTGTTATCCCGGAAGGCGTGAGCGAAACAACAAAAAGCCTAATTTCGAGCGGTGCGCCCTGGGAGGTGGTCATCCTTAAAGACGAAAATGTACTTTTCGCCAACTCACGTCTGAAAGAGCAGTATGTCGAAAAATTCGGTGATAGAGCGGGAATACCGGGGATTATAACAGAGCGCCGTATTGAAAAGTTGGACAAAACCAGTCTCAAATTTCTTTCCGGCAGAACGTTTACGGCGTTGCTTATCCCTCCCGATAATGACGGCAGTTATCCGAAAGAGGACGGTTTTATCGGGCGATATAAAAACGGCGAGGAAGTTATCGCTATTCCACAAGACGGCGCTTATCCGGCCGAGGTCGTGCGCATTTACGGCTTGCGCGGCAGATGAAGACTACTTTGCCTCGCGTTGGCTGGTGCGCGCGGAAACAAGCACAATGCCCTCGGCTTGGAAGATATACATTTTTACAAGGGGTGGTTTTTCTAGGCTGAGTTGACGACATTGGTGTCTTCCCCGCCGAACCACCTTAATAGAAAAGTACATTATTTTATAAATTTGGGAGGTATCTTTTGTGGACTTTTTGCGTAAAGTGGCGGTG
>BNUF01000380.1 GCA_025997155.1 Clostridia bacterium
CGGGACGGAGCTGGGGAAACTTAGGTTTTCTGATTACGCGTTTAAGGGGATTGATTTTGACGAACTCGACATATCGAAGGCGGAGGACGTTTTTAACTATATAAAAAGCGGGGGATATGACGCGGTAATCAACTGCGCCGCGATGACCAACGTTGACAAATGCGAAACGGAACAAGACGCGGCGTATCTTGCCAACTCTCTTGGCGTGCGGAATTTGGCGATAGCGTGTGAGGAAGTTTCGGCGAAATTTCTGCACGTTTCGACCGATTACGTTTTCGGAGGGGACGAGTTCTTGCCTAGGCGCGAATGGGACAGGACAAACCCGCAGAGCGTTTACGGCGCGTCAAAACTTTTGGGCGAGAGATACGCGGCGGAGTTTTGCACGCGTTATTTTATTGTGCGGACGGCGTGGCTTTACGGTTATACAGGCGGGAATTTCGTTAAGACTATGCTCAGGGTTATGCGCGAAAACGGCAGGGCGAAAGTCGTTGACGACCAGCGCGGAAACCCCACGAACGCCGCCGACCTTGCGCATCATATTTTAAAGCTCCTCCCGACGCGGGATTACGGGGTGTATCACGGAACGGGGAACGGCGAATGTTCGTGGTACGGGTTTACGAAAAAAATCGCGGAGTTTTCGGGCATAGACGCGGAGATAACGCCTTGCGCGACGGCGGAGTTTCCGCGGCCCGCAAAACGCCCCGCGTATTCGTCGCTTGATAATATGGCGTTTAGAAGCGGTGTAGGCGACGAGTTTCGGGGGTGGGAGGACGCGCTCAGGAGTTTTTTACAAAATTATGATAAAGAGGGAAATATATGAAAAAGATAATCGTAACGGGGGGCGCGGGGTTTATCGGCGGGAACTTTGTGCACTATGTTCTAAACGCCCGCAAGGATTGGCGCGTGATATGCCTTGACGCGCTCACATACGCGGGGAACACGGAAACTCTTGCAGACGTTTGGAAAAATCCGAACTTTCGGTTTGTCAAGGGCGACATCACGGACGTTTCGGCGGTGTCAAAACTTTTTGAGGAAGAAAGCCCCGATTATGTGGTGAATTTCGCGGCGGAGAGTCACGTTGACAGGAGCATCGAAAACCCGAGCGTATTTTTGACGACAAATATTATCGGGACACAGGTGCTTATGGACGCTTGCCGCAAATATGGAACAGAGCGTTTTCATCAGGTGTCAACAGACGAGGTTTACGGAGATTTGCCGCTCGAGCGTCCCGACCTTATGTTTACGGAGCAAACGCCGCTGCATACTTCAAGCCCTTATTCCGCGTCTAAAGCGTCCGCCGATTTGCTTGTTTTGGCGTATCACCGCACCTTCGGATTGAATGTGTCTATTTCCCGCTGCTCAAACAATTACGGGCCGTACCATTTCCCCGAAAAACTGATACCGCGTCATATCCCCCGCTTTTTATATAGTTAAAAACGTCCTCCGCCTTCGATATGTCGAGTTCGTCAAAATCAATCCCCTTAAACGCGTAATCAGAAAACCTAAGTTTCCCCAGCTCCGTCCCG
>BNUF01000381.1 GCA_025997155.1 Clostridia bacterium
GAATTCCCTCATATTTGGCGTAAAAAGACTGCGGTTGATTTACCACAGTCTGGGAATGTCACTTGTAATTGGTATTATCTCGCCCGGTCCAAGGGCGGCGGATTGGGATTGAACTGGCGAAACTCCAGTGTTTTCGGGTTTCTTCGGACTTAATCCTATTATAACACCCGCATAGCCGTTCGGCAGATTCGGAAACACCTTTACATAAATCTGCGGCGTCTCCACTTGGGCGAAGCCCTCCTTGGCCGTGCCGAACACCAGCGTGAAGCTCGTCACATACCCATCGCTGCGCAAGCCCAGCGACGCGTTCGAGCAATCCATGGTTTGCCGTGGAAGAAAGGTTGTCGGTTATGATGATGGCGTCGCCCTTGTTGGTCGTTGCCAAAATCTTACATTTCACGCTCTGGTTGTAGGTTCCCGTAACAATTCGCGTAAGGCGTACCGCGTCAGTAGGCAAAACATCGCGCCATAAGAAATCGGTAAGCGAAACCGTTCCCGTGTTGCGGAGTAGTTGAGGAACTCCTGCTTGATGATTTGGGTGGCGAACTCAACTTCTATGTCGAGCTGCTTGTCGGAAACCTTATACCACTGCGGAGCCTGCACTTCCTTTACTATATATCTCCCCAGCGGCAGAGGCTTGGACACGGCTTTGCCTTCACTACCGGACACGAAACGGTCTATGAGGTTGCCGCTCTTGTAGGCGTAAATTTCAAACACCGCACCCTCAAGCGGAGTTCCCGCGGGCAACCCGTTAATTTCGTTATCGTCCCCGGATTTCTTCAAAAGCTGAAGCTGTCGGTTTTGAGTATGCGGATAGCCGCCTTTTGGCGGTTCGTAAGTTGCATTGTGGACTGCTGATTAAGAGTACAGAGGTCATTTCTTTTACTTGCTCAAAAAACATTTTGAATAATTCAACTCTATGTGAAAACTTCCAGACCAGTGATGTGTGTCGGGTTTTTCATTTGACAGATACAGGGTCAAAGGAGTAAATTGCTTTTTCGGCAATATCGTTTGAGCGGAGAATTATTTCGCCGTTATCGCTTTTAGTAATTACCACTTTGTTTGGCGAACCTTCAGTTTCATAGGATTCTATAATATCTGTCGGTGCGGGAACGTCAGATTCCGTTTCTTCCGTTGTAGTTTCATCTGTGGGTTTCGTTACGGGAAAAACGTCTGACTGCGCTGACAGATACTTTGTTTTAGTTAAATCGTCCGTATCAATACCGCCAAAGGACAGCGACATAAATATGCCGCTCGCGATAATAGCAAACGCGCCGATTGACGACGTGAGCGCCACAGAAACTAATAATTTTTTGTTATTAATCATTGACTTTTTCTCCGCTGAAGAAAAAGCCTCTGTCAGAGGCTCTTTCTTGTAAAATTTGATATTAGTCATTAAGATGTGCCGCAACATAGTCAAGCCAGTCCTGACCGAGTTCGCTGGTGTCGTGGTCTGTCAAATTGTATTCCTTGTCAAGGTCAAGAGTTTCGCCGTATGCGCCAATGTAGTAAATGGCGTCTTCGGG
>BNUF01000382.1 GCA_025997155.1 Clostridia bacterium
GAATAAATGTATTCAAAAAGGCTGTTCCTTCGCTCTCTCGCGGGTGTTTGAAAAAGGCGGGGACGGCGGCGGGGAGCTGGCGGACGCCCTTCTTGACGCGCTAGAGTCGCCGAAAGATTTCAAATTTCTGTACTCGGACGAGCTGCCGATAAAAGATAAAATCAGGACTATATGCACGGAGATATACGGAGCACACGGCGTTACCTTCGCGCAAAAAGCCGAAAGCGCAATCTCCCGCGCCAATGAACTGGGGTTGCAAAATTTTCCTGTTTGTATCGCGAAAACTCAATACTCACTTTCGGACGACGCGAAAAAACTGGGCCGCCCAAAGGGTTTCACCGTGAACATTCGCGACTTGCTGATAAGCAACGGCGCGGGCTTTGTCGTCGCGTTGGCGGGGGATATAATGACTATGCCTGGGCTGCCGAAAGTTCCCGCCGCTGTTTCGATTGACGTTGACGATGACGGAAATATATCGGGGCTGTTCTAAATGTATTTGAAAAAACTTGAAATAAACGGCTTTAAATCGTTCCCGCAAAAAGTGCGGCTGGATTTCGTGACGGGGATTACGGCTGTCGTGGGCCCGAACGGCAGCGGGAAAAGCAATATTTCCGACGCGGTGCGTTGGGCGCTTGGGGAACAAAGCGCAAAGTCCCTCCGCGGCGGAAGTATGGCGGACGTTATTTTTGCGGGAACGGCGGAAAAACGCCCGCTCGGACTCGCGGAAGTGACGATGGTTTTCGATAACTCCGATAAGCGGATTCCTGTGGAGTTTGAGGAAATCAAGGTGACGCGCCGCGCCTACCGTTCGGGGGAGAGTGAATACCTGCTGAACGGGGCGAACTGCCGTCTTAAGGATATTCTGCAAATTTTTATGGATACGGGGATTGGCAAAGAGGGATACTCGATTATCGGGCAAGGGCGAATTGACGAGATATTGAGCGTTAAATCGGACGAACGCCGCCTGCTTTTTGAGGAAGCGGCGGGGATTCAGAAATTTAAGACGCGCAAGGAGGAAGCGGAAGGGAAACTTTTCAAGGAGAGGCAAAATTTGTCACGCGTCAACGACATTATCGACGAAATCGAGGACAACCTTGAACCTCTGGCGAAACAGGCGGAGACGGCGAAAAAATACCTTTCCGACAAGGAGAAGCTTAAACTCGTTCAGGTGAATATTTTTCGCAACGAAGTAAACAACGGCGAAATTCTGGTGAAACAACTGGACGAAAACATACTAGCGGTACAAAAATCGATTGACGAAACGACTTCCGCAAAAGAAACCCGCCGAAAAAAAATGCTTGAGTTCCGCGAGGAACACGAGGCGCAAAACGCGGAGTACAAACGCGTTTTTGCGGAAGTTTCCGTTTGCAAGGAAAAAGCGGACGGAATCGACAACGACGTGAAACTGCTTAACGAAAAAAACGCGCATATCGAGAAGGATATTGCGCGGCTCGGTGACGCGATAAAGAGAAACGAGCAGACGCGGGAGACGAGAACGGCGGAACTCTCGGGGTACGAGT
>BNUF01000383.1 GCA_025997155.1 Clostridia bacterium
TACCGCTTTGACCTGCCTTGTGCAGTCCCTAGCGATTGTACGCATAAATTCGCCGCCTTTTTGCGTGATATTGAAGTATACATGACGTTTGTCGTCGTCGCCGTCGGGGAACTGGCGGTACAGATATCCGTTTTTCACGAGTTTAGAGACCAGAAGCGACACTCCGCCCATAGTCCTCCCCACAAGCCCCGAAAGTTTCGATACAGTATCAGCGCCCGCGTACCATATAAGACATAGTATATGGAATTGGCGGTGGCTCATTCCGTTTCCCTCAATCGAGTTCATCTTAAATTTATTCTGCCGTACCAGCATATGTTTGTAACTAATCATTTTTTCGTGCATAGCGTACATTTCACGCGCCACGCGTGAGGCGTCCGATTCACCGCGCATTATTCACACTCCTTTGGTTGCAAAAACTATTTTACTACTAAATCATTTAGATGTCAATACATTTTTTAATTAAAAAAAATCTCCTGTGAACATTTTCCGCTCACAGGAGATTTTTTGTTATTTAATTTTTTTAACGATTTCTTCTTTGACTTTGGCGGCTTTGCCAACGCGGTCGCGCAAGTAGAAAAGTTTAGCGCGGCGCACGATACCGCGGCGCACAACCTCTATTTTTTCGAGATTCGGTGAGTGGAGCGGCCATGTTTTTTCAACGCCCACGCCGTAGGAAAGACGGCGAACCGTAAACGTTTCGCGGATACCGCCGTTTTGGCGTTTTATAACGACACCTTCAAACATTTGGACACGTTCGCGCGCGCCCTCTTTGATTTTCGCGTACACGCGGATTGTATCGCCGACGTTAAAAGGTGTAACGGATTCCTTTAACTGAGCTTTTTCAAGCTCCTGAATGATTTCCTGCACAATATTTTCTCCTCTCGCAAAGGGACGTTCTTTCTCAGGATAATGACAGCGGAACGCCCGTGTTTCATTTCAGGAAATTTATTTAAGCGTTACAGCCGCGCCGACTTCGGCGAATTTACCCTTGATACTTTCGGCTTCTTCTTTGCTCACGTTCTCTTTAACGGTTTTCGGCGCGCCGTCAACAATGTCTTTTGCCTCTTTAAGCCCAAGCCCCGTGACTTCGCGAACGACTTTTATAACCTTGATTTTCTCCGCGCCGACTGTCGTAAGCTCGACGTTGAACTCGGTTTGTTCTTCGGCGGCAGCGGCGCCCGCTCCGGCGGCGGCAACGACAACGCCCGCGGACGCGGACACGCCAAATTCTTCCTCGGCTTTTTTTACTAAATCGTTTAACTCGATAACGGATAATTCCTTAACTGCCGCTATAATTTCGTCTATTGATAACTTAGCCATTTTAGTTCCTCCTAAAAGTTTCTACGCCTCTTTTTGGGCAATAGCGTTAATAACTCGCGGTCGACGGCACGCCCTTTGACGGACTCAAAGATTTTCTCAAAGGCCCGACGGCCGTCGCTGTCTGCTATGAGGACTCCACCGTTGCGGCGCGTCTTATACACAGCAACCTGAAAGAACTTTCAAAAATCAGTTTCAAGGC
>BNUF01000384.1 GCA_025997155.1 Clostridia bacterium
ATTCGTCTATTGCGTCTTCGATTGCGTCGCATATCCGCCACAGGTACGCGTCGTCTGTTTCGTAGGGTTTTTGGTTGTAGTCGCTTAACGCGCATAAACCGCCGACGGCGGAATATTTTTTAATTAATCCGCTTACATATTCGTCGATTTCTTTTTCATAAACTGTTTTAAGTTTTTCTAGGTTGTCGAACTCAAGCATGATTTGCCCCCCTTTTTGCTTATTTGTAATATTCTACTACATGTAGCTAAGTTTTTCAAGTATAATTGTAATTTAAAGTAGTCTTGTATCTCTATAACAAGTATAAGCTGCTCCTCCGTGAGTTGTTTTTTTAGAGGATACGGCATCAGTTCGTAAATCATCGCGTCTTCGGAAGACGGCAGGTTAAGTTTCGTCAAGGCGTTATCGAATTTTACCTCGGCGGTAGCGTCATAGTTTTCGAGTATGTTTACGATGCGCGAGTAGTCCTCTGCGTTATAGGTGTCGGGTTTAGGAAAATCCGTGCATTCAACTACATAATTTTCGTCGTTTTCGTAATCCTCGTGGGACAATAGGTATTCGTCTATTGCGTCTTCGATTGCGTCGCATATCCGCCACAGGTACGCGTCGTCTGTTTCGTAGGGTTTTTGGTTGTAGTCGCTTAACGCGCATAAACCGCCGACGGCGGAATATTTTTTAATTAATCCGCTTACATATTCGTCGATTTCTTTTTCATAAACTGTTTTAAGTTTTTCTAGGTTGTCGAACTCAAGCATGATTTGCCCCCCTTTTTGCTTATTTGTAATATTCTACTACATGTAGCTAAGTTTTTCAAGTATAATTGTAATTTAAAGTAGTCTTGTATCGAAGTAGAGAGGCATATCGAGTTTCGCCGCGAAATCGTGCATAAAATCACACTCTTCAATGATTAAGTTGCGCCTCAATTGCGGCAATCTTCGCGATCAACGCCTGAACCGCACCCCAAAGGGTCGGGACTGCCTCCGTCATAGTGATTTCCTTAACATTCTCCATAAGGAAATTTCTGGGCGTTTCGCCGTCCTCTTCGTACAGCTGTTCGCCGTCTGAATCTAGCAGCGGGAAAATCTTGTCGCATACGCTTACCGATTTCGGGAACACCGCCGAAACGTCGTCCGCAAGCCACCCCGTGACATGTTCGTCCACGTGCGTCCCTGTGAAGTTCTTGTACTTATAACGCGAAACAGGCAAATTCATAACCGCGTCAAGGCACATAGACAAATCGGCGGGCGATATCTCTTCTTTGCCTCGAATCGGACAACGCCGTTATGGCAGTCACCTGGCATGACAATTTCGTAATGCTTGAGTTGCCGAGGGTTATGCTGTTCGAGCCTTGACTTGCGGCACCCTCTCCGATAACGATTGTGTTTATGATGCCGTCTTCGCTCGCACCTCTGGTGTTGCCGCCAATAAACACCGATCTTGCTGTTGTTTGCATTTCTGTCGCGCCAACTCCGCAATAATGCCCCGCGTTGCGTCCGACCCCGACATTTAAATGAG
>BNUF01000385.1 GCA_025997155.1 Clostridia bacterium
TTTTCGCGGGTTTTTGTTTGGACATGTCGAGTTGAAGATTTGGCGAATCGTCGCCCACGCACAGAGGGGTTGGGTTTTTATCTGTTATTGTATTTGTTATTGTATTTGTTATTGTATTTGTTATTGTGCTATCGTTTGCTATGCCCTTGCTATCGTTTGCTATGCCCTTGCTATCGTTTGCTATGCCCTTGCTATCGTTCCAACGTTTTCCTGCTCCCTCTTTGCCTGACTGCTTATGTTTTTCGCTTGATTCTTTCGCTCTTTCTATTTGCCCTTTGACTAACCTAAATACAGCGGCGGTCATTGCGTCGAGCTCGGGCATATTCTCGCCTAACTCACACATTAAAAGCGCGTCAAGGATTTTATGTCTGTTCTTAGCTGGAAGTGAAAGAAGTGTTTGTATTTCTTCACCGTATATCTTTATTGACGTTTTCGTTTCTTCCTTAATCGTTTTCGCCCCCTTGCCTTGATATTATTAAAACCCCGCGTCTGCTTGGTAGTCCGTCTTATAGCGCGTCATGCGGATACTCCCTGCTTTCAGTGTGCAACGAGTGGACGGGGGTTTTTATGTACGCGGGATTAAAACCCGCTTGACTTGCTTATGTTTTACGCTCAAATTCAGGGCTAATCCATTTGCCGCGCGGGAAAACTTTCTTGCTTGGGATATTCCAAATGAAAGCTACCAATTGCCTTTTTTTCTCCATGATGTCTCACCTTTGTTTTTTGGTTTGCGCCTAATTCATCCGCGATTCCTTTAAGCACCGTGTACGCGCAGTTCACACATAGCGAATTACCCCACATTTTATATTCCGCGCTGTTGCTTTGCGGGTGTTTAAGCCACTTCTCGATATACTTACGCGTTTTTGGTTTTTTCTTTGGGTTGGTCGCGTTTCTGTGAGTTTCAAATACTTTAGCCCAGTCGTCAATTTCTTTCTTTGTCGGTTTTTGCGTGTCTAGGTCTGTACACCAAAAATCCTCAAAACCTTGTAATCTGCAACATTCCAAAGGAGTTAATCTGCGAACAATGTATTTTAATTCATTTAGGCAGAATATCGGATTTATATAGTTCAAGCCACCGCTACCGCCTTTCGATTGGAGTGTTGCGCTTAATTCTTTGTTGTGGTTGCGGCAATCGTAAGAATATGATTTCTGATGAGATTCTAAAATCATTGGCTCATTATTTCCGCCTGTACCCATTCGGCTTGACAGGGTTTGTATGATATTATCTTTGCTTAGTTTGAATCTGCTGTCGGCGGGGTGATTTTCGACAACTATAAAATTTTGCCCTCTATCAATACAAGGGCTGCTGTCATACCTAGCACTTAATGTCCGCGCTACGCTGGGATACACCAGATTCGGCGGCATACTTGCCTCAATCGTCGGCGCGGGAGGGTTTGAACTTGCGGGAAGTTACGCGGGGTTTACGCCGCTGTGGGCAAGCGAGATTGAACCGTTTCCAATACGGGTAACGTCGCGCCGATTTCCCGATATGATACACCTTGGCGACA
>BNUF01000386.1 GCA_025997155.1 Clostridia bacterium
TTCTCGTTCAGGTGGAAACCCCCGCGGACTCGCCTTTTACGGCAAGAATCCTCGACAGAAACTTCTTTAATTTTATCCCGAGGAACACGGAGCAGAAGATTAAGATAATCGTTGAAACGGAGAGTTTCGCGACGGCGGGGACGTATCCGATAGCTCTTAAATATACTTATTTTGACGCGGAGAACAAACAGATTGACAACGGCGATACGATTTATGTGCGGCTGGCGCAGCTCACGAATACCGCCAACGTCATTCTGCGGGATTTTGTGAACGACAAGGGGGATTTGTCCCCGGGGGACACGTTTAACCTTTCGGCGGCGCTCGAGAATACGGGGGCGGCGGCGGTTACGGACGTTCAGGTGACGCTTGACGGGTTCAAGTCGAACGAGGTGTATCTGCTCGATTCCGTGGCGAGTTCCTATCTCAAGAAGGTCGTAGCCGGGGGGAGCGAGACTATCTCGTTTAAGATGAAGGTTGCGGACAAGGCGAAATACGGGACGTATCCGATAACTTTTAAGGTGACGTATAAGAACGAAAAAAGCGAGGACAAAGAGAACTCCTACACGTATTATGTCGCTCTTCTCAGCGGAGCGGGAGAGGACGAGAACAAGGCAGTCGTCAAAATCGGGGCGGCGTCCTCACCGAACGCCACGATAAACGTGGGCGGGGATATCCCTATTTCTCTTCCCGTAAGCAACACGGGGAAGAAGACGGCGGCTAACGTCAAGATTGCGGCGGTTTTAGACGCGGACGGGGCAATCGTCCCGAAATCCGCGAACACTCAGCTTATCGGAAGCCTTGAGGAGGGGGCGTCGGAGACCGTCAACTTCCTCTTCACGCCTACCGCCAAATCCATTACGCAGAATTATACGATTGGCTTTAACGTGACATATGAAACGGGCGTTTTGAAAGACGACGACACCAAGGAGACGGAGACGTTTTCGCAGTATGTCGGCGTGAACGTGTCGAATCCCGACAACGATGAAGAGGGGAAAAAGAGCGCGCCGAAGATTATTATAAGCAAATACAAAGCCGACCCGATTGTCGTTTCGGCGGGGAAGAACTTCGATTTAAGCATTTCCTTTATGAACACCCATTCCGAGAAGGAGATACGAAACATCAAGGCGACGCTCACGCCCGCCGAGGCGGAAGTCGAGACCACCGACACAAAGGGGAGCGTGTTTACGCCAGTCGAGGCGAGCAACACTTTTTATATCGACAGCATAGCTCCGCGAAACGAAGTCGACAAACACCTCACGTTCTACACCTTGCCGAGCGCAAAGCCACGCAACTATGTGATAGTCGTCACCTTTGACTATGAGGACGCGCAGGGGAATCCCTACACAGCCACCGACCAAATCGGTATCAACGTCAAACAGGTGACGAAATTTGAGACGGGCGACATAAACATAGCGGCGGACGGCACGGTGGGAGAGCCTATGGGAGCTAGTTTCGATTTCTACAACACGGGCAAGGTCACTCTCTCAAACCTTATTTTGACGCG
>BNUF01000387.1 GCA_025997155.1 Clostridia bacterium
CGCGCTATTTTGGCGCAAAACGATATAGTTGTTACAATTTTCGATTACTTGCTGCGTAAAATCTTCATCCTCCGCGCTGGACAAGTCAGACAAACTTTGCGCCGCCAAAATACACGTCACACCCGCGCTTCGGGATTTGTTCACAAGGTTCAACAGGGCGGAAGAAGCGTAAACGTTTATCTCGTCAAAGATAAAGAACGATCGCCCCAAATCCTCTGTAAACAGCTTGCTCACGGCTTTTTTGCAGTCAATTAGTATCAGCCGCCCTAAGAGCGGGGATAGCTCTGGGTAAATCAGCGGGTTCAAGATAAACAGGATTGTCGCTCGCTCCCGCATCGCCGCGTAGACATCTATGCCCTTCTCGTCAAAAATATGTCCGAGTTCGCTTTCCTCGATCAGCGAGAAACGGGCTACCGAGTTTTCCGACACCTTGCCGGAAGTCTTGCCGATTTCGACGTTATCCGCGTGGTCTTCCTTCTCTATAACCCCATTCTTCAATAATTCGGCGGATAATTCCGTAAAGCGGCTGTTCGACATATACCGCACTATATTCTTTAGTGACAAAGATATGTTAGCTTTATGCAGAAGCTGTACCACCCGCTGCAGATACCGCTCGGTGTTCAGTTTGTAAAATTCTTCGTTCCAGTTTGTCAGATTTACCAGCATATCCTTCGCGATAGTGGGTGTAGTCCCTATAAACGGATTGTAGAGATCGGAAGTCTCCGGCGCGGTTAGGTTTACGACGTATAGCTTGCGCTTTGGCGGATTTAATCTTCGCACGATATCCAGCATACTGCCATCGCCAATATCGCCCTTACCGTCCACTATAAGCAGGGGATAATCACAGTCCGCCGCCCGTTTTATGTAATTGGCAAGCGCCACGGTTTTGCCGCTGCCCGTTGTGCCGCATACAAAAATATGCTTGGCGTCGTCGGGCGTATAGACGCTCCGAGTGCCGTTTTTGCCTATAAATGTGCCGTCCTGCCCTATTGCCGCCATCTCGTTCACGTCCTTTCTGCCTCTATAAATATATTCAAGTCTTGTACCAAAAATACCTATTGCAAAACTGAACTATTTGCTGTATAATAGAATACAAAAGAAAGGAACGTGATGGTATTGAATAATAAAGCGATTACCGTTAGAGTAGACAGCACAACGAAGGAGCAAGCCGAGGTAATGCTTGACGAAATGGGCGTCAATATGACTACTTACATCGTATCGAGCCTTAAGGCTCTGGTTCGGGAAAAGAAAATCCCTTTTGACATGGTTACGCAGGAATATCTCTCCGACCAGGCTGTTCTTACGAAACTCGCCGCGGCTGAAAAGGAAGCTGCCGACCCCAATACCCGGTTGCTGGATCATGACAACGTATTTGAGCCTATCAGGAAAAGTTTTGGCTATGAAGTATAGAGTTCGGTACTTGCCTGTAGCCGATCGTGAAATCGTGGCTATAGCCGCTGCGCTGGCGCCATATCCGGGCATGGGCAGACGCGTTTTC
>BNUF01000388.1 GCA_025997155.1 Clostridia bacterium
ATGTGGTCACGGCGTGGAGCGCGTTCCTCTGCGCGACAGTCAGCTTCGCCAAGACGGTCAAGCGCATTACTGCGGTCGATAAGCCTTCAGACAACGAACGGTTCGACTTTCGTGTGATGTGCGTCAACGATTCCGGCTATTTTGTATCTCCGCTCCACCGCGTCAAAATATATCGCGGGAGTCATCACGCCATCAACGAGCGATGACATCTCGAACACGTCGGAATTGAAGTTGGCAATTTCGACCGACACTTGGCGGTCATCGTAGGGGTTGCGGGTTATGCCGTTGACGCGCAAACTCGCCGTAATGCCCATTGACGGATAGTCCACAGTCACGTTGTCGCCGAGATTGAACGTCTGCGGACGCAGCACTTCGCAGTCGTAACTCACGCCGTCTGTGGAGGTTGTTTCCTTAAGAACGAGAATATCACGCCCGCTTTTCAGCTGAACGGCGGTGCTTTGACCTCTGTGATGAACAAGCGAAACCGTAAACTGCGAATACGCCACTTCCGCGCCGATGTAAGCGGCGTAGGCTTGAACAAGTCCGTGCTTGCTTGACTTTTCTTGCAAACTGAATGTTTCTATTGCAGAGAACTCGCAAGTGGAGAGCGAAAAGCCTGTTCCTGCCAAAATCTCCGACATTATAAAGGTAGACGTTCCAATTTGTGTGAAAAAATCAACCTCGATGTCGTTGAGCCTATAGCTGATGTGTTCACACTCGACTGCTATTTTTCGGAGTCCGTCGCTGGCTTGTTCTTTGGTAACGGACACGATGTCGTAATATTCGCCGTCCACCACCGCGACATCGCCGACCGCAATCAGCGTGGCGGTTACTTCCTTTAACAATGTTGAAAAACGGAGCGTGTTTTCGCCTGTAAGACGTTCGCTCCGCTCCGCTGATATGACTTTTGGGATAGTGGTCTTTGCTGCGAGATTGTGCGTTAAAATCTGAATCATACGCCCACCGCCCTTGCGTAACTGCGATTAAATCCCGCGAGATTGCGGCTTGCGTTCTGGTCCATAAGTCTGCTGTCAAGGTAGGTGTCAGACTGCACAACCACATTCGGCGAACCGCCAAAACATCCCGCACTCGGCAACACCGCGCCTTTTACATTCGCGGCGATGTCAAAGTCGGTCGGCACAGCGGATATTATGTCTTTCTTGACATTCTTCATTTTATCCTCTTTCAGTATACCACAAACCCCGCTAAAAATCAAGCGTTATTTTTCTGTTACCGCAGGCATAGCAGTCGTGTTCCTCTTACTTTTCCACCGCTCCGCGCTCTCCGTTGTCTTAAACGCTGACGAGCCAGAAAGGTTGCGCCCGAGGAAGTTCCGCACCCGCTTGTGTTCCGCTCCGTTCAATCCGAGTTTGACGCACATCACACGAAAGTCGAACCGTTCGTTGTCTGAAGGCTTATCGACCGCAGTAATGCGCTTGACCGTCTTGGCGAAGCTGACTGTCGCGCAGAGGAACGCGCTCCACGCCGTGACCACAT
>BNUF01000389.1 GCA_025997155.1 Clostridia bacterium
AAACGATTTACTGTTACTTATCGTTTCTCGAAGTTTAGGACTGCATTTCGCTAAAAATTGTACGAACGCTGGGGTATGGTTTTTGTCGAGAGTAACTGTTGCGCCGCTCTTTGTCTTTGTAGTAATGCTTTCGTTTTTAGAAGATTGATTTCGACCTTTACGTTCTCTGTCGCGCCTAACTCCCCATTTCATACCTAAAATACCGTGATGTACTAATTCGTTATTCATTTGGTGGTTTTCTCCTTTCTGGAAAAATAAAAAATTATTTGGTTATTTGCACTTGCTTTATGTGCCGTATTGGTTTATAATGTATTCGACAAATAACTGAAAGGAAGTGAAAATATGGATAACAAAGAAATAGCTTTACAACTCACTGTGGCTTATCTGCGCTATAATGCCGATATTTCTAATCAAGAATTAGACTTATCGACGGATACTGATGACTTAGTAGGCATCAATAAAAATGAGAAACTTGGTTCACTGATTGCTTCTGTTTACAACAGCATCCTCAAAAACCTATAAGTAAAACAAATGAGATTATTGCGGAGTTTCGGTATTTTTAACCACAAAGCTTTTACTGCGTGAAAATACAACAAGTTCTTTGAAGTAGTTCCCTGCGTCGATTAACGCGTGTATGCGGTCCGTATGCATAGGTTCTTCCGATGTCACTCTCCTTAATTCTTCCATAAGCCACTCGTTTATAGCCGCGATGTACTTCGCGCCAAGTTTTGTATCGATATATTGAATACGTTCCATAAAATTATGCTCCTTTTTTGTTCCTCCGCGTGAGGGTTATGTGTGTGATGTGTTTAAAAGACGGGCGGTTTAGCGAAGCGGCAAAATCCGTAGCTGGAAGCGCGTTGTCGCAAACCGCACCAAAAAAAAAAGAAATAGTTTTAGCGATACCCGTCTACCCGTAAAGTAGGCGGTTTTTGGTTTTGTTGTGTTTGGAGTAAATAAAAAAACCGCCGAAGCGGTTAAATGTCGATATTGACATTTGCGGGTCATTTGTGTATACTCTTTACAGAGGTGATGTTTATGTCTGATACGCGTTCGAGTGGTTTGCATATTAGGATAAATCCTGAAATTAAAGAAAACGTTCAACCTATTTTAGACGCAATAGGGTTATCTTTTAGTGATGTGTTTAATCTAACGTTGCACCAAATTTATCTAAAGCGGAAAATACCATTTGAATTGTCCGATAGCGACTATCAGATTGTCTCTCCGTTGCCTAATATTGAGTACAGTAGACCTTTTGACAATTTTGACGAACTGTGGGAGGAACTTGAAATATGAAATATCTTCCACGTTATTCATCTAAAATCAAGAAACAACTCAAACTTGCTCAAAAACGCGGTTACGAGGGGCAACGAACGGTCAATCGTGACATCGGTATACAATCGCATTGCGCTTGACGCGGCGGCTGTTGACATTAAGCATGTTAGAGTAGACGAGAACGGACATTTTTTGTCTACGATTGAATC
>BNUF01000390.1 GCA_025997155.1 Clostridia bacterium
AGCAACACCCACTCCCATTATCTTCCGCTGTTTCCGTATTGTCAAGGTCAGGTAGTATTTGACTACAAAACTTAGCATAGTCCATTCAGAATCCAAAAAATTTGGTCTTGACAAATCTGAAATTATAGAGAAAGGGCTTGACTACACCACCGACAAGGAATTTAGAAACCGCTATAATGAATTTTTTGAGCGTTTGAACGAAAACCGCGACAAGGATAATACTATCAAGCCGCATTCTCCGCACTCTACTCGTCACACATACATTACGCTGCGTCTTGTGGACGGCGACAGCAAGTGGGCGGTTATGGAAATGGCGGGACACAGCGAACTGAGGGTAACACTAAAATATACGCATATGAGCAATTTCGATGTTCTGAAACACGCGCTTGAACAATCCGAATCCAACAAAAACGCGCATTACGAAAAAGATATTGCACTGATTTTGAGCGAACTGAAAGAACTAAAAGAAAAAATGAAACTCGCCGCCTAAATAAGGGCAGGACTGTTTCGGGAACTGTTGCAGGATTTCCGACATAGCCCTAAACTCATTAGGAATGAACCTAAGATACCAATTTAAGCCAAAACTGTTGCAGGATTTTGGAGTAAATTCGAGTATTCGGCTTAGTGGTCTGGTGATGACGCTTGTTTATTCGGAAACCGTTGCAGGATTTCTGAATAATAATCTGTTGCACAAGGGAGAGCATTGTAAATTTTTGTAACAATATATTCTAAAAATTTTTGCCGATTGGGTATTGACTAATAGGTTTTTTTGTTGTACAATGATTGAAAAGTTGTTAATGAACGATTTGATATTTTTAATGTTTTCGGCGGCGTCATAGCCAAGAGGTAAGGCAGAGGACTGCAACCCCTCTGCCCCAATAAATGATAAAAAATATACAGTGATGAGATGTTTTTTGCTTGCCTAAGAACTCTTAGAACTATTCTAAAAGAAAAATATTAACAAAACTTAAAAAATTTTTAATGTAGGTGGATATGTTTTAGTTGCAAGGATATTTGAGTACATAGCCTGTAAGGTTTATTATCTCTCCTTTTCAGGCATATTATTAGAGGGACGCTTATTTGCGGGTTGGTTTTATTACAGCTGTTAAGGTCGCCCGATATGGCTTTCTTTAATTATCCAGACGTATATTGTTCGGCGCATAGCCGATAATATAATATAAATACATTCGTTGGGGAGCGTGATGGCTTGCTTGCGGATTAGGCGAAACTTTAAGGACGGCGGCTGTGCACACGGTATGCTCCCTTGGATTTTCTCTGATTGCGGTTGCTTTGAGCGGTATTTCGGCGGTATGTCTTTATATAAATGCCCTCAACGCGGGTTGGCAAGTTCCAAAATTTGGGCTGTGCCTAAAAGCGTAATCCTGATTGTCAGGGTGCATTGATTTACTGTGGTAACTTTGAAAACAGGGACAGCGCGGTTTCCTCCGTGCGGCGGCGGTTGTATAATACTTTGG
>BNUF01000391.1 GCA_025997155.1 Clostridia bacterium
ATGTTTCGCTCGATTACGATAAGCGCGCCCGTCCTCGCCTTCGCCATATCAAAAACGGCGCGAATGATTTCGTCGATTGCCGAAAGGATACTCGCGTCATTCGGGTTCGCCGAAAAAGTCGGGAGAAAGGAGTTTTTGCCGATTCCCTCGAGAGCTTTGCGGATTTCGGGCTGGAACAGTATGATGATAGCCGTAATCCCCGCGCCCGCGCCGTTTGTGATAATCCACTTGACGGTATACAGCCCGAAATAGTTCGCCGCGAAAAATATAGCGACAAGCCACACGATTCCCTTAGAAAGCGACCACGCCCGCGTCTGCCGTATCCACATTATCCCTCGGTACAAAAAATACGCGACGATAAGAATGTCGAGAACGTCCTGAAGTCGTATGGCGGGGATTCTAAGAGATACAACGCCCGTCAAAAGGTTTTTGAAATCGTCCATACTCTACCTCTTTTTTGGTGACAGTTTCGGGATAATTTTCACGTAATAGTAGTAGTGTTCGTCGGTGAACTCGACATATTCGGCGCGTTTGTAGTCAAGCGCTAGGTCAAAGAATTTTATAATATATACGAGAATTACTGATAAAAGGACTTTAATAAACACGATTATTAACGGAAAATTTTCGCCCGCCGCGAAATTCAGCGCGGCAAAGCCCAAAAAACAGAGAAGTCCGCCAAAGGCAATCGAAATTTCTTTCGCGAAATCCATATCCGTGCGGGAAATTATATGCACCGCCGCGACAACCGCCATAAGCACGAACGCCTCAAGAAACGCCGCGCCGTTTTGGCTTAACATAAGGTTAAACTGTGAGATAAGCGGGGATATCGTGTCGGGGAGTTTTTGTATGTCCCCGCCCGAGGTCGCCGTTTGCGAGAGGGAGAAAAAAAGCGGCGCGAACGAGTGAATCAAAACCCCGATTACCACGGGAAAAACCGCCGTGACTCCGAAATACAAACCCGCTATAATCGGCACGGCATAGGGAACGCCGAGGGCGTATCCCAGCAGCGCGGCTATTATGAGGTAACTCTCGACGGGGGCTAATCGTATGTAAAAAAGTATGACGCATATTTGTATGATAAAAACAAGTGCCGAAAGTTCGATATGCGCCGACATAAGCACCGTCACATACAGAGAAATCACAAAATACGCGGAAACAGAGGGCAGGACCGCGAAAAGAGCCGCGAGTATAACGACAGGAAACAACGCCGCGTCCGTACTCCCTATCATATTCCGAATAGATGAAAATAAGTACAACCCCACGGCGAACTTGAAGAAGATACGAAAAAAGCCCTCAAACCGTTTGTATATGTAGGTAAGGCGCGCCCTTGCCGAAAAAATCCCTTTCATTGTTTACTCTCTTTTCGCCGTAAAGAATCTAACCTGAGGTAGAGTTTTTTGCGGTATTCGTCTTTTTCGGTTTGTATTTTGTGATTTCTCTGT
>BNUF01000392.1 GCA_025997155.1 Clostridia bacterium
CGCCCGACTTTAATCCAATTGAGAAATTTTGGGCAAATGTTAAACGCAGGTTGAGATTACATATGCACAAATTCAACTCATTTTGGGAGGCGTTAATTCACGCTTTTATTTAGCTTCGACTATAACGTCCAAAACCTTGGCGGCTTCGCGCCCTTTTGTCTGTATAAACGCAATCAGGTTTCGCTCCTCAAGTTCAGGCGCATCGAACATATAAAACACATCGTCGGCATCGCCCTCAATCTGTTTGGAATATTTCGTTAAGCCAAACGCACCCTCCCTACTCACAATCTTCTTGGCATCGGGGGACGGGTGCGACAGCAAACAAATGCTCGTCTTAAACGTATTCTTAAATTCCTTAATCCCTCGCGACATAGCGTCCAAAATTGGCGTGGTTTTATCGCCACCCCCGCTCACTCCACCCAACGACAAACTATGGTCTATCACGCAATAGTCAAATGGGAAATCGCTATAAATTCGGGTTAAATCGTCTCTAATCGTCAAGGCGTTCAGTCGGGAGATATACAAAAACCGCCCACTCTCGCCGATATCGTCAATCGCCATTTTTATCATTTTCTTACGTTCGGCGACATCTTGCTCCGTCACGCCGCCGACTTCCTCTTGGTCGACAATCTGTTCGTAACTCGCGAAGAACCCGTACTTCTTATAAATATACACAGGCAACACATACTTAAACAACATTATCGACTCAACCGTTTCCTCCGAAAAGATAGCGACACGCTTCCCCTCTAAAAACACGTTCACAAGCCAGTTCACGGCAATTGTGGTTTTCCCCAAATTCGGCTTCCCTATCAACACGACATACCTCGTCTTCATAATCTGCTGTTTGGGATTATCAATCGGCGGAATCCCGTAAAGCCCTATCTTCGCCGAGCGGTTGTCCGTAACGTCTTCCATAAGCGCGTCAACTCGCGCCATGCCCATCAGCGGTTTACTCTCCTGTGACGCGTCCGACAATCGCCCAGCCAAAGCCGAGTTCACAAACCCCACAAATTCAAGCCAGCCTGACGCTCCCTTAAATTTCTTTCTTCCCAAAAACTGATACCAACCGTCATACCTTGCATTCGGAAAATGTTCGTTGCCGTTCACCAAAAGCGACTGTGCTTGAATCGCTTCCTGCGACACGGCTAAGCAATAATTCGTCGTTAGCGACACGGTATATCCAATCGCCTCATCAGGCGACACCTGCAAATCAAACGCGTCGTCATACAATTCCATTGCACGCCTCTTCGCTAAACTCGCCGCCTCCTGCACATTCTGCTCAATCAGAAAGTCCGATGCTTTGCCTTCTTCCGCCATCATTGCCGTGAAACCCTGCCCGTCTTTCTGAATCACTTCATACAAGTTCGCGTTCAAAATGGTATCAAAAACGTCCCTCAAAAACACAGGCTTACTCTTCGTCAGAAACG
>BNUF01000393.1 GCA_025997155.1 Clostridia bacterium
TAGGCGGCGCCGCGAATATCGAAACGATACGCGGAATGGGGTACAGGGTGCAATGATTATTTCAAAACGTGAAGTTGAACGATTATCGAAGGATATCCGTAAGATAATTGACGGGCAAAATACCGATATTCGCTCTAACCGAGAAGGCGTTTGGAGTATTCTCAAAAACGACATTTTCACCCTTGCGACGCTTAAAAATGAACAGGCGGTATTCAAGCGCGGTGAGGTCAAGGAGTTTGTCTCCGATGTAGGCTTTTCCCGACGGCGTTTCAATGTTCACTCCGCCTAGCGTCAGTACGCTTGCGGATTGGTTTTTTGAGTTCAGGGCGTGTTTTACCCGCGCAAGCAGCTCGCGCAGGCGAAACGGCTTTGTAATGTAATCGTCCGCGCCGTTTTCAAAAGCCTTAACGATATTGCACTCGTCGTCAGTAACCGTCAAAAATATCACCGCCGTATCAGGCGGCAACAGCTCCCGCACGTCAAACCCCGTGCCGTCGGGCAGCTGCATATCTAAAAGAGCTATATCCGCGTGTTTTTGAAACGCCCGCGCCTCGCGCAAGCTAGCGCAGTGGGTAACGCTGTAACCCTCCTGCGAAAGCGCGTATACAAGCCCAGACGCTATCATCGCGTCGTCTTCGACAAGTAAAATTTCAGTTGTGTTCATACATACTCTCCTTCACGGACTTAAATCAATAACCACAATTTCGGGGGTGTTGAAAATCCTCGGTACAATGGTTGTTTCCCGCGCAAGCCCGCGGCTTACAAACATATTCGCGTTATCCGAGCTGTATAATCCCGACGAGTATTTCGGAAAAAATCCTTGGTCGGGGGCGAACACGGCGAAGGGAATCCGCCACTGCCCGCCGTGGGCGTGTCCGCTTAGCGTAAGGTCGAATCCGTCATATTCGCTAAAACGCTCTGGGCGATGCGAAAGCAGGATTGTGTAGACCTCCGGGCTTAACCTTGCCCTAGCTCTCTCGAGCTGTGATTTGTAGGTTGTTTTTCCCGCCTCGGGGTCGTCAACTCCCGCAATCTGAATTTGCTGTCCGCCGATTGTAATCTTTTTGGTATCGCCCTCCAGAACGGTTATCCCGCAGTCCCGAATGTCCTTCTTAACGTCGTCAATCTTCCACGTCCAGAACTCGTGATTCCCCGTGACATAATAGCTCGGATATCTCGGAGCTATCCGCCTAAAAAATTCATAGGCGGGTTCTTCGGGCAAACCGTCGTCAACCATATCCCCTGACATAAGGATAATATCAGGGTGCTGCCTGTCGATTGCCTCAATCAGCGCGGATTGATTTTTTCCGTACTTACAGCTATGCAAGTCGGTAAGCAGCAATACTTTCACGGTAGTATGTATCTTGCCGCTTGGTATAGAGATATGTCTGACTGTTAATCCGTTGTAAAACCGCGCCCCCGTA
>BNUF01000394.1 GCA_025997155.1 Clostridia bacterium
GACATATGCGCCATCGGGCAATCGGCGATAATATCGGGCATAAGCACGGTTTTATCAGGGTTCATAATCTTTGCGGATTCGCCCATAAATTTTACGCCGCAAAAAACAATCGTACTTTCAGGCACGGTATTCGCTATCTTACTTAGGTAGTAGGAATCGCCGACATAATCCGCGAGTTCCTGTACCTCGTCGCTTGTATAGTAGTGTGCCAAAATTACGGCGTCTTTCATCGTCGTTTCGCCTCGGCTTTTTTAAGTTTAACGGACTTCGCGGCTTTTTTTTGTGACATAGAGTAGAAAAGCGCGTTTGAAAGGAATATCGACGTAAACAACCCGCACAAAAGCCCGAGAAACAGCGGGAACGAAAATTCTTTCATAGACGGAACGCCGATTATGCAGAGTATAACAATCGTGAGCATAGTAGTACCCGCCGTGAAGATACAACGGCGCAGGGACTGGTTGATACTCTTGTTGATTAGTTCGCCTAATTCCAGTCGGGGGTGGAGTTTCTTGTTTTCGCGCAGTCTGTCGAAAATAACAATGTTGTCGTTGACGGCGTACCCGATGATTGTGAGGATAACGGCGATAAACGAGTTATTTAGGGGTATGCGGAAAACGCTGTAACAGAGTACGGCGAAAAGCGCGTCATAGAGCAGCGTAATGATTGTGGCAAGCCCTGTTTTTGTGTTGCGAAAACGCAGCGATATATAAACGAGCATAAGTACGCAAGAAACGACCACGGCAACAACGGCGTTTTTCTTCATCTCTCCGCTGACGGTGGCGCTTATGTCGGCTATTTCGAAACTGGACTCGTCGACCGAATATTTGTCGGAAATCGCCTTGACAAGTTCCTTGCGTTTTTCCGTGTCAAGGGATTTTATCTTTATCGCCGCTTGTGTGGTGTTTTGGATTTTCTGAATCTGCGGAGAGGTTTGTCCCGTAACGTCGGTTATAATTTTTGACAAATCGTCATTGTTAAAATCTTTCCCAATATCAACGTTTATTGCCAATCCGCCCGAAAACTCGACATCGAGTACAAAAAACCCCCGCCCCGCAAGTCCGTTTATAATCATAATAATGATGGCTAGTAAATAGAGTCCCGCGCAAATGGCGTATGTTATCTTGCGCCTCTCGACAATCTTCATAGTGTCACACCCTCCAAACCGATTTTCGGCTTCTTTTTGCCGTATAGTTTAGGGTTGTTGAACCCTACCCCGACAAAAGAGTTGATTAGCAGGCGAGTGACGAAAAGCGCGGTAAGCATGGAGATGACCACGCCGATTGAAAGAGTTTGGGCGAATCCTTTGATAGGGCCCGACCCCAGGTTATACAAAACGGCGGAGGCGATAAGCGTCGTCACGTTTCCGTCAAAAATCGGGGCGAAGGCGCGTTTGAACCCCGCCTCGACCGAGGCGCGGA
>BNUF01000395.1 GCA_025997155.1 Clostridia bacterium
AAGGTTTAATTATATTCCATTGTGTTGTAGTTAAATCACTTGGATACTTCATTTTCATAGCCCCCTAAATATAATCCTATACTATATATCGGGAAATTTGACGTTTTTTTGAGTACAGGTTCTTAGACCTTGCTATTCGGGATAATTATGTCACGGAACATTTTGACGAGTTTTTCGCCGCCGCGCATAATGGGGCTTATAAACTTTATGGATATGACCAATTTGGGGAAGATTATTACGTCCTGACAAGATTTGAATCAGAACTGGCGAAAAGCGTCAGCGGCAAACGGCTTATGAAACTGACGAAAGAAAACATGCTTGCCGTTTCGGGGCAGTGTGTCGGAATCTTGGTGAGTTTCCTTGATATAAGGCAGAATCACAACGAACTGAACGCCGCCTTCAATATTCTTGCGGGGCGAGATATGGACTTTCTTAACCTGATTCGCAATATTGAAATGCTTTACATCGCGGCGGAAGATTGCCATTTTTGCGGTGAGGACGCTTACAGATTCGATTCACTGTTGGAACTTTTACCGAACACGGTATGGGTGGAGTGATTGAATGGCGGATTTAACTTTGGGTTCTCTGTTTTCAGGCGCGGGAGGGTTTGAACTCGCGGGGAGTTACGCGGGGTTTATGCCGCTATAATTATACAAGGGGTGCATCATGAGTAAAAAAGGCAACTGGTGGCTGTCATTTGGAATATTCCAGTCAATGTCGACGATTTCGGACGAATGGACGCAAGACCTAAAATTCTTATGGCACGGCTATTTCCTCTAAAAGATTTAGCTGTATCAGATGTTGAAAATGTCATTAAAAAATTCGTGAAACTAGGATTTATAAGACTTTATGAAGTAGAGGGTAAAAAGTATCTCTACATTATAAATTGGGACAAATACCAAGAATTACGGACACCGCAAGAGGTTTACCCTGCTCCGCAACACGATGTTGCTATGAACTTGAACTTAGAACTTGAAAAAAGAGAACTTGAAGAAGAGAGAACCAACGCGCAAGGCGTGGGTGACGATTCTCAAAATCTTCAACCCGATACGCCCAAAGAAAAACCCGCGAAATCCCCGAAATTGACGGAGAATGACCCTTTTTGGTGTGAATTTTGGCAGGAATACCCGAAAAAAGCGGACGCAAAAGGAGCGTTCAGCGTTTGGAAAAAAATTAACCCTAAACAAGGGCTTTTTAACGAGATTATGAACGGGGTACGAACTCAAAAGCAGTCGGAGCAATGGACAAGAGACGGTGGGCGGTATATACCTAACGCGGCGACATGGTTAAACAGAGAACGCTGGAATGACGAACCAACGGTAATAACGGCGGCAGGGGCTGGTAAAAACGACGGATTTTTTAGCGCAATAGACAAATGGGCAAATGACGATACGGATTATGTTAGAACCTGCACT
>BNUF01000396.1 GCA_025997155.1 Clostridia bacterium
CGTGGATATTGACCATAGTCTGCGCCGCTCCCGCGTCAATAACATTCGGCAAATTCCAGCCCTCGAAAGGCACGGCGTTCGAGGTCGCCCCCGTCGCCGCTATAATAGCGTCCGCCCGAAATCTCTTGAGTTTGCCCGAGACGACCGCCAATATCTCCTTATTCGGGTAAATCCCGATAACGGACGTGTTCAGGCAAAGGGTTATATTCGGGTTTTTTGTCTGTTCAAGCAGTATCCGCGCTATGGAAAATCCGCGTTTTTTGGCAAAGTGTTCTTTTGACCCGAAAAACTTATGCGTTTGCTTAAAAAGCTGTCCGCCCAAAGTCGGGTTTTCGTCAAAAATGACCACGCGTACACCGAAATTGGCGGCGTTAATCGCGGCGGACAACCCGGCCGGCCCCGCTCCGATAACGATTAGTTCATACCTCCCGTCGCCGCCCATACTGTGTCTTCACCTCCATTCCCGATTTGAGTCCCGTCACGCAAGTCTTCACATTCGGCGTGCCGTCAACCACCATAACGCAGTCGTTGCACCGCCCGATTCCGCAAAAAAAACTTCGCGGTTTTTCGTTTCGCTGGGTATATCTGAAAACCTTAACGCCGTTGGCGATAAGGGCGGCGGCTATGGGTTCGCCCGCGTACCCCTTGAGGGCGTTTCCGTCAAAGGTAAATTCGACTAGTTCGCCTTTGTCGTAGTCGTCTATTATCGGGTGCTGTTCTATTCTCATATCCACCTCATAAAAATCCGAAAACGTCGCCGAAGGTATAGTCGCTGCCGATAAGGGGAATCCCCGTCGCGGCGCAGGCGAGCAGGGTCGCGGAGCGTAAGTCCTCGCGCTCTAAGTTGCGGAGTTTCGTTTTTCCCGCCGCTTTCGCTATCATCGCCGCCTCCTCGGTTATCGCCTTGAGGTAGTTGGCGAGCCTTTGCGCGTTCGCGTCTATATCAAATTTGGCGCGTAGTTCTTCTTTTTGAGTGCCGATTCCAAGCGGGCAGTTACCCGCCTGACAATTCCCGCAAACACGGCAGCCCATTGACACAAGCGCGGCAGTGCCAATCGCGACGGCGTTCGCCCCGATAGCAAGAGCCTTAGCGATATCCGCGCCGTCTTTTATCCCGCCCGATATGATAAGCGTTACCTCGTCTTTGACCCCCATATCCTCAAGCTCACGCACGGCTTGAACAAGAGCGGGCAGGGCGGGTATTCCGAGATTGTCGGAAGCGATGACGGGAGCGGCCCCCGTGCCCGCCGTACAACCGTCAAGTATTATGCCGTCATATCCCGATTTTACGGCAAGCCTGACGTCTTCCTTTACCCGTCCCGCCGCTATTTTGCAAAAAATCGGCGTTTCCCAGTTTGTCATTTCCCTCATCTGCTGCATTTTTACAATCATATCGTCCGCGCCG
>BNUF01000397.1 GCA_025997155.1 Clostridia bacterium
CCGCGATAGCTTTTGCGCGTTCCGCAAGCTGTTTGACGTATGTTTCCTGAAACTCTGAAATATCGGCGTGAATTGTTATGGGCTTGCCCGTTTCAAGTTGCGGCACGGGCAAATTCAAGTCCTCGGGAGTTTTCACGTCCGCGTATTCGCGGAACATAGTCTGCAAGCCGTTCACGTTTGAAAATCTTGAAAAACTCTTTTTCGGCTTGTAGGTCTTGCCGTCTGGGGCGAGTTTCATCTCCGTGACGACTTCGCCGAAAGTCCCCGCCCAGTCGTCAAAGTTTTCTATGCCTTTTTCGGCGAACAGCGACGGCGCAAGATAATTCTGCATTGTATACAATTCAGTCATACTGTTAGATACTGGAGTCCCTGTACTAAAAAGAATGTTTTTCTCACCGTATTTGTTGTTGAGATAGCGGCATTTCATCAGCATATCTTCGGCTTTGTTGGAGGGGCGGGTGGTCACGCCCGACACGTTTGACATCTTCGTTACCACAAGTCCGTTTTTGTAGTTGTGCGCCTCATCAACAACAAGGCAGTCAATGCCCATTTCCTCGAAGTTCAGCCCCTCATCTTTGTCCTGTCCCTCAAGTAGTTTTTTGAATTTGGCTTCAAGCTGTGTCTTTGCCCTCTCAAGAGCCTTTACAGACTGATTCTGCTTGCCTTTTTTGTCGGGATTATAGCCCAAATCGTCAAGCGCATAGTCGAGCTGCCGTATTTCTTCCTGTATAAAATCTTCACGGTATTCGCTCGACATAGGCAGTTTTGAAAACTGCTCGTAACTCATCACAATCACGTCATAGTCGCCCGTCGCAACCCGCGCCGCGAACCGTCTTCGGTTGTTCTTTTGGAAGTCTGTCGGCTCTGTCGTGAGGATATGCGCGTTCGGGTACAGTCTAAGCCAGTCGATTGCGGTCTGGGCGGTTAGGGCTTTCGGCACGACAACGCAAGCCTTGTGGATTAACCCGAGCCGTTTCTTCTCCATAACCGCTGTAATCATTTCAAATGTCTTGCCAGCACCGACGCAATGGGCGAAAAGGGAGTTGCCGCCGTATATAGCGCGGGCTACGGCGTTCTTTTGATGTGCCTCAAGCTCGATAAACGGCGTCATTCCGTCAAATGTGAGGTGGCTTCCGTCATACTCCCGCCCTACCGTGCCGTTAAACAAGTCGTTGTAGACGTTTTGGTACTTCGCGGCAAGGGCAGGGTCGTTTTTGAGCCAATCCACAAAAGCCTCCTGCATTTGACGCGCCTTTTCCTGCGCCATATTTGTCTCGTCAACATTTATGACATATCTGGTTTTTTCCTTGCCGTTGCTGTCCTCGGTAATCACGGGGTCTTTTACCACAACGTCGCGGTGGTTCAGCAAGTTCTCAAAAATTTGAATCGCGTTCATACGCT
>BNUF01000398.1 GCA_025997155.1 Clostridia bacterium
GGCGCACCGATAACAAGCGCGTCAGCGGTTTTCAGCGCGGCGCAGACCATTTGCATATCGTCTTTGACGACGCAACCATCACCTTTGGCACAGCCTTGACACGCTTGGCACTGCTCGATTTCAAGTTCGCCCGCGCTGAACATTTGCGTGTTCGCGCCTTGTTCGCTTGCACCCTCTAAGATTTTGTTTACCGCGACGGCAGTACTGCCTGATTTTCGCGGGCTTCCGCTAAATCCGATAACGTTCATATGTTGTTACCTCATTTCCTCATTTTGTTAAGAATCACCCTTGATTCTTTTTTTGTTTCGTCATTGCCTGTACTATGCGCACGACACCTTCATTATAAAGCACAACTGACTTCGACTGCAAGCATTACAAATCATTGCGTTAAGCAGAGGAGTTTCATCAATGAACGTCGGAAACTGTTTCTTCATTCCAATCGGCGAACAGCCGCCGTGTATATAGCCCGTGAGCGGTTCTAAGTCTTTGGACTTTACCGTCTCAACGTACTTGTCGCCCGCTGACGTTGCCGCTTTTTTGAGGTCAGGTTCAAATTCCACTGGAACTACGAATATGTTAAACCCCGTGGTTTTGCCCGTAGTGACAAGCGTCTTGAACACCATATCCGGCAAACGTCCGCACTTCGCGGCGACGCTCATTCCGTCAAGCTTGCCGTCGGATACGTCATACTCGCGGACGGAAAAAGCAATGCCCGCAGATTCCAAGATTCTGATTGTGTTTGCTTTTGTCATATATTCACCCACATCGCGGGGCGAACACCGCCATCGCCGTTGTAGGCGCGGTGTCCCGCAAGGTTAATCGAACCACCTGTATTGACGTAAACGGCGGTGTTGCTGTGTATGCCGGGTGTTCGTAACCACCACCAAACCGACACACCGTTTCCGTCATAGGCAATTCGGCTTGCGTTGTATTGGTCGTTTATCCACCATTTTGATTTCGGGTTGCCGCCCGTCAACTGACCGCTGTCACCAAAGTAGTGAACTATTTCTTCAACGCTTAACAGAAACACCTTGCCAAGCGTAACTTCGCCGCCATCGGTATTAAACCTCGGGTTTTTGGCGGTCGTGACGAGTACTTCCGTTATTCGTTCTTGCTCCCGCTCACCGAACTTGTCATAAAAATCTATGTTGAGGCAATCACGCAACTCGCAAATATCCCAAGAGGTATAGCCTTTTGAGGGATTATAGGTGTCCGTCCTAATAACTTCACGGCTTAACAACAACGCCTTGCCGTCGCGCACTTCAAGAACTCGCCAGTCGTAAATGCCAAATTCAGTTATTTTACCTACTTCAATGCCGATAGTTGCGGTCATCAAATAGGTTTCAATCGGTTCATACATAACGTCACTCCCCGATAATCTTCACCA
>BNUF01000399.1 GCA_025997155.1 Clostridia bacterium
TTCCGCAAAACGTCGTATCTTCATTAAATGACAGTGTAAATCTCAACTGCGGATACAGTGGAGCAACGTGGACTAACCATGCCGACGGCGGTGTGTTCGCGCTTTCAAAGTGATAACGCACATAATCCATTCCTTCGCCGACTTCGAAATCGTCAAAGACAATATCCCGCTTCGTTCCCCAATTCTCCTCGCACCACTTTATTATCCCGTCAACATCCCCAACCTCACACAGTTCTTGCGGAATTGGATACAGGGCGTTCAAACACGGATATGGCTTTTCCCCAAACCGTTTCCGCCTAACCCCTTCAAGCCACTCGTGATACGTTTCCCCTTCCAAAACATTGAGGACGTTGAGGTGGTTATCAAATACTTCTTGCGTAATCTCCACAAAAGCCTCATAACCCCTAAAGTCTAGCAAGAACTTATCTAAAGCCTCAAACGTCCCCTCAATCTCCAAAGTGTTCTCACACAAAATCGTCATATGTTTTTCCTTTCGGCATAAGTCCTCCAAACAAAAAAGGTTACCGCAAACTCCGCGCGGTAACCTCAAACCATCTTGCTATGCCAAAACATTTGCATACCTCTCTGATTGCAATGTCTCAAGCATATACACATAAGGCGACAGCGTACCTGACGCCAACATAGAAAAAACACGCGGGGTACAGCCTGACACAAGCGCGACACCCTGTTCGTTTTGCGTCACGGGTTGCTGGCGGTTGCGGCTTGCCACGTTCCAAAACACAACGCGAGGCAAGGCATACCCATTCCTCTCAAACAAGTCTTTAGCATACTCAAAATTTGTCATATCGGCATTTTCCGTGCAACTGTCAAATTCCATATCGGAGATAAAATACAGCGTAGACGGAAGTTGCTCTTGCGGTAGTTTGTTTTTCACAGCAGTTCTCAAAATCAGCTCAAACACTTTCTGAATATTCGTGTTTGCGACTTCGTTAAATTTCCTGCAGTAACTTATTTTCTCCGTAATGTCCGCGCCCTTTATCTCCACAAGACGGGGCTTTGCCGAAAAGGTGATAAAGTGATTGTGGAAAACCCCCACACTCCGTTTTGCAAAATAAACCCCAAGCGACAAAGCAACGCTCGCGGGCACAGGGTCACTGCCTCCATACATAGAACCCGAGCCGTCAATCACCGCAAGGGCGTTTTCTCCATTCGTAAAATCTTCCAAAGCGTTCCACGTAACGTCCATCGCCCTGCGTTCTTCGGCGGACAGCTTTTCGCCCTTAACAATCGGCGCAACAACATCATAGGGAGTAAGCGTACCAGCGTGTAACTTCTCCTCACCCGCCGAAACCCTTTCCATAAAGGCGGTGTACCGCTCGCCGTCGTTTCTTAAAAAAGCTTTGCGGTATTTGTACATTGCCT
>BNUF01000400.1 GCA_025997155.1 Clostridia bacterium
CACCTGACCTTAATCCGATTGAAAAATTGTGGGCAAATGTTAAAAGAAGATTGAGATTTCATATGCACAAATTTGATTCTTTTTGGGATGCGTTGGCTAACGCTTTTAAATAGCCTCGACTATAACAAGCAGTTCCGTGTAGTCCGTAAGCACTATCCGCGCCGATAGGATTTCGGGGTGATTCCTTGCGGAATTGGCCGGGGTGTTGCCGCCCTTGTCGTTGTTGGAAACGCCCTCGTCAGCCCACGGGAACTCGTCAAGGCTTGTGACGGTCGAACTTCCGCCGTCAAAGACAAACGAAAGGCGGTCGGTCATCTTGGCGGCAGGTACAAGACTTTTGCCCTCTTCCGCTTGAACGTGTTTCTCCGTGAGTTTGTATATATAAGTGTTCAGATTGTTGACTGGCGTTACGTTTTGCCAAGTATCGGCGGGGTGTGCTTCCGTTTTTGGCGGCACATAGTCCGTAAGCCTTGTGGCGGACGGGGGAGAAGTGCCGCTTGCGGTTGATTTTGTTGATTCTGTTTCTATCTTCTTTCCAAGTTCAGCCGAAAGGGCGTTTCTTCGGCGTACCTCTCCCGCCGCGATATTGATTACCAAATCACTCTCTTTGAGCGTACTCTCAAACTGCTTGCCGCCCTTTGTCAGCTTTATTTTATCAAGCATATAGACTGGATACTCTATCAAGTAAAACATGTTCGTCTTTTAATTTATAAACATCTGGTCGGAGTTTGATTTTCCTATAATTATATTGACAAAAAGTTTGTTTACCTGTTCAAGCCGCACCATTCCCGCGAGTTCGGGGGCTTCATCGATTGCCGTGTAGCTTTTTCGCACATATCCGTCGCCCTCTTTCACCATTTTGAAACGCACGGCTTGCCTGTATCCTGTCGTCCAAATCTTCAAGTCGTGAGTTTGCGCGGGGTCTTGTTCGTAGTAGCTTTCAAAACCGCTTTTGAATTTCCAACCGCCCGACGCGATGGGTTCTGTTATATCCCAAATGTCGGAGTTTATGCCCTCAGTGCCGTACTCCGATTCCTGTACGCCGCCTGTTTCCCAAGTATCCAAGTCTGTGCTTCCGCTACTTTCTCCCGCGCCGCCGTACACCGCGTTTAAGAGATTTCCCGAAACGGGAGGTATACTCACAGCGTCTTTGCCTGTGCCGAGGGTATACGCTTCGCTGTCCCACGGGAAAGTGGCGTGAAGTATCGGCATATTCGTCGTTACTTTGCCCGTGTCTTGAAAATATCCCTCAAGTTCGCTACATTCCTTGGCGTTGCTTGCACCCGCCGCCTTTGCCTTTCCGATTGCTTTTGAAAGAGAATCAAGCGTAACGTCCTTTGCCATATGGTCTTTAAGGACTTTCACCTTGTAACGCGTCGCTTC
>BNUF01000401.1 GCA_025997155.1 Clostridia bacterium
TATACCCGTGCCTTGCTTACCCACAAAAGGAGCGCGGCGCGGACATCGTGGTGCTGGATATGCCGCTCCTCGACACGCGCGAGCGCGGACAAGACCTCACGGGTCGGTTCATCGCCGACCTCGTTTTGCAAATCCTAAGCTACGTTGCGGAGACAGAGCGCGGCAACATTCGTCAGCGGCAATCAGAGGGAATCGCGGCGGCGAAGTCGCGCGGCGCGAAGTTCGGCAGACCGAAAATGTTGCCGCCGTTGGAGTTTGCGGAGACGCGCGACCTGTACTTCGGCGGAAGTATCTCACTGAACAAGGCGGGTGAACGGCTCGGAGTGAGCAAGAACACGTTCAAGTCGTGGATTGAGGGCGGTCAATAAAGTAGTCAAAAAGGTACACTATACTTACCGCCTCGTCTCACGTTGAAATCTGTCGAATTTGCTAAAAATAAGTGTTGACGCGCATCGGCTTTTCATACTATAATAAGTTGAACATTTTTATTATCAGCCAAAATCTAAGTGGTCAAAAAGGTGTACATTTTTGACCACTTAGTTATGAGAAATATGCGTTGCATCAGTACAATTGACCATAGACAGCGGTATTTACAAAGAAAGGGTTGTTGTGAATATGAACGAGTACATTGGAAAGACCTGCCCATATTGCAAGACGGAGATTACTTCAAACGATGATTTTAAGGTGTGTCCGTCTTGTAATATGCCGCATCATCAAAGCTGTTGGGACGAGAACAACGGGTGTACCACTTTCGGCTGATCGGAGCAATATGTTGAACCTATCCCACAGCACGACGTGGCGCAGCAACCGACATACGCCTATCCAGCTCAAACTCCGACGGTTGACCCGGCACATTCTATCGCTTCCACCGAAGATGCTAAGCCGCCTATCATACCGATAGCCTTAGCCGTGCTTGGTATCGTACTATTCCTTGCGGGGCTTTTCTACAAAGTTCCCGCGCGGACATTTTCATTCCGCAACATCGAGGAATACGTCGGCGGCGACGCCTATAACGCTTCTATCGAAGCGGCAATACGAGGTGGTGAAATCGCGGGCGCGAAGGCGGCAAAGGCAATTTATATATGCGGCGGCTTAATTCTAACGGCAATGTCAACGGCAAAAATCAATTTCGATCAACTCAAAAAAATAAACTGGAGGAATAAGTAATGAGTGACTACACAGGGAAAACTTGCCCGTTCTGCAAGGGCGAAATCAAAGAGGGCGACGAGGTAATGATTTGCCCCGCTTGCGGCATCCCACATCACATAGAGTGCTGGGAAGAAAACAAGGGTTGTACGACCTTTGGTTGTAGCGAACAGCACTACGAAGCGCAAGGCACAAACATTTCTGATGTTTGCGTTAAATGCGGTGCGC
>BNUF01000402.1 GCA_025997155.1 Clostridia bacterium
TGAGCGAACCTTTGCTTGGATGAACAACTCCAGACGATTATCAAAAGACTATGAAATATCCAAAACATCTTCTGAAAATATGGCTATAATCTCTAATTTATCAACACTTTTACGACGTTTTTGAACATGGGTTCTAAGAGTTCGCATTTATTTTGCAAGTCAGAAAACATAAACTCGAGTTCGCGTTCGCTAGTACCTTCGCCCTCGTTGTCGTTGAGTATAGATTCTTCTCTTTCGGAATCTCAGATATATTCCCCCATATTTTGGCATTATTCCATGATTGAGCATAGTGCGTTTGCTATATTGTCGCGTTGCAATAGTGACAAAGCTCCTTTTTTGTATCGAACTTGCGCGGCTTTGTATCTCGCGTCTAATTCATTTTCTTCCATTATAAAACCTCCTCCGCCTCAACGACGTACTCGCTCCTATTCCCGCCGCTGTCAACTTTCACCTTGCGAAGTACGACCCTGTACCCCGCCTTGACAAGGAGTGCCGCAAGTGCGAGCCTGTCCGATTCGTTCATTGTACCGTATTTCTGCGCTTTGATTTGCATTTTGTCCAACTCCTTGTATAAAACTTCGCCTAACTCCTTACATAGCTCCCGCTTCCTGATACACCTTGCCATTTCTCCATTTAACGCCCACGCGCAAACACTTAGAGAACTGCCCCACAATCCGCACTCGGCGAAAAACGTGTGTAATATTTCGTGTCTCAAGATTTCCTTTTCGCCCTCTTTTCTGGCGTATTCGGAACTGTCCGCCCATTCGGGCAACTTTAAGAGGTCGACAATGATAATCTTTCGTTCGTGACAAATGCAAATCAAAGCGCAGAAATACGGTACAATGAACGAATCGGACAGGCTCGCACTTGCGGCACTCCTTGTCAAGGCGGGGTACAGGGTCGTACTTCGCAAGGTGAAAGTTGACAGCGGCGGGAATAGGAGCGAGTACGTCGTTGAGGCGGAGGAGGTTTTATAATGGAAGAAAATGAATTAGACGCGAGATACAAAGCCGCGCAAGTTCGATACAAAAAAGGAGCTTTGTCACTATTGCAACGCGACAATATAGCAAACGCACTATGCTCAATCATGGAATAATGCCAAAATATGGGGGAATATATCTGAGATTCCGAAAGAGAAGAATCTATACTCAACGACAACGAGGGCGAAGGTACTAGCGAACGCGAACTCGAGTTTATGTTTTCTGACTTGCAAAATAAATGCGAACTCTTAGAACCCATGTTCAAAAACGTCTTAAAAGTGTTGATAAATTAGAGATTATAGCCATATTTTCAGAAGATGTTTTGGATATTTCATAGTCTTTTGATAATCGTCTGGAGTTGTTCATCCAAGCAAAGGTTCGCTCA
>BNUF01000403.1 GCA_025997155.1 Clostridia bacterium
GGGAAAAACTCCTTGATTTTTTCCCATTGCGCGTCAGTCAGGTCGCTTGGGTAGTTGGTTGGTGTGTATTCTATATTCTTCATAGAAGATAGTATATCATATTTTTTCTATGGGAACAAGTTCTAAACCTGAATTGTTTCGGGGACTTTTGCGTAACCGTCATAATGTAGGCGCAAAGTTCTTTTGCCTTTGTCACGACAAGCATGTCGCCGCTTTTTTCAATCATCAAACTCAACCTCCAAAATCAAAAATCGCGTCCGCACTCCGCGCGGAATTATGAAAACCTTAAGACCTTAAAAGCGGATTAAAACCTTAAAACCTTAAGACCTTAAAAGCGGATTAAAACCTTAAAACCGATTAAAAGATTAAAGATTACAGATTCAGTAACAAAGCGGGACGGACACCACCCCCGCCGCTGTAGTTGACACCGAAGCCGACAATGTAACCGTTGACGTTAAGCCAGCCGTCGCCGTGGACATAGGCGGCACGACCACCGTAGCCGCCAGAGGAGCGAAGCCACCACCAGGAAGCCGCTCCGTTGTGCTTTGCGATTCTTGCTGAATTGTACATATCGTTTATCCAAAGTTCATCTTCATCTTTAGGTATGTTACTTAGCCGTCCGGTGTCGCCGAAAAACCGCACTACTTCCTCTATGCTCAGCAAAAAAATCTTATCTGTCGTGTCGTTGCCGCCTTTTGTTCCACACCATTGGTTGTCGAGGTTTTTAACCCGCGCCGATAAAATACGCCTTTGCTCCTCCGAATTAAACGTGCTGTTATAAAACGCCGTGTTGAGGTATTTCCGCAAGCCGCAGTTTTCCCAAGTCCTGGGCGTCAATTTTGAATGATAATCCCTTTTTTCAACTATGTCTTCGGTTATTATCAACGCGTTGTCCCTGTTGACATTTAACACGCGCCATTTGTATTTCCCGAAAGGTATTATATCGCCTGTTTTGAGGGACGCGCTTAAATTCGCGGGTGCGGGTTGTATTTGCGGGGCAGGGCGGGGAGGGACGTTTGCGGTCGCTTTGGTTGCGGGGTTCGCTTGCGGCGTCGGTTTTGCCCCGCCATGGCAAGTATACCCCGCGACCTCCGCCAACAGCAAAAGTATACCCCTTGAAGTTTCGCGGTCGAACATATCGTTCTCATAAAGGCGCGTCACATACTCCTCAAGGGTTTTGGGGTTGCCGTTCTGCTGGGCGCGGACAAAGGACGCGTAAGCGTCCGCCGCGAGCGCGTTTCGCGCGACCTTGCAAAAGTGCTTAAACGGCGCTCCGCCCACGGGGGTATATTTTTCGCCGTTCAACATTTTGTCTTTAATCATGCCCTCAAATTTGTCCGCGTTATGGCTCGCCAACATATC
>BNUF01000404.1 GCA_025997155.1 Clostridia bacterium
TCATTAACTTCACTTTTTAAATGACCCTTCTTCAATGCGTTCAACGCTTTTTCCCTTAAATCTATTGAATATGCCATACTTTTATTTTAACACATCTATTCAATATTTTAAATAGCCTTGACTATATTCCTCAATAAGTTTCCGTACATTCACATTAACACATACTTTCCTGTAAACATTGATTTATCAATTACCTGCTTGGATACCACCTAGCAACCCTCATAAGACTTTGTTTGTGCTGTTGCGCGAACGGCGGTAGTTGAACCCGCCCGTAACTACTGGTTGCTCTCCTCAACCTTGACAAATTTCCAGTCTCCGCTTTGGTGTATAGTTTTGGTATTGTAATCCTTAAGCATGGAGTTTTCCTTTAAATCGATATTTTCACGCTTACTTGTCGAAAATCCAGTTATGATGACCGTGCTGTTGTTGTAAGCCTCGACCGTGCTGTTGTTGTAAGCCTCGACCGTGCTGTTGTTGTAAGCCTCGACCTTGCTGTTGCTGTAAGCCTTGACCTTGCTGTTGTCGTAAGCCGTGACCTTGCTGTTTTCATAAGCCGCGACCATACTGTCGTCGTAAGCCGTGACCGTGCTGTCGTTGCGAACCTTGACCTTGCTGTTTTCGTAAGCCTCGACCTTGCTGTTGTTGTAAGCCTCGACCTTGCTGTTGTCGTAAGCCGTGACCTTGCTGTTTTCGTAAGCCGCGAACGTGCTGTTGTCGCGAGCCTTGACCGTGCTGTTGCCGTAAACCGTGACCTTGCTATTGTCGTGAGCCGTGACCCTTTTGCAATTTTTCAGATAAAATGTTCCGTCCGAAACTGAAAAGTCAATTTTTCCGACAAGGATATGGATTTTTGCCCACTCTTTCACCGCCTCGACCATTCGCTTTTTGTCTGCCTCTTTGACGAACCAGTCGGGGCGTATGTCTTGGTCTACCTTGAACGCCCAACCTTCGATATCCGAAAATATATCGTCATCTGTCGGCGACAATTCGGCGCGGATAAATTTAGTTCCCGCGTTTTCTCGTGTGTCGTCAATGCCGAGTTCTCTTAACATTTGGTCGTGGCTGTCGTAATCGGGTATGAAAACCCTATCTTTCAGGATAATGCCTGACTTAAATTGGCACATATTTTATTCTCCTTTGGGGTCGTGTCTGCGGGGTGGGTTGCGTTGTCGCCGTTTAGCTGATTTTTCGTGCGTCGCGGGCTTGTCTGCACTCGTCGAGCGTCGGTCGTACAATACTGAACAGCTTGCCGTTGCTGTCGCGGTAGTCGTATTGTACATATGACTTTTTGCGCCGTCCTGTTCCGTGGGTAAATTTCTCGTATTGTTCCTCGCCGTTTTTTAGGTCTTTCGGGTCT
>BNUF01000405.1 GCA_025997155.1 Clostridia bacterium
TCCTGTTCCGCGTCCTTGCGGAGTTTGTCGAGTTCCTGTTTAGTATCGCTAAGGCTATTGTTAAGTTCCTCTAAGTATTCGGTTTTTTGCGAAACTATGTCTTTCGCGCTAATCAACTTTTCCTTTGATATCTCAAGTGTTTTTTCAAACCCCGCAAGTTCAGCGGCAACGGCGTTTAAAGTTATTTGCACTCCGTTTAATTCTTTCACAGCCGCCGCCCTTTTGATTGCGTTTTCCTGCAATTCGGAGTTCAGCGCGGCGCGTATGTTTTCGGCGTTTTCGATTCTCTTTTTGATTTCCTCAAGGCGTTCGCTCTGTTCGCGCATTTGGGCCTCGATTTCCAGAAACTTCACCCCAAGCTCCGAAATCTCCGCGCCGCGTCCGAAAAGATTCGACGAAAACCCCGTCTCGCCCCCCGTAATCGACCCGCCCGCGTTAAGCACCTCGCCGCCCGCCGTGACTAACTTATACGCGTGCTTATATTTTTTGAAGATAGCAAGGGCGTTGTCTAAGGTGTCCACGACGACGACGCTGCCTAGGATATTCGAAACGATATTCTCAAACTTAGCGTCATATGAAACGAGCTCTTTTGCCGTGCCGATATACCCGACTTCCTTTGACAGCTGCTCGCGCGCGGCAGACATAAGTTCGCGTGGTTTTATCGCCGTGAGCGGAAGGAAAGTCGCCCGCCCCAGTTTGTTTTGTTTAAGGTATTCGATTACGGGTTTTGTCGTCTCCTCGTTTTCCGTGACGACGTTTTGCGCCGCGAACCCCGCCGCCGCCTCAATCGCCTTTTCGTACCCGCGCCTTGCGGTCATAATGCCGCTTACCGCGCCGAGTACGCCCTTGAAACGGCTCTTCAAAACCGCCTTAACCGCCTTGTTGTACCCGTCAAAACTATTCTCCAAGTCCTTAAGAAAATTGAGCCGCATCTTTGTGTCGTTATAAATCTTTGACGTTTCGTCATATTTTTCCGCAATCTCGTCCTGTTCTTTCTTAAGATACTCCGTGTTTGACGCTCTAAGCCGCTCCCGCAGCTCCGACTCCCCAGAGGCTAGCTTACGCGTTTCTTCCTCAATTCTGCCATATTCCGCCCGCTGTTCCTTTTCCTTTTTAGAACTTTCCGCTATGTCGGATTTTGTCTTTTCAATGTTAAGTCCGAAAGAATCCGCGTAGGCGCTCTGTTTCTCTATCTCCGCGTTCGTCTCGGAAATAGTCCCCATAATCTCAAAAATCTTGTCGTTGTAGTCGTCCACAAGGTTTTCGCCCGTTTTGTTGTGTTCGGCGAAATACGCCGTCTTCGCGGAGAGTTCCGCCGTCAGGGAATCGACTTGACTTTGCAGTTTGCCTTTGTGCG
>BNUF01000406.1 GCA_025997155.1 Clostridia bacterium
TCAAGAAGGTCGAATATATGCTTGACCAAGTGGGCAAAACCTTTGACGGAATCGTTTCGGGCGTGACGGGGTGGGGAGTGTATGTTTCCCTTGAAAACACGGTGGAGGGTATGATTCCGCTCAACACCCTTTCGGATTACTATATCTACAAACCCGAAACTCTTACGCTTGCGGGAAGCTCAAGCGGGAAGACGTTTTTTATGGGGCAGAAGCTTAAGGTGACGCTTAAACGGGCGGATTTGTTTGAAAAAAGATTAGACTTCGGCGTAAAAGGATTTTGATATAATGGCGGATTTTTTTAAAATCGGGACGATTACGGGGACGCACGGGCTTAACGGGCGTTTGCGGGTATATCCGACGACGGACGACATAACCCGTTTCGAACGGCTAAAGTCGGTGTACGTGGGCGATAAGGTTTATTCTATTTCGGGCGTGGGCTACAACAAAGCGTTTGTGCTTTTGTCTCTTCAGGGTATCGACACAATCGAAGCCGCCGAAAAGTTAAAACGCGCCGAAATACGGATAGACCGCGCCGACGCGCTGCCGCTAGGCGAAGGAGAATATTACGCGAAGGATTTATACGGTATAAAAGTCGTGACGGATTTGGGCGAAGAGCTGGGCGTTTTGTCGGATATTATACAAACGGGCGCTAATGACGTGTATGCCGTCGGAAATCTCTTGCTCCCCGCAATAAAACAATGTATACTAAATGTCGATATAGAACAGAGGAAAATGACTGTACACCTGTTGGAGGGCTTGCGGGAATGACTTTTCACTGCCTCACGGTATTCCCCGAAATGATAAAGGACGCGCTGTCGCACAGTATCCTGAAACGCGCCTCGGATAATTCGATTATAAAGATAAACTGCGTCAATATCCGCGACTTTTCGGCGGACAAACACAGGCAAACCGACGACTACCCCTACGGCGGCGGCGCGGGAATGGTTATGACCCCCGAACCCATATACAACGCCTACAAGAGTATCGACGCGCCAAAGGCGACACGCGTCGTCTACACCTCCCCCACGGGAAAACCCTTTACGCAAAAATTAGCCGCGACATTTTCAAAAGAAAGTGATATAATTATACTTTGCGGACACTATGAGGGCGTAGACGAACGCGTGATTGAGGAAATCGTCACGGACGAGATTTCGTTGGGCGATTTTATCCTCACAGGCGGGGAGATATGCGCGGTTGCCATAATCGACGCGACGGCGCGGCTGGTCTCGGGCGTTTTGGGAAACGCGCAGTCTCCGCTCACCGAAAGTTTTTCGGACGCTTTCACCGCCGAATACCCCCAGTACACCCGCCCCGCCGAATTTTTGGGGCGAAGAGTCCCCGACGTTCTTCTTTC
>BNUF01000407.1 GCA_025997155.1 Clostridia bacterium
AATATTTTATGCCTTACAGGTTTTTTCGTTGCAAAAAATAAATTTATTGTAATTTCATTAAAATTGTATTAGAATTTAAGGAGGGAATCGAGAGGTAAAATCATGCCAAAAATATTGATACTTGATGTCGACTCAGAGAACATAAAAAATTTTAAAACGTATCTGCAAATGTCCTTTCCAAAGGTCAAGACGATTTACACGCTGACTAATCCCGCGACGGACTTGCTCCTTGCCCTTCGGGAGATTCGCCCCGACCTTATCATCTCGGACATACGCTTTTTTGGCGTGGGTGCGAAAAAAGTAATCCACGACGTCAGCAAGGTTTACCCCAGCACGAAATTCATACTGTACGGGACATATAACGACACAGAGTATATAAAGAGTGTCACGGAATACGGCGTAATCGATTTTATGTACCGCCCCGTAAAACCTCTTGACTTCAAGCGGTGTATGGAACACGCCCTGCGTTTTTTCGCTGAAATCAACGCGCAAAAGCAAAGAGAGGAAGAACTTGTAAGAGATTACCAAAAAAATGTACTGCTATTTCAGGAGAAGTTTTTTGCGTCCGTTTTAAGCGGGGTTATTGAGGACGAAGCCGAGATTATGAACAGTTTCCGCTATTTTGGATTTCAATTTCGCGGCGGGTTCACGGTTTTTATTATACGCATTGACAAATTCAAGGAAATTGTGCAAAATTTGGGAGACGCGGACAAACATATTTTGTCCTACAAAATAAACAACCTTGTGAATATGCGTATAAAGGAGCGGGCGTTTGACGGACACGCTTTTATCACGACTTTCAACACCGTTTCGTGCGTTTTGTCAAATTCGCGGAGTTTCGAGGAGATTTTGACGTTTTGCGGCGAAACCATCGAAGATATTTTACAGACGCTTAATCTTAAGGTTACAATCGGGCTTGGGCGGACGTATTATTCCGCGACGGATATCGCCGTTTCCTACCGCGAGGCGGATTCCGCCCTGCAATATCGGTTTTATATGGGGCGCGGCGTGGCTATCCCGATAGCTTTCGTCGAACCCCTTAACACGATTACCTACAAACAGTCGCACAAAAAACAGGAACGTCTGATTCACGCCGCCGTGACGGGCGAGTATGAATACTGCGTGAAACTGCTTAGAGAAATCTTTCGGACTTTTTCCGACAGCGCGGGGGGCAAGGTGCAAGAGAAACTGTTGCATCGTTTTGTGATGGAAACTTTGTTTAGTATCGGCGGTTACGATATGGAAATCGATATGGACGAATAGTTTAACGTGACGCAGTTCATTTCCACCAAGTAAGTGCTAATTCCCCGCACGGTTGACAAAGCGGACGCCTACCTTGTGAAATGC
>BNUF01000408.1 GCA_025997155.1 Clostridia bacterium
ATTCGCCGTTCCAACCAAAATGTTTCGCTACTGAATTGAGATGCAAATCAAGGTCTACTCGCTCTTTGTCATCGTTGAACCAATGTATACCCGCCGTGAACGCGCCGTCAGGTACACAGCTAATACGGGTTCCCCACGGTATGTTGCCCGTAAACTGTTTTTCCGTGGTAGGTGCCGCGTAATCGACATACTCTGGTATATAGAATGTTTTACCTGTTAACGATTGTGATAATTTTTCTTTAATGCAAGAATAGACTTCGGAGAGCCAATAATCAGCAACGGCTGATAAACTCCCTTCTTTAACAAATGTTTTCCCGTTCCTAATGGCGAAGACATGTTGTCCTGCGTCAAGCGTTCTGTTAGCGAGAGAGTTGTACAATTTTATTAAATCTCGCGTCTGTGCACTTTCAATAATGCTGCGGCGTGCTGAATCTTGGCATTTTGTGAAATTTTGCAGACAAACCTCGTCCAGCGGTTTATGATTGAATTCAGCTAATTTCCGTAAACGATTGATTATCGGCACACAGCCTTTGTGTTTTTTGTAAGCCAAAAAGATAGGCTTATAGCGCAAAAAGATTGATGATAACGCTTTAAGATTGCAACGCGTTAATATATCGCGGGCGGTGTACTCTTTGGAAATGGCTGAATCTTTTATGCGGTTTATTAAACTATCGTTTTTGATAATTAAAGTCTGTTCGGTTGTTTTGTATATTAAGTACCTGAGTATGTGGAGCGGCTGATACGGGACAGTTCCGTCTATATCGTGTTTTAATGTTTGTAACTCAAAAGACTTTATGTTATCCGTTTTTAATCGGGTCAGCGTCAAAAGCACCTCGATGTGCGGCAGGTTCTTTGACGACGGCGCGGTGAGGTTTTTCAAGTAATCGTCCAATATCGCGATACAGTCGTCTTCTGGCATAACTCTTATAATTATGAATTTCGCGTTCGGGTCTTGATAGTTTATTGACGGAATTTCTAAGGCTTGAACTGGCACATATGTCGGTATTTCGACTCCAAGGGCTTCCGCGCCGTAAGTTGAAAAATAGTGTAGCAATTTATCTAAGACTATTTGATACGGGTCGGCATCTTCAACCGTTTGAAACGATTTGTAAAAAGTTTCGTTAAACAAATCGTTTTTTGTACCATATAGCTCTATCGCGGCTGTATACACGGTATTCGGGATTCGTTGAAGAATATTTCTGCGCTTGTTAATAAAAATGGGTAATGTCATAAATAAGTTGACAACATTACCAATATGTGTTATAATTTATGTAACAAATAACGGAGGTAAGATATGGTTTACATAAATGCATTATGCCCACATTGCGGTAGCAATGATGTTGTTT
>BNUF01000409.1 GCA_025997155.1 Clostridia bacterium
CGAGAGGCACTATGTTCTTTGAGATTACCCGTGTGGTTAAAGAAGGAAGACCTGCTTATCTTCTCCTTGAAAACGTCCTCGGACTCTTATCGCATAACGAAGGCAAAACGTTTAACACGATCCTCGGTATACTTTCAGACTTGGGGTACAGTCTCGAATGGCAGGTGCTTAACAGCAAAGATTTCGGAGTGCCGCAATCCAGGCGCAGAGTGTATATTGTCGGATATCTTGATAGCGGATGTGCCGGAAAAGTATTACCTATCCGAGGAGCAAACCAAAAAACTCTTGTACAAATCGTAGGCGGGAGGCAGGATTCGCGGGTTTATGACCCGGCAGGCTTGGCAAAGACGCTGCTGGCTAAATCCGGAGGTTCGGGAGGTAAAACAGGATTGTATTTTATTGATATGAACTCAAATCCGAAAATTACGGAAGCGGCGCGGTGTTTGACAGCCCGCTATGACAGCGGCGTGAGTAACCACAAGGCTGAGAACTCCGGCGTTTTGATTATAAACGAGGCATTGAAGCGCGGCTACAGCGCGGTAGGTTTTAACAGACGCGAGGGTATAACGCACGAACTTGATACCGCGCACACTTTAATTGCCGGATATTATAAGGGTTTTAGCAATCAGACGCAAAATGCGGTTCTTTACATTAAGGAAGCGACCGCTCGGGGATACAAAGAAGCCACTCCCGGTGATTCCGTCAATTTGAGCTATGCCAATCAGAACCAAAAGCGCGGGCGTGTCGGCAAAGCCATCGCAAACACAATAGACACCGGCAGTCAGCAGGGTGTTATAACGCTAAATGGTCGTATCCGCCGCTTAACACCGAGGGAATGCCTTAGGTTGCAGGGTTTTGACGAAAGGCAAATCTACAGGCTAATGGAAAACAATTCCGATTCCCAAGCCTACAAACAAGCCGGAAACGCTGTTACAGTCAATGTGGTACACGCGTTGGGTTTACGCCTGAAAGCCGCGCAGATGGCGGCTGTGGGGACAGAAACGAGGGCGGCGTGATGAATAAGCAAGTAGTAATCGGAAAGAGGGAAGGCGTGCCGTAAGAACGGCACACTATATAACGCAATTTAACAATTAGTTTTCAAGGGCTTGACGCAATCGGTGTATTCCCCTCGCCGGTTGCGCCAAGCCCTTGACTATTCAATCCGGGCTTGGGAAGGAGGTTTATAAACATTGTTTAATCACAAGTTCGGCATTGAAATTGAGTTTACCGGCATTACCCGCGAGAAAGCGGCAAGCGTCGCGGCGGAGTATTTCGGCGTGATGGTAAGGAACAGCGGTGGCAGCTACGGCGAATACCGCGTTACAGCCTCGGAT
>BNUF01000410.1 GCA_025997155.1 Clostridia bacterium
TCATTAACTTCACTTTTTAAATGACCATTCTTCAATGCGTTCAACGCTTTTTCCCTTAAATCTATTGAATATGCCATACTTTTATTTTAACACATCTATTCAATATTTTAAATAGCCTTGACTATAAAACCTCCATAATATCTGCGAACATGCAAACAAAAAGAGGTTGCAATAATTTGCAACCTCTTGGAATGTTAGTTTTGATAGGATATTCCGCGTTCCGTCAAGAGTTTGATTAAGTCCCCCAAGTTGTCTTCTGGAAGCTCAACTGTTCTCAATGCTTTTAGAGGCTTTGCGCCGAATTCCTTGATTATGTTTACGGCATCTTCAATCCCTTTCTCAATCTTGCCCTCAATCTTGCCGTCTTCCCAAATGTCTTGCTCCCTCGTAAGTGTGGTCATATACTCCACCTCCAATTTCGGGTCAACCCGTATAGCCTCCACCACCTCGTGCAACCTGCGAAAAAACTCGCTATCTGTTTCCGCTATAGTCTCCGTAGTTGAGTGTTCAACATATTTTAAGAATAACTTTACATCGTCGGTTACTTCATTTTCAAGCGTACCCTTTGTGTTTACAAATATCCTTTTTGTGCCGTCGCTTACGCGAATCGTCGTATCCTCTTCGCAAATGGTTGAACAGGTGTAAATGTGACGCCCTTTTCCAAACAAGTCGAACGTGGATATGAATATAACATACGAGTCGCGCAACTCGGTATACCGTTTTCCCTTAGGAAGAAGTGCGGCATCCATCGTGCTTTGGTAGTAGCGACTTCTCTTAAACAAGTTATCCTTAGGGGCACTTTGAACCTCAACGTTATAAACAGTTCCTTTCTCATCTGTCGCGTAAACATCTAAACGTACGCCTTTATTATCGTAATAATTTTGAAACACTTGTTGCGAATTCATAAACTCCACACTTTTAATATCCATGCGCAACAGCATTGATATAACCCGACACAATATGTCCGTATTCTGCATAACCTTACCGAACATAAAGTCGTCCTCAAGGTTGAGTTCGCGCAATGGCTTTATAACCTTCGGTTTCTTATCTTTCGCGTCATTGCCCAAGCCGTGTACTCCCTCCATAGTTCCATACTAGTATACCATACCTCGCCGAAAACGGCAAGCGGAATTTTGTGCAAACCGAAAGTGCTATTTCACACATGAAGAAACTTCCAGTCTTTCTTTGTTGAGCAAGTCAGAATCGTATATAGTCGAGGCTATTTAAAAGCGTTAGCCAACGCATCCCAAAAAGAATCAAATTTGTGCATATGAAATCTCAATCTTCTTTTAACATTTGCCCACAATTTTTCAATCGGATTAAGGTCAGGTGA
>BNUF01000411.1 GCA_025997155.1 Clostridia bacterium
ATTCCTCGGCGCAATCGCCTCGGCGGATATACCACGGTCAAGCGAAAAGACGCGTGAACTTTTAGGTTGGCAACCGACACATTTATCTTTACTTGAAGAACTTGAACAGGGAACGTTGTTTCAGTAATGTATGAAATTTGGCTAATCAATATTTCGACAAAAGAGGCATAGCGAGTACGAGACTCATGCCTCTTTTTTGTTGCGTTTTAATGTGAACGAAGCGTCCCTCGTGAATTTGCCGAAAATACATAGTATTACGAGAACGAAAGGGGGTATTTTGTGTTTAGATTACGACCTAAGTTCACACCCTGAACTTTGCGCTGATTTGACGAAGTTCGCGTCGGCGTTGTTGCCTCACGAACGCGGGGACAGCGGCAGTTTTCATATATTGTTGGATATCGTGACAAGAATGATACGCACGCAGGAAATGGAAACCGAGTATTTTCCGTTTTTCAGCGTTGCGGAAAAGTTGGAGCAAGTTTCGTTTCTGACGAAGAGTAAGCCTGTGTTTTTGAGGGATGTTTTTGATACCATTTTGAACGCGAACTTGTATGAAGTAATTCAGAAAGACGGGCAGGGTTTCGCGGCGATGATGGCGGAGGAAGGCAAAGCGTCTGACTTTTTGATTGAGCAGAATGTGCAGGAAGCGGCGAGTCTTGCGAAGAGGCGTGCAATGGAATTGTATGACGACGCGTTTGATTTGCAGGTGTCGCCTGATGAGGCGATTGGATATACCGTGTCGCTAACGACGAATTATTGCTTAGCCGTGTCGCAGGAAGCAATTCAAGCACAGTCGCTTTTGGTGAACGGCAACGAACATTTTCCGAATGCAAGGTATGACGGTTGGTATCAGTTTTTGGGAAGAAAGAAATTTAAGGGAGCGTCAGGTTGGCTTGAATTTGTGGGGTTTGTGAACTCGGCTTTGGCGGGGAGGTTGTCGGACGCGTCACAGGAGAGTAAACCGCTGATGGGCATGGCGAGGGTTGACGCGCTGATGGAAGACGTTACGGAAAACCGCTCTGCGAAGATAGGGCTTTACGGGATTCCGCCGATTGATAATCCCAAACAGCAGATTATGAAAACAAGGTATGTCGTGTTGATTGGAAAGCCGAATTTAGGGAAGACCACAATTGCCGTGAACTGGCTTGTGAACGTGTTTTTAGAGGGGAAGCGTGTCGCTATCTTTTCGGAAGAAACGGTTGAGTCGATAATGTTGTTTAAGTATGTGTTGCCCGTTTATATCTATAAGAAGTATGGATTCTTCGCGAGTTACGAACAGATTGTCGACCAAGAGGAAGTCGGCGGCGTGACGGAGCAAGATGTCGCCGAGCGT
>BNUF01000412.1 GCA_025997155.1 Clostridia bacterium
GGTTGGTTTTATGCGTGTTGAGATGTTGAAAGGTAATGACGAAACTGTGCGTGGGATTAGGAAGTTGGAAGATGCCGTTAGGATTGTGGATAGGACGGTTGGCGTTGTGGTTAAGGACTGTGGACTGACGGATGTGTGGGTGGATTCTGCCGCACTATTGCTGAACGCATTGGCTTATGTTAAAGGGAACACCTGCGTTTCTGCCGATAAGAGGAGGTTTGTGGTTTCGCTTATGGGCATGACGAGAAGATGTTCTTTTGGGGATTGGTTGAGATTACACCACGAGGTTTGCGAGAAGGCTGAGCTGTATTGTGAGGACAGGACGCTGGCTTGCCTTGTTGTGAGTTTTTTGTATGTTGTGAATAGGAAGATTGCGGTTTTGTCGGAGAGGGACACTTCTTGCGTTTCGTAGCGGTTTAGGTTATACTGTTATGGAAGGTAGGGAGAATGGGGCGGGGATAAGGCTGAGGAGATTGTGAATTCATATTGACAGCACAAGAAAATTCTGGTAAGATGGAATGATAAAAGCACACACAGCAATTACAAACGACTTTCAAAATCGTAGCAGTGCTTTGTTAAAAGGCGCACCCAGCAGAAAACCTCAGATAAGCCGGGGTAACCCCTCGGCAAGCGGGCGTGACTCCCGCAAACCCGCGCCTTGTACATAAAATAGAGAGGGGGATTCCCGTGTTAGAATTTCTTAAAGAAGAAGCCAATAAGACCTTTACTGAAAACGGCGCTATTACGTACGCCACGACATATTCCGATTGCCTTGATTTGTTTGCGACAATCGGGGCGCTTAGGAGAGAGGCGGAAAGCGATATTGTTAGTCGTTTTGCTAGTGCCTATGCCGAGAATCCCGACCTTGCAATGAAGATATTGTTTTTCGTGCGTGACGTGCGTGGAGGGTTGGGCGAACGGCGCGTATTCCGTATAATCTTGTGTTGGCTTGCGGGGAACTGTCCCGATTCCGTGCGTAAGAATATTGAAATGATAGCCGAGTACGGGCGGTTTGATGATTTGCTTGCTATGTTTGGCACGTCTTGTGAGACTGACGCGCTTTTGTTTATAAAATCGAAGTTTGATGAAGATAGGAAAGCGCTTGCGGAGGGTGGTGATGTATCGTTGTTAGCAAAATGGCTTCCGTCCGTAAATGCGTCAAGTATGAGGGCAGTTGCGAACGCAAAACGCATTGTCCGTTATCTCCACATGAGTGAGGCGGATTACAGAAAGGCACTGTCGGCTTTGCGTGTGCATATCCGCATTATTGAAAACAACTTACGCGAGCGGGATTATACGTTTGATTACGCCAAACAACCGTCAA
>BNUF01000413.1 GCA_025997155.1 Clostridia bacterium
TTTCAACTTGCTTTTCGAGCTCCGCTTTTTCAGTTTCCGCCCGTAACCGCGCCTTGCGTTCGTCAACGAGTTTCAGCGTAACGGCGAGTAAATGCTCGGGATTGTCAAGTAATTCATTTGTCGCGTACATTCCGTGCTTGCGGATCGAGGGTATGACCTCTTTGAAAACCCAATCTTGAAACTTTTCCGCGCTTTCCAGTTTGGAATTAAAAATCAGCCTGTAAATATCACTCTCACCTATGACGTTAGTTTCTTGTTCCCCGCCATTTGAAGGTATCCCTATTTTGCGGATACCTTTGCAGTGGTCTATAACCGCTTGGCTCGGCTTCGCATACCCCAAAATCTCCGCAACGTCTCTCCCGACAAACCACGGCTCGCCGTCAATTTCCACCGTCCGCACCTTGCCAAATTCCGCGTTTTCAAATACTTTCACGTTATCCATTTTTGCTGTCCCCTCTCGTATTACCCCTCCGTATTCGCGGTCTCCTTATTTCGGTTTTTTGATTTCGGATACCGCCGTGCCATTTTGTCACGTATAGATTTGACGCTGTCCGCAGGGTCGTCAACCAAAAACGACAACCACCACTCAAGCAAATCCCCGCGTTCAATAAATTCTCTCGCGGAATAGCGGTATTTGGTTTTATAGTCGTTCACAGCCTGTGCTATTACCGCGTACGCTAATTTTTTAACGCCGTCGTCACATAATTCGCTCATTCCAAAACCTCCGTAATCTCCACTTCCACACGCGGGTATTTCTTGTCAACCGTGAACTTATGGCTAAACCCCTCAACCTCCGCCCAACCGTCATTACTTAGTTTCCCCGACTTCACAAGCGCGTCCTGTATGAACTTCTGCGCGAACGCTATATTATCTTTATCCCGCCGCCGATTCTTCTCAACCCACAGATAATCTAGCGTCACGGGCGTTTTCAGCGTCACACCACGCAACTCCGCATTAAAGATAAGTGCTAGCATACTTTCGATATCCCGCTTAGTCTTATTGCCCTTATACTTGTTTCGGCGGTTTTCCCCGACGTACTGGTTCGTGCCTGGGAGCGTAAACGGTATTGTGATTTTGTATGTCACGATTTACCCCCTCTTTCGTTTTCCTCGTGATTATTCGGCTTTAACTCAATCCGCGTCGGCTTGCCCTTGGCGTTGTAGTCCGTCACGATATCGCAAAACTCGCCCCACTCCTCGAAACAGTCGTTGTTCGCCACTACCGCCGAAAAAAGAGTTATAAAGTTATCCGTGTTGTATCGTTGTTGCTTGAACTCCATAGAGTGATACCGCAAAAGATTAAGCATAGCAAGGCAAGCTT
>BNUF01000414.1 GCA_025997155.1 Clostridia bacterium
GGAGCGGTTGTTTTGTTGATTTCGGATATCTTGTCAAGAAACTTATAAAAGAAAATCAAGTTTTCCACAATGACCCAACCCTCGACCTGACGCTTATCCTAACCTTGCCGACGCGTATGGACGACCCAATTCTTTTTGATTTCAAAGATTTCCGACTTGTCTGTTTTGCCTTCCAGTTGTTTGCCGAGAGTACCGATTTGCAATCTTATGGCATAAAGATTTTTTAATCGCTGTATATATTCTTTATCGAAACCGACTATTCCTTCCAACTTCGCCGCAATTGTCAACATTTGTACTCGTTTTGCCTCTTCTTGTTCGGCTTTTATCCTTGCCGCTTCTTCCTCCGCCCTGCGCCTAGCTTCTTCTTCAGCTCTTTTTCGCGCTTCCTCTTCCGCTTTTCTTCGCACTTCCTCCGCCTTGCGGATTGCTTCTTCTTCCTTGCGCTTCGCTTCTTCTTCCGCTTTTTTTCGCTCTTCTTCCGCCTTGCGCCTGTCTTCTTCCGCCTTACGCTCCGCCTCTTTTTCAGCTTTGACTCGTTCCTCGTCCGCTCGGCGTTTCTCTTCTTCTTCCCTAATCCGCGCAAGCTCTGCCTTTTTTTCAGCCCTAATCCGTTCTTCTTCAGCTTTGCGGAGTGTCTCTTGTTCTCTGCGTCTTGCTTCTTCGTTCGCTATGCGCTGTGCCTCTTCGGCTTTGCGTTTAGCTTCTTCCTCCCTGAGTCTCGCGTATTCCTCTGCTTTTTTTCTTTTCTCTTCAGCGTCTCGCTTTGCTTTTTCTTCGTTCTTGCGTCGTTCGTCTTCCTCTTTCTGAAACCTCGCCGCTTCTAGTTTCGCGTATTCCTCTTCCTTTGCTTTGCGCTCCGCGTCTTTCGTTGCCTTTGTTTCTTCGAACCGTTTCACTTTTTTTTCTCTTTCGGCTTGGCTATTCTTTGCGTATTCTTCTAGGTTTTTCGTTTTTTCTTCAGGAGGTGGCTCTTCTTTCATACACGGTTGGTCTTTCTCCAACACTTCTAAAACTTTAGCCTGTTCTTCTTGTTCTTCACACCATTTTTGTTCTTTACGCCGTTCTTGTTCTTTACGCCGTTCTTGTTCAAGTTCTTGTTCTCTTGAAATAATGCGCTTAAAATTAATACTAAACATTTCATTTTCTGAGATTACGTCAAATATTTCTTCTTTTATTTGCGGTGTAATCGTTTCTTGATTATTATGGAGGTAATAATAAAACTTATCGTACTGAGAAAAATGTTGACTAATTTGTTCTTTGTTGTATCTAAAATTATTAGGAATGGGATATCTGTTGACGGCGAAGTTGAATATAAATG
>BNUF01000415.1 GCA_025997155.1 Clostridia bacterium
GACAGCAAAAAACAAATCTTCCCAATGCGATCTGAAAGCCCAACGGTCGTGGTTGCTTTGGCTGTTGTGATATATTTCAAGAAGTTCATAAAAGCGGCTTAAATCCTCGTATAAACCAACATCGCGAAAATCCTCAGGGTCGTATTTATATTTTACCATAGACGAAACTCTCCGTTCTTTATGTTTTTGGTGACATATATGAACATACTCTTAGTATATCACGTTTTTGAAATAATTGCCAACCCGGGTAAACGCCGCGTTCAAGCCCGTCGAAGCCAGATTTTCCTCGTTAAGCGCGACAATGACAATCGAATTGCTGAAATATTGGATATCATTCGCCTCGTGAGCGTATTGGAACGTTTTGTTGTCTTTTAATTTTGGGGAAGATTTTAAGATTCTCTTTGTTGCGGATAACGCCTTTCCGTACTATATCTCCCAGTCTTCCGCTTCACACATATCCGACAGGTCAAATACCGCCGAATATATGCGTTCGATTTTGGCGCAGGACATATCATCGAAGTTTGCATTCTTAATTTCGTTTATTCGGCTTTCTTTCAGCATTTGTATGTCGTAGACGCCTTTTGACAGAAAAGCCCAATAAACGTGTGGATGACCCATGTCGTGTGTTTTGTCCGCCCACGAACCGTCAACGAAGCTGTCGATTTCAAATGCGATGGGATAACGCGGCGTTAGGTCGGCGTAAAAATATTTATTTCCGACTTTTGTAATCGTTTTCTCGCCGACGATTTTATCGGCACCACTATATCTGCATATTTTTTTCTCAACGATATATATCGTATCGTAAGGTTTAGGGGTTCGTTTCATATTATTGCACTCCTCATATTTTTATTATTTTAGCGCGGTGTTCGTGGTTCGTACACGTCAATTCGCACGTCGCCGAGTTTAGACAGTTCGCTTTCGATACAGGGTCTTACGACAGACCACTCTAACCCTCCGAGACCGCAGCCGAGCGGCGGCAGCGCAACTGACATTATATTATGATTACGTATAACCTCCGCCAAATCTCGCATCCCCGCCTGGATGTCCTCGATTAGCGACGCGTCGCGCCAATGCCGTTTGGTCGGAAAGTTTATAATATATCTCGTGTTATTTAGCGTATGGAGCGCGTATACGAACATACTCCCGGGAACGACTTCTCCGCTCCTGCACGCGTCGACATATAGTCAAGGCTATTTAAAATATTGAATAGATGTGTTAAAATAAAAGTATGGCATATTCAATAGATTTAAGGGAAAAAGCGTTGAACGCATTGAAGAATGGTCATTTAAAAAGTGAAGTTAATG
>BNUF01000416.1 GCA_025997155.1 Clostridia bacterium
ATAAAAACTTGTTCATAGCGTACAAGCCCTGTTCGGGGTACGCTTTGAACAAGTCGCGGTGTTTAAGCTCCTGTAAAATCTTCTGCACCTTAGCCTTGTTGTCGTCCGAAAGTATCACGTCGGAAACTCGTATCGACTGGTCGAACTTCATAGCGTACTGTGCGGCGCGTTCGGAGATTGTTTGTTTGCTCAATAATTATCCCCCCTGTCGCTTGCTCTGTGTTTCCTGTATTTCCAAAAGAGTTTGCGATTTTCCTAACACTTTACCTCCTACTTTTAGTTAGATGAGTATTATCGCGAGAGTTCCTACCGCTTTAGATGCTATTCTTCAACGGTAGGGGTATAAGGTGATAGAAACGAATCTATTCTTTTGGTGAATTTGCCCTTGGCTAAAACATAGCATTGAAATTCGTTTTCGTGACCATTATCGTCCTCATCGTCAAAAACGTATAGTATACCATAAGAACCTACGGCAGTTTTCGCTATTAAATCATACAAGTCAAAAATTTCATAGACTCTTTTGCCTTTATGATTTAACAATCCCGACAAGTGGAGTTGGTACGCGCCGTTTACAGTACGCAGGTCAAGTAAGCCGTTATCAATGCCAATTTCGTCTATTCGACTTTTGATAACGGAAACTATCTCGTCAATTTTTTCGTCAAAGTTATCTTCGTTTAGGTAGGTTTCCCTCAATGTTGCCCAACCGTGATATTCGTACATAGTAAATCCTCCAGTTACTATTGCATATAATTTTCAGCAACTTGAACAGAGGAATCCAAATTAGCGTCGGGATATTTTTTAAGCAATCGCTTAAGGCAGTCGATATAATCCCAACTCTGAAGATTGTAGGCAATGTCCTCAAATACTTCGCTAATCCATTCCGCTTCGTCAGAAGAACAGTTGTCCAAAAAATCTATGGTTTGGCGAACATTCTCACTCAATAAAGAAGTCAACTTCCCCCATAATTCTTCAATCGGAATATAATCTTCTGAATCTAATAGTCTTCTATCTCTCAATATATTTTTTACATTGTCTGCAAACATATTTACCTCCTATCCTAAATTAAGGTTGCAAATCCGCGTCAGGGAATATTGTTGCGAGTTTTCCATTTGTTTTTATGATACCAACTCGAACTCCTTTGTACGTTCCAAAAGCTCGTACTCCATCTGCAATTCCTTGATTGGATTTCAAGTTCGCTACATAATTGCCTGCCGCTTTAATATCTGATTTTGTCCAAGAGACTGGAAACCACGCCTGTCCAGTTCCTATTCTCTTTAATTTTTCTTTATGCAAAGG
>BNUF01000417.1 GCA_025997155.1 Clostridia bacterium
CCGCGCTGACGTATCTTGTGTTCGCGGGGCTTTCGGCGTTTTTTTGCAAGAATCTGAACATAAAACTGACAGGGATTGCGGGAAGTTACGAGAACATTTTCATACTTATCGTGTATGTTATAATATTGCTTAAGGTATCATTATTTTCGAGAAGAGAAATCACCGCGAAATCCGTAATCGCGGTGCTTCTCGCCGCCTCCGTGGTTATCGAGTTTATAGGCGTTCTTCAGCTCTTCGAGCTTGACTTGCTCCAAACCTCCCCCCTGCGCCGCCTCATTCAGGGGCAGTTTTTCGAGAAGATTCTTGCAAAAAAACGCCGAAAGCCCCGCGAACACAAGATACGTCAGCGCGGCGTAGGTAACGGGGTTTTTCAAATCTTTGAAGCCTTGGCGCGTCGCGGCGGCGGATTCCGTAAACATGTTCGACAAAAAGAACACCCCGCCCGCAATCAAAAGCAGTATGGACTTTGTGTACACAAAAAAATCAATAATTTCGGTTTGAGCGAAAACGAACGACTCATCTGGAGAGGGGGCGCGTGCCGACACCGACACGACAAGCGGAATTATAAAAAGCATAAAAGTTATTATAACGAAATGTGAGCGTTCCGTCGGGTTCAGTTTCGAAAAAAATGATTTTATACAACGCATAATATATATTATCTCCTTATTCATTTTCCCTCATTATAGTTTATACAAAACAGCCGCATAAAGCAACATATTTATCAAAAATTTTTCCTGTACAAACATCGGAAAAGATTGTATAATAGTAAGCAAAATATTTGCTGTGGAGGAAATCTATGAAAAGAAAAATCGGGGTTTTGACAGGCGGCGGCGACGCGCCGGGGCTTAACGCGGTCATTTACGCGCTTGTCCGCGCCTGTATATCGAAATATGACTATGAGCTTATCGGGTATAAATTCGGGTATCGCGGATTGTACAACAACGACTTTATCCCTCTGGATTTGACGACGACGTCGGGTATTCTGCACAGGGGCGGAACGATTTTGTACAGTTCAAACAAGGACAACCTGTTTGATTACAACGTAATCGAAAACGGCGAAAAAATCAAAAAGGACGTTTCGGACGTTGCCGTCGCGAACCTTAAAAAAGAGGGCGTGGACGTACTCTGCGTTCTGGGCGGGGACGGAACGCTCACCAGCGCGCGCGACTTTGCCCGCAAGGGCGTGAACGTAATCGGTATCCCAAAAACCATTGACAACGACTTGGGCGCTACGGACACCACCTTCGGGTTCGACACCGCCGTCAATATCGTCACGGAAAATCTCGGGCGTTTGC
>BNUF01000418.1 GCA_025997155.1 Clostridia bacterium
GCCGCGTCCGTCTGCGGTTTGTTGAGCGAATAAACCGAAAAAACAAGCGCGGCTACAATAACGACAATCAATATTGTTTTTTCATTTTTCTTCAAGCGAAATCCCTCCTAATCGCCGTTGCTGACCGCCGCCACCGTGCCGTCCTTGTTTATATCGAGATGAACAAAAACGATTTCGTTAAACGCGTTTGTTATATTCGCGATAACCCCTCCGTCAAGGTAGTAAATGTAGTTAATCTCGGCTTTTCGCTCTATTTTAAGGAGTTCGGGCATAATTTGATTAAGCTCCGATATATATGTGCTGTAATCGCTTTCCTGTTCGGCGATTGACGGGTCGGTCTGCGCCTGTTCATAATTTTCTTTTTTTCTTATGTTGAAATCAAGGATTTCGTTTATCTCGTTTTTGGCGTTCTCTGTAAGTAATGAAAATCAAAAGAATTCCTGTCAAAGATAGCGTCTATGTTCGCGTAAGTTTCCGCAATCCGCCTGTACTGCGCCTTTGATTCCTCCATGTAGTACGCACTCGCACTCTGCTCCGCTTGCTGTTCGGCGCAGCCCGCCAACGCCGCGGCCAAGACCGTAATCAAGCTGAATATCTTAAATATTCTCATCTCGTCCTCCTACGCAAGCGCGTTAAGTCTCCGCACCTGATACATTTTAAGAGCCGTGCCGTAAGTATACCTGTGGTATTCCACGCGCCGCCCGTACCAGTTCGCGCTTATTATGTCAAGTTCGCTCCCCGTGTTCCCGACAATCAACTCAACGTGACCGTCGTGCCACACTACGTCCCCTGCCCGCGCCTCTTTGGGCGTTATCACGCGGGTATTGGAGTTTTTGCCGAACCAGTCTGACGGCGTATCTCCCGAAGATAATCCCGACTGAAAATTCGCGTTTACGCCGTTCGCTTTCATTACTTTGATTACAAGGTCGGAGCAGTCCGTAGTCTGTACCTTGCCGAGGGCGGTGTAATCAACGCTTGCCAGACTGCTTGACGAGTAGCTTTTCATTGTTTCGGCATAGTTTACCACGGTATGGTCGTATGAATACCACGTAACGCCATATGGCAACTCGCCGTTGCGCCAAGCGTAGGCGTAATCCGCTATGTTTTTCAGTTTTTGCGGAAGTGTCGCGTACTCTGTATCAGTCGCGGGATACGCCTTGTTGCGGATTATGTTATCATACGTCGCGCTTGCTGTGGAGGACGAGATGAGAATATTTAAGATATTCAGCTTGATTACGGTCTTGGCCGCGGCGTTGGCGGGCTGCGCCGAACAGCAAGCGGAGCAGAGTGCGAG
>BNUF01000419.1 GCA_025997155.1 Clostridia bacterium
CCCTCGCACTCTTCCCCATTTTCCCCCTCTCCTGCCATTTCCCCCCATTCCACCCACAACATCAATAATGAGAATATTGCACAACCCAAAATAAAAAATCCCGCCATTTCGGGATTTCGCGGGTTTTTTCGGTTTTTTTCACTTCCGCGCTTTTTTTCATTCTTCATGCGGTCTTACATCTGCGTGATAACCGCTATCTTATAAACGTGGTCTTGGTTCGACGTTGACAGGTTATACAAAACCTTTTCGTTCAGCGAACGCAAGTGATTGAAAAACGCCTGTTTCAAAATGCCTGTGCCAGAGTATTTCGATATGTCGCCTTGGTCTATCTCTATCGTATCGGCGAACACGCTCGTGCACAACAGCAACATTGCAAGCAACAACGCCGCTAACCGTTTCAGCATCTTGTTTTCCTCCCTTCATAAAAAAGAAGGGGCGAATAATCGCCCCTCCCCTCCCTAATTCCCCAAGTTGTTTGGGTCTGTGGTATCTCCGTTCTGATACTGAACATTATCGTTCTTGCGCTGTTGCGCGTCTGGCGTGATATAATCCGCCGTGCGCGGGTTAATCTTCACCACAACGTGAACATACTTCGCGTTCGACGTTCTGCTCACCTTCGACATCTGGCTTCCGCCCGCCGCGTGCCCAACCGCCGCGTTCATAAGGTCGTCAATGCTCCATGTCAAACCCGAGCCGCCGATAACGTTGTCCGACACGGTGTCATAAACCTGTGGGGACTTCAGCCGTTTCACGTCCGCCTCCACCTGAATCACGCCTTGCTCCTGCATTGCCGATGGCAAGTTAATCTGCGCGAGTTTCGTGAGTGTTTCATAACCGTCGCGTTTTCCCCCAAGCAAACTCTCCGACGGGCTATTCGTTGCGGGTACTCCCCACCATTGCCCGCCGTCCGCGGCTTCGCCGTAAACCGAATCCTCAATAACCTTGCCTAACGATTGCTGGAATTCCGCGTCCGTTCCCACGCACATACTCAAAATCTTGTTGTACATCTCCTCAGCCACGTTCTGCGCGTACTTGCCGCCTTCCGTTCCCGTCGCCGCTAAAGAGAAAGTATACGCGCCGTTCTCGCCAACCAACTTCCTCACATATGACGCTAAATTGTAACTCACAACGTGGTCGGCAGCAACTGCCATACCGTCCACCACCGTCCCGTACGCTTTGCCCAACGTCCCCGAATAACCTATGGTAAGAAAAAATACCAACATAATTGTCGGTATCGCGGTCTTCAGCATATATTGTGTTGACCCGTCCTCCTCCTTCAGGTTCCCTGCAAG
>BNUF01000420.1 GCA_025997155.1 Clostridia bacterium
ACTCCTGATACAGCGGGCTTGTGTCAACGGGCATTTTCCCTTGCGGCTGATACGAAATAACGCCGCCCAAACTCTTGGCGTACTCGCGCAAAACCCCGCCGAACTCCGCTAAATCAGCCGTTTCGGGCTTGAATTTATCGTCTTGCGAAGTATAGATGTAAAGGCTATTTTCCCATAATTCTACAAACTTACCGCCGTCATAATCAAGCGCGGAACTGTCGCGGGAAGCCGCGCCGTTCTCAAAAACACGCCGCACACGCTCTTTGCCGTAGGTTCTGATGATACTCGAAAGTGTTTTCGCGCCGTCCGCGTTTTTTACAATCCTGTCGATTTCCTGTACGCAAGCGGTATCCTTATCAGCGTCCGCAGGCGGTTTTTTCCGCGCTTTCCGTGGTTTTTCCGCGCTTTTGTTCGTTTCCGCTTCCGCAAACAACCCCTCAAAAGCCGCGTGACGCTCCTTGTAATCATTCGACTGAATTTTATACTTAGACATAAGCCTCGTAATTTCCGAAAGTTCAAGCGTTTTGCCTAATTCGCTCATTTTTTTGAAATTTTCTACGTCTATCCCAACAATCTTATCAAGCAACACGAAAATATCATTAGGAACCGTAAGATTATCCATATTTTTGGAAGCCGCAGCCCCGTCAAACACTCCAAGTTCTCCAAGTTCCCTTAAAACTCCTACTGCAACCTCGCCGTACTCGCGCTGTTCGCCTGTGTCTTTGTTGATAACAATCATTCTATCACTCCCATTTTTGATAATATCCCCTTAATTCTCAACCCGCACTGGGTTGCTGCCGTATGCAAGGGTTTTAAGCAGACTAAGCACCAGCTCGTGCCGAACGTCGCCAACGGGGTAGTTAAACACGCCGATAGTCACCGTGCCGCCGTTGCCCATTCCAATGGCTATAAGTTCCGTTTCCGTATCGTCGAGAAGATACCGCGCAACCGCCATTCTCCCACGCGCCGTGTCGCTTATGAACACATCCGTATAACTTATCTCCGCGCTTGGAAACTGTTTGAAAAAGTTGTCGAACGCCGCGTTGTAGGCGGGAGCTTTAAGCGTTTCGGAGGTTCGCGCCGTTTTGATTACGCCGTTTATGCCCTCGCTGTGGCTTAGGTTCACCGTCCCCGCGTTCAGGCTCATCGCCCAGTTTTCGGACGGGCTGACGCTTACGTTCTCGCCTATGATTACCCGCGTGGTGTTCGGGGTTTTTGTCAAACCCTCAATCACAAACGCCTCGGGGAAAGTGAGCTTGCCCGTATCCGCGCCGTTCTCCGCGTCCTCGC
>BNUF01000421.1 GCA_025997155.1 Clostridia bacterium
TTTGGGCGGGGCTACGCGGTGGATTTTCGGTCGCGGTTATTTTCTTTTTGTTGTATAAATGTTGCCATTGTTACCATTCCGAAAACTGCCGATTTGCCCTCTTTGTCAAGGCTTAAATACATATTTATGAATTTGTCTATATTTTCAATTTCCATATTTATCACCACCTTTTTCAAAATTCTAATATTTATGTATCTGTAAGTACAAGATTACCACATATTTTTGTGAATGTCAATACATTATTAAAAATATTTAAGATATTTTGTATTGACATTCACAAAAAATAAATATATAATTTTATTGTGAACTTAGAAGCAAGAAAAAGGAGCGGTGACTAATGGATTTACACGAACGTATAAGATATCTAAGGAAAGAAATTTTAGGAATATCATCACAAGAACTGTTTGGAGAACAACTCGGAGTTAATAGGGATATAGTCAAGAACATAGAATTGGGCAATTTAAAAAAGCCAGAACAAAAAGAACCCCTACTACGGTTAATTTGTGCAACGTTTGGCGTTCGTTATGAATGGCTTAAAAATGGGATTGGCGAACCCTTAGAAGTTAATAATGAAAGTATTTTTTCTGAATTGAAATCTAAATACAACCTTAGCAGTTTCGACGAAAAGGTAGTTAGAGCGTTTACTGAATTGTCGCAAGAAAAACGAAATATTATACAGGACTTTTTATCAGACTTGCTAACGGGAAAATCTACCGAAACGGAAGTTGATAATGATACAGAAATATATGACCAATCGTTCGACGCTATAAATCGTAAAATCGCAAAAAACGCAAACGACGCTCATTTAGCCATTGAAACAGAGAAACTTGATTCACAACGCCTAAACGCTATTAATACAATAAATACGCATTTTGACTTAGAAACAGAAAACCTTAAAAATCCCCAAAGCGGAGAATTAACTCGCTTGATTATATGATGATGAAGCGATATTATAAGAATAAAGGCGTGTTTTTAAGTTAATTAACTTAACATTTAGATGTAGAAATTTATTGACTAACAGTTGATAAATTTCTACATCTATTTTTTTTGCTGATTTTGTGAAAATAAATACAAAAATATTAAAATATTTTTCAAAAATGTATTGACAAATACAAAAATAGTTGTTATAATTGTATTCAAGAGTACACAAACACGAACTATCACCCCACCCAATCAGCTTGAACGCCCACCAAGAGGACTACAACAGCAGAGAGACCCCACCCCCCGCACTAACCGCGCTAACTCCGAGAGTAGACAGCGGCGGCGGGGGAGGCGGAATCAGGGCGGGGG
>BNUF01000422.1 GCA_025997155.1 Clostridia bacterium
TATCAAATAAAGTATTGCGCAAAAGATATCGTAAAGGTCTATTTCACGCGGTTTCGTGGTTTTCTTCGCTTGCTCCAATTCATTTCTTATTATGTTAAATTCTTCTCTCGTTATATCGCTCGGATAGATGTGCTATAATCTTCCCTCTTTTGGAAGATTATAGCACATCAGAAAGATTTTGAACAGGCTCTTAGAAGATAAGTATGGACTTAAAAAAAGACTTAACTAGCTCAAGAGGAGCAGGCACTACATTTTTTCATGAACACGGGCATCTAATAGATTTTTCTAACCCAAAATTAGTATCTGTAAACCAAGATTTCACAACAGCGTTAATTAAACAGTTTATGAAATCCAACTCATTGAAAAGCAAAAAAGAAGCGTACAGCAGGATAGGATATGAACTTCATGATAAAGGTGATATAACTTCTTCTGTATCCGACATATTCGGAGAGTTTAGCAAGAACAAGATAATTGGCGGTTGGAGACATGAAGATAGCTATTGGAAGCATGCCCCAAGACTTATAAACGCCGAGGTGTTCGCTCATTTTTATGAGGCTCAATTTGATAAAGATAGATTAAATGTGTTAAAATCATATTTTCCTAAAAGCACACAGGTATTCAGCAATGATTTAGGAGGGCTATTATGATAAGTTTCAGTCCAAGTACACCAGAATTTTGGGAATTATCGGAACTGTTTCATGAAACTTTTGACGATTGCATACCTACTATGATGATGCCTAGCGACGAGACTTTTGAGGGCTTGAAAGAAAAGGTTTATGAAAGCATACGGCAGGGTAAAAACTTACTTTCAGAATACTACAAGTTTCAAGTAGGCGTATTATACTAACAAACCGACAAGGGCGCGTAAAGCGTCTTTTTTGTTGCCCTTTTATCCGTGGTGGGCGTTAAATCAAACGGAATAGAAAACCTAAAATTTAGGAGGGCTTGAAATGGACGAGCAAGATACAGCAATTACCGACGCGGCGGCGGCTGAAACGACGGCGGCCGACACGGAAAAGACATTCACGCAAGAACAGGTAAACGGAATCGCCGCCAAAGAGGCGAAGAAGGCACAGGAGAAACTTTTTAAAGATTTAGGATTTACCGACATTAAGACGGCTTCGGACGGTTTTAAGAAATACAAAGAATGGGCGGATACGCAAAAGACGGAGCTTGAAAAAGCCACGGACGCGGCGGCGAGTACCGCGAGAGAACGCGACGAACTCACGCAAAAATTTCAGGCAATGTCGCTTGAAAACGCTTGTTTGAAAAACGGGGTAGCTC
>BNUF01000423.1 GCA_025997155.1 Clostridia bacterium
CGCTTTTTCAGCAGACGCGGTTTTAAAATATATATTTGATAATACCACTACTGCCACAAGCAGGACAATTTGAGATATACATATGCCCACTATAACCGTATGCTTGTCGGTACAACTCGACCCTATAACCATTCTTGCCATTTAGTCACCCCCCTTAGCCGTTTATCATATTCGCGATATACCCCGCGCCAAACCCGTTGTCGATATTCACCACGGACACCCCCGACGCGCAGGAGTTAAGCATAGCAAGCAGCGCGGAGAGTCCGCCGAAATTCGCGCCGTACCCGACACTCGTCGGCACGGCAATCACGGGGACGGCGACAAGCCCGCCCAAGACGCTGGCGATGAAATACAAACAAAGAGGGCGACTAAATGGACATACTTTTTGCAACGTCAAATATTGGAAAATTAAAGGAAGCCAAGGAAATCCTTGGGAGCTATAACATTTTATCCTTGTCCGATTTTGACAAAAAGATAGAGGTTGTGGAGGACGGCGAAACTTTTGAGGAAAACGCCGTGAAAAAGGCGACTGAAATCAGCCGTATCCTTAATATCCCTGTTTTGGCGGACGATTCGGGGCTTGAGGTTGATTTTTTGGATAAAGCTCCCGGGGTTCTTTCGGCGCGGTTTATGGGTGAGGACACTTCTTATGACATTAAGAATCAATATATCATAGACAAATTAGACGGAATAGAGGACGAACGCCGTACCGCAAGGTTTGTCTGCGCAATCGCCTACGCCGCGCCTGACGGACGCGTGTTTACCGCTCGCGGCACAATCGAGGGGATTATCGGACGCTCCATTGTCGGCGGAAATGGTTTCGGCTATGACCCGATTTTTTTCGTGCCGTCTCTCGGGAAAACTACCGCCGAACTTTCTATGGAAGAAAAGAACAGGATAAGCCACAGGGGCAACGCCCTTCGCGCAATCTGTGAGGCGCTAAGAAGAGAGGGGATTATTTGAGGATTCTGATTTTCAGCGACTCCCACAATGATTTTGAGAATATGGTAAAAGTCGTAAAAAAGATACAAAAAGATATAAATTTAATCATACACCTAGGCGACCATTACAGTGACGCAATGTATATTAAACAAAAATTCGGTATTGACACTCTCGCCGTTTCGGGAAATTGCGATTACGCCCCAAACGCTCCCGAATCGGAAATTTACGAAACGGAGGGGAAACGGATTTACATAACCCACGGGCATAATTGCGGGGTGAAACGAAACACCGACCGCCTGCTCCAAAACGCAAAAATGAACAACGCCGATATAGCGTTGTTCG
>BNUF01000424.1 GCA_025997155.1 Clostridia bacterium
CCCTCTCATTGAGGAGGGAAAAATTTACATTGCCCAACCTCCCTTATATAAGGTTGAGAAATCAAAAAAAGAATACTATGTCTACAAAGACGAGGAACTTGAACCTCTTCTCAACGAAATCGGACGTTCCGTTCACAAGCAAATTCGGGAAACGCGCCGGAAGCACGGTCGGTTCGGTCAACTCTCCGTCATAGTTCGGGACGAAATCCACGGTATCTTTTTCGATATCCGCCAGCATCTCAAGAGCCATACGAGACATACGCGCCTCGGTGTAACGCTGGGCGGCGGCGGAATCTCCGTCCATTGAGCCGTAATTTCCGTGTCCGTCAACAAGGGGGTAGCGCATAGAAAAATCCTGCGCCATTCGCACCATTGCGTCATAAATCGACGAGTCGCCGTGGGGGTGGTACTTACCCATCGCGTCGCCGACAATACGCGCCGATTTTTTGTAACCCTTTGACGGGTCAAGGTTAAGTTCGTTCATGGCATTCAAAATACGCCTGTGAACAGGCTTAAGCCCGTCGCGGACATCGGGCAACGCACGCGCCACAATAACGCTCATCGAATACTCAATGTAGGACGTTTTCATTTCGTCTTGTATATTTATATTCTTAATGTTATCGTTTTCCATTTAATTACCTCTTACTAATAGTCGAGGTTTTGAGCATAACGGGCGTGTTCGAGAATAAATTCACGTCGCGGCTCGACTTTATCACCCATAAGTTTTGTAAAAATTTCGTCGGCGGCAAGCGCGTCCTCAAGTTCGACGCGCAAAAGCGAACGCACATCGGGGTCCATTGTCGTTTCCCAGAGCTGCCCCGCGTCCATTTCCCCCAAACCTTTGTAACGCTGGATTGGCTTGATTCCGTCACGTCCGATTTCGTTGAGAAGAGGTTCAAGTTCCTCGTCTTTGTAGACATAGTATTCTTTTTTTGATTTCTCAACCTTATATAAGGGAGGTTGGGCAATGTAAATTTTTCCCTCCTCAATGAGAGGGGTCATAAAACGGTAAATGAACGTCAGCAGGAGCGTGTGAATATGCGCCCCGTCCACGTCCGCGTCTGTCATAAGCACGATTTTGTGATACCGAAGTTTCGACATATCGAAATCGTCGTGAATCCCCGTGCCGAAGGCGGTAATCATCGAGCGGATTTCCTCGTTGCCAAGGATTCTGTCAAGCCGCGCCTTTTCGACGTTAAGGCGTTTCCCGCGCAACGGAAGGATTGCCTGCGTTTTCGGGGTGCTGGCGTTTTTCGCCGAGCCTCCC
>BNUF01000425.1 GCA_025997155.1 Clostridia bacterium
AATTCGGGCTTGTCCGTGCTGGACGTGAAAGAGGGCAACCTTGAGGTACACCTTGAACGCGGCGCGTCGGGGCGTTTTTCGCTCGACACTCCGCGAACGCCAAGCTCCGAGCCGTTCGACATTGCGCACGACGCGCCGCAAGACGAAGTGCAGACACCTGGCAACATTGTCTTCTCCCCTATGGTAGGCGTGTTCTACCTTGCGTCCGCTCCCGAAGAACCCCCGTTCGTAGAAGTCGGGCAGTCTTTCGCCAAGGGCGACACCTTGTGTATCATTGAGGCGATGAAACTTCTCAACGAAATCACCGCCGAAACGGACGGAACGATTGCGGAAATACTGGTAAATAACGGAGATGTTGTGGAATACGGACAACATCTGTTCAGACTGGAATAACGGTGTGATACTATGAATAAAGATGAAATCAAACAAGTTATCCCCCACAGAGACCCTATGCTCCTTGTTGAACGCGTGGAGATTGACGAAAACGGGACGGCGACGGGCGAGATTACGATACGCGGGGACGAGTATTTTTTGCAGGGGCATTTCCCCGAAAACCCCGTCGTCCCCGGCGTTATCCAATGCGAAATGATGGCGCAAGCTTGCTGTGTCCTTTTGCAGGATAAAGTCAAGGGCAAAACCCCGTATTTCACGGGTATGGACAAAATCAAGTTCCGCCGCGTCGTGAAACCTGGCGACACCTTTCGCACGACCGCGAACATAACCCGTTCGCGCCACCCGTTCTACTTCGCCGCCGTAAAAGCCGCCGTAAACGGCGAACCCGCCGCGGAGGGCGAACTCTCGTTTGTCATAAAATAAATCGGATTGAGGAGCTGTGCCGTGTTTTCAAAAATACTTGTCGCCAACCGAGGCGAAATTGTTCTCCGCCTCTTTTGAAACTAGGTGGAAATACCTGTTAAGTTCGTCGTCGTTCGAGATTTGCCTTATTCCTTTTCCGCCGCCGCCCGAACGCGCCTTAAGAAGAACGGGGTAACCGATTTTTTGGGCGGCTTCCTTCGCTTTTTCTATATCTTCTAAAATATCGCTCCCCGGTATCACGGGAACGCCCGCGTCGTTCATAGTGTGCCGCGCCGCGTCCTTGTTGCCCATTAGGCATATCGTTTCGGCAAGCGGCCCTATAAACTCAATCCCGTTTTTCGCGCATTTTTCGGCGAAGCCGCTGTCCTCGGACAAAAGCCCGTACCCGGGGTGAATCGCCTCCGCCCCCGAAACGAGCGCCGCCGATATCACCGCGTCTTTGTTGA
>BNUF01000426.1 GCA_025997155.1 Clostridia bacterium
TTTATTCGTTTCATAATATTCATATACTCACAATCCTAATAAATCTCTGATATAAGGCTCTAACGCGTATTCAAAACTGTCAAGGCTGTCAATGTTCGTCGTGCCGTTATCAAGCCGCAAGTCCTTTGTCTTTTCCTTGTCGTCCCATACCGCCGTTTCAAACGCCTCTATAAGCTTTGGGCAACTTTTAGACACAAAAAAACGCCCCTGCGCCATAAGGCGTATTGCGGCGTATATTCTGTCGTTTATCGGCGACTTTTTCGCGTTGTGAACGTTTACCCTCGCCCCGCTGAAATCAAAGGACTTTTTAAGCAAACTTTCCGCGCTGTCAACATAGCAATCCACAAGAGACGGATACAGTTTCTTCCACCGCGCCACCGTCTCCTTGAAGTTTTGCACGACATGCTCGGCGGATATGTTTTTGCTGTCATAAACCTCATCAAGAACAAACACGTTTTTATACCCGCGCGTAATCCCGATAAGCGTAAACGCCGTGGCGGACTTATTCCCGCCGAAGTCAACGCCCATTGCGAAAAGCATAAGCGGGTTGTCTTCCGTGAGTTCCTTTATCTGTTCGCTTGTTACAACGTGTTCATTTTTGAACATACTATAAATCTTATTTTCGGCGGCGACCCAAGACCCCAGTATATACCTGTCATAGAACGAACCCTCCCATGTCGCTTTTGCCGTCTCAATCTGCTTTTGCGTCAATATCGGGTTGTCTTCCATAAGAAAATGAAGTCTCACCGCGTTTTTCGCTTTGCTCTTTAAAATCCAGTTCTGATAAAACCAGTGGTTAGGGTGGTCGGGGTTGCAGTTAAACCACAACCGCCGCCCCTCCTCTGATACCGTCCGCGCTATCGCCTGATTCACAAAACTCTCAACCATTAGTGCAACCTCGTCAAACAGCACCCCCGTAAGGGTGACCCCCTGTATCAGCATATAAGAACTCTCGTCTTTGCCGCCGTAAAGATAAAAAGTGTTCCGCGTCTTGCCGCCTTTTTTCCTGATTATGAGCTTGTTGCGGCTGATGTAGAACGTTATTTTATACGCCTTTCTTATGTCCGCTATGTTCATAAGCGGCTCTATTATGTTCCGCTCGATACTCCCCACGGTTTTCCCGCATATCGCGAAATTTTGCTTGTCAAACGTACTCATTGCCCACAGGATAAAGGATATCGTCATTACTATTGTTTTGCCCGAGCGTACCGCTCCGTCGCATATAAGTGTGTCGTACCTATCGGCTATTTGCGGAACTA
>BNUF01000427.1 GCA_025997155.1 Clostridia bacterium
TTCGCACTCTTTTATTATACGGTTCTGATAATCCTTTAAGTTTTTTTAAGTTTCTTTTTCGATTCCTCAAGAACCTGAAAGCTCCTAAAAGTTCTTTTTTTGTCAAGCGCGGAGTTTCCCGCCGCCCCCCTGCCGTATTCTCTTTTTAGGTCGGTCAGCAAATCGCGTATTTCCGTATTAATCTTGTCGGCGCGGCGTTTAAGAACCTCAAAACGGTTTTTATCGTTGTACTCGACAAGAAGGCTGTGCATTTCCTCTATCCCCGTATTTGCGCCGATTTCCTGAAGTTTCGAGAACGCGCCTTTGGCGTACTCTTCTTTTACCGCGCCGCACGAGAACAAATGAGCCGCCGCCGAGCCGATAACGATACGTCCGTCGTTTTTTTCGTCAAGAACACCCCTTGTGTGTAAATCAAGAATCAGGGTTTCCTTGTTTTTTTCTAAATCTTTCGCCTGGTCGGCGCGGTTTCCGAAAACAAACAATTTATCCTTAAAGCGCGTTCCGTCGTCGTCGGCGTTATCCCTAAAAATTTTAAGCTGAGGTCCCGTCAAACTCGGACTTTGCATATTCGCAATCATAATAACGGCGTCCGCGCTTCTCATATGCGCCTTGGTTTGCTCCTCGTGCAGCATTGTCGGAGAATCGAAGCCTGGCACGTCATAGATAACGGCGTTTTTCATTTTCTTGAGTTTGTCCGAGCAAAGCCGAATGTTTTTAACCGCAAGCGCGAAGGTCGGATTTACGATAAATTTTTTGAGCTCGTCCGACTCAACCCTGTCCGCGTCAAAAACCATACCTGCGGTACCCAAATACGAGTCTATCCGAATATAATCTTTTAATATAAGCTCTATATCTCTTTTAAGATTCTCTTCGTCATTGTTCATTTTTTCTTTTCTGTCTATATACGCGCTAAAATCTTTAAGCGTCAGAGTATCGTAGGAACATTTGTCCGAATCCTCAAAGCCCAGAGTTTTCAGGTTGTCCTGAAAATTTTCGTTGAATTCGCGCTTAGAAAAGAAGGTGATTTCCGCTTTTGGCTTTTCGCCGTAAGTCACGCAGGTTGAAGTGTAGGTGCATCTTTCGTCCTCGGAGGGCAGAAGGTTGCTTTCTATAAGCGCGTTGGCGAAAGTGCTTTTGCCCGCTTTTTCAAGCCCTACTACCGCTATCTCGAACTCGTCGTTTTTTAGTTTCCCGCTAAGAAGCTCAGCTTGTTTTCGCGCGGAATTAAGCTTGTCCCTTTGTTCGGCGGACAAAAGCG
>BNUF01000428.1 GCA_025997155.1 Clostridia bacterium
TCACCTCGTCAAAATTGTAAATCCTCTCCGCAATCTTGTCAAACCCCTGCCCGCGTGCCGGCGCGACTTTAACCTCAATCAGCGCGGAAACAATGTCTTTCTCCGTCTTATCCCAGTTTATAAGCGTGTTGAACCCGCAAATTATGTTGTTTTTGCGCATATCGTCAATTTCCGCCGATATTGCCTCCTCAGGCGCGTCCGTCATCGCCGACAAATCCGCCGCCGTAAGCCTCGAATTTTTCTCCAAAAACTCCAAAACGCGCTGACGCAAGCGCAGTCTCTCCCGCATAACAACACCCCCTAATCTTTAACACCAGTATAACCAATTTCCAGTTGTTTGTCAAACTCACCGCGCAACTCGACATCATCTCGGACGATTTTGCGCTTGAACGCCGCAAATTCACTTGCGCGGGATATTTCGCCGATAACCTTGTTACGCGCTATTTCTTTCAGTTCCTCGTCCGTCTCTGTATCAAGAAAATTTTCTATTATGCTTTTCATAAGAATAACGCGTAACGTCTTCAAGGCGTTCGTGTTTTTCCAAGTCGTTTTGCCTCTAATTGCTCGCTTCTGATATTAATCATATACTGTACGATTTTTCGGGATTGGTCATCGTATTTAGTTCTTGACGCTGTAACGTCAACACCTGTTATTGTTTTCGGTATATCTACTTTCAAAATATTCTGGGCACTAAATTCTCTAACCATAAAGTCAGGAATACTATTATTATCTAAATTATGGTACAATGAAATTCCCCTGCCAATTCTCAAATCAAAACTGGTTTTAGACGTTGAAAACTTATCATAAATACCTCTAACTAAACTTGTTTTGCCGCTTCCGTTTTTTCCTGTTATAATTAAATGCCGTCTCTCATTGTTGTCGAGTTTAATTACTATGTTTTCAAGATTGCGAAATTTTTCTATACCAATTCCCGTTATAAAAAATTTCTTTTCCACAGGAGAAACCTCCAACGCTGATTATTTTATACAAACTATAATAACGGAAAAGTGCTAAAATGTCAAAGTATTTTACGGAATTTGAAAAAAAGGATTGCGCAAGAGCAGCAATATCTGTTACACTATATAATTGAGTTAAATATTGCAAAGTAAAAGCTGTTGAGAGGTGCGAAAATGGGATTTTTGGAGAAACTTTTCGGGAACTACGCCGAAAAAGAGTTAAAGCGTATAAATCCGATTGTGGATAAGATAATGGAACTTGACGAAGAGTATACAAAACTGACGGATGAAGAGTTGC
>BNUF01000429.1 GCA_025997155.1 Clostridia bacterium
TGAGAGAAGTTGCTGTTGGTTTTATCATGTTGCTTGCGTTTATATTTGCTATTTATATTATGTTTAATAAAAGCGTGGAATCGTGTAGGGATTGCACCTGTACGTGTTGCGCGGGACAGCAAAACATAAACGCCCCGCCAGAGTAGAAGTTGACGGGGCGAAAATGGGATTGCCTTGCGGGTGAATTTGTGTTATGCTTTAAGTTGCTTAATCCATTTTTCAGCGTCGCAGAGAGTTTTCCATGCGTGGGCGTGAATACCGAAATCGACGACGCAATATTCTTTGTTGCCTATGGTTACGCGGGTTCTGTTGTCGATTGTGGCGGAGGAAAGACCTGTATGAGCGTCTTTAATCTGCCGCAAGATGTCGGCGGGGAGTTTCTTAGCCTGTTCAACAAGGTATTGGTGGGCAAAGGTTTGAATGACGTCGGGGGTAAGAGTTGCCGATGCGGGTAGTTGGGCGGGGGCGGCCGCCGTGTCGTCGACAATCTCAATGTGGGAAAGCGGGTTTGTGTCAACGCCTACGGCTTCAAGGGTTTTTAGGGTTGCCTCGCACTTGATGAAGTAGTTCCGCGCTTGCTCGCCCTTGTCGGACTTGGATAACATGCAGAGTTTCTTCGCGAACGGGACGGAAAGTAGATAGTCGGTTGTGGCTTGTCCGCCGCATTCCGCATTAATGCGGAATGGGATAAAATCTACATTTTCCTCGGCAAAAGCATTTTCAATAATTTGAGTTTTAGTCCAACGCGAGTAATCGGCAGAACGCAATTCCAAAAACTCGTATAAAACCTTTGCGGACACGCGGTTGTCCTCAACTTTCAAAATTTCCTCAATCGGGGTTTGAAGTGCGGTACTTGCTTTTTTAGACATAAAAATCAATCCTTTCAAAATTAGCAACGTATTATTTTACGTATTTGTATTATATAACGTATTATTTTACGTGTCAATATGTTTTTTATATTTTTTTGGGGTGAAGAATGGATATTTTTAGAGAACGGATTAAAGGACTTCGTATAGATAAAAAAATAAGTCAAAATGATTTGGCTAATGCGCTTGAAATATCGCCACGAAATTATCAAAAAATAGAATACGGCGAAATAAACACGTCAGCCAAAAACCTTATTGCCCTAGCGGACTACTTCGGCGTGTCGCTAGATTACTTGGTGGGGCGGTCGGACGAGCCGACGATACACGGCAAAACGGAACGCGAACATAGGACCACGTTATAGCGATATTTGCCCCTAAAAATGT
>BNUF01000430.1 GCA_025997155.1 Clostridia bacterium
AATCACCCGAAAATACACCGCTATTGTTCACGGCGTTATCCGAAGTGATTTCACGGTTGACAAACCAATCGGGCGCAACCCCTCTGACAGGCAAAAAATGGCAATCGCCCAGAACGGCAAACGCGCCGTAACGCATATCCGCGTCTTGGAAAATTTTAAGAACTACACCCTTGTGGAGGCGGCCTTGGAGACGGGGCGTACTCACCAGATACGCGTACACCTGACAAGCCTTGCCCACCCCGTCGCGGGCGACCCGATATACTACTCAAAAAACCCCCTCCACCTTTCGGGGCAAGCTCTCCACGCGGGAGTATTGGGCTTTCTCCTCCCGCGTTCGGGGGAATACGCCGAATTTTGCGCGCCGCTCCCCGATTACTTTAGCGAAACTATAAATAAATTGAGGAATCTTGTATGAAATTCGCAAGAAGAGATTTTATAAGCCTTAGAGACGCGACGTCCTCCGAGATTTTGGACATACTGGACACCGCCGAGGCAATGAAGGTAGTTCTCGACAAAAAGAACAAAAAAGCTCCGCATCTTTTGGGCAAGTCCGTGATTTTTTTGTTCTATGAGCAAAGCGTCCGCGCAAGGCTGAGTTACGAAATGGCGGCGCAGTTTTTGAGTGCGTCCGTCGTCGATATGCGAATCACGACCTCCCTTTCGGAGGGCGGCAACCTCATTGAAATGGGGAATCTCATCGCCAAAATGAGATTGCGCGCCGCAAAAGTTTCCTCCGCCTCGCGCGGATTCCCCGCAAGCCCCGTCACCGTCGAGACTTTGCCGTAATTCACAACGCCGTCGCGGGACAGACTTTCGTTTTGGCAAAAAGCGACGACTGGGAGGTCGAACATTCCCGCGTACAGCATAACGTTTCGCATAAGCCCCGAATCGTCGATACTCCTGTTGCCGTCTGAGAGCCCCGCAATACCCGCGCCGTGCATTTCGCCGATTTCGGAGAGTTCCGCGCCCTCGGCGTGTTTCGTCATACTTCCGTAGGGGAGAATGTTCACGGCGGACAACTTAGAACTCATATGTTTCAGGTATGTGACGACGGTGCGGTTGTCAATGGGCGGGGACATTGCGGGCAGACAGGCGATGGAGGTGAAGCCGCCCCGCGCCGCCGCCCGCGCCGCCGTTCTGATATCGGCGCGGCTCTCCTGATTCAGCCCGCAAATATTGCAGTTCAAGTCGATAAGCCCCGCGAAAACGTGTTTCCCCGCCGCGTCCTTCACTCCGTTGTACTTCT
>BNUF01000431.1 GCA_025997155.1 Clostridia bacterium
ATGAGTGGTTGTAAGTCCCTCAAGGGCGTTGTCTCCGACCGCGACATTGCTCAAGCCGTCTGTTATGGCTTTAAGTGTGTTTCTGCCCACAGCTACGTTTACTGCACCGCCTAATTTCAGAACAGGCACTCCCGCACACTCTGCAACAATCTGTCCCGCCAAATCCACGTAAAACCTCGTCCCCGCGAAATCGATTTCTGAATCAGAAATCCCCACGTCCGCTTTAGTGAGAGTCACTTCGCCCGACTTGCCCGCGACGGAAGTCACCGCGTTCACCTGCGCCCCCGCCTCTATGCCGTCAAGTTTCGTTTTAATATCCGTTAAATCAATTTTCAATCCCTTGCTTGTCGGGTCAATTTGCAGGCGGGTTTCGTTGCCGTCGATAACAACGCGGAACTCACCGTCGTCTTCCGCCAAACCGTCACCCGCTGCGTAAGTTTGAATTAAGCCCGATAAATCAACTTCCATATCTTCAATGCCGCTTTCGGTGTTCCACGAGAACGTCAAAATATTTGTAGTGTTATCAAATTCCGCTTTTTCAAGAAAACTTTCAAGCGGAAGATTTATAGTTGACAGTACCTCGCCGTTTTTGCCCGCAAGCGTCATAATGCCAGTTTCGGTGTTGTGTTCAAGTGATAAACTGGATAGAAGCCCGTTAGCGGAAGAGGATAGTATCTTGTCGTTTCCGTCAATTAAGCCGCTGATATTTACGCCGAGCGGCGAACCCGCCGAGCCGTTGCCTGTAAGTGTACTATCGTGCGTGACAGAACTTAAACCGCCGCCGTCACCGCCTGTTACGGCTAATGTGTTTGATATAGCTCCGTCAGAGTTCAGGAACTTTGCGGCTATCGGCGGCGATGCTTCCCATTTTTTCGCTCCGCGTTCATTTGGCGGGTATATCATATTGCCGCCGAAATCGGTTGTAGCTCCGTCTTGTTGCAATACTTTATTGACAATTGCTGAATAACTGTTATAATCCATTTATAACACCTCGCTTAATTCTAAAGTTTGTAAGTATCGTATATCGAACGTTCCGCCGCGCTGTCAAACCCTATTCCGCAAAACGCGCTTTCATACGCGGCGACGACGTTGTACCAAGGGAATGTGTCTTGAACTGCTACTATGATTCTGTACAGTCTGCAAAAAGCAACGCCGAATTCAAAGTTGCTGTTTTCTCCGACACCCGACGAGCCTAAGAAATACCTAGGGGAACATACATTATCGTCAAGAGTGTAAGCTCTGTTT
>BNUF01000432.1 GCA_025997155.1 Clostridia bacterium
CATTTGGAAAGAATTGTGAATTTTGCGTTCGCAGTTTTTCCAAAGCCTGCGAGCTTTGTCTAACCAGCCGAATGTACGCTCCACAAGCCAACGTTTTGGTAATACCGCAAACGTGTGGAGTTCATTACGCTTTACAACGGAAACATCTGCTCCGCACAGCTTTTTTACGGCATTGGCGAAATTTTCTCCGGAATATCCGCCGTCTACAAGATATTTCTTTACTGACGACAAGTTATCAAGATTTAACGCTATCCTCTTGGTCGCGCCGTCCCTGTCTGTAACGTCCGCCGTTGTTACGATAACCGCGTGCGGCAAACCTTGAGTGTCAACGACAATGTGACGTTTAATACCAGATACTTTTTTGCCCGCGTCATAACCTTTTTCACTGGCAGTATCAGCGTTTTGAACACTCTGTGCGTCAATAATACCCAAGGTTGTTTTGTCTTTGCGCAAGTCTTCATTCCGTATCATTGTCACCAATTTTTTTTAAGACCTCAGAGAGCAGTGTTGTGCCGTCTTCACGCTCTTTTGACCAAACATCGTAATAATAGCGAACTATGCCGCGTTTTGGAAAATCTGCCGGGAGCATACGCCATTGACACCCGCTTTTTATCAAATAAAGTATTGCGCAAAAGATATCGTAAAGGTCTATTTCACGCGGTTTCGTGGTTTTCTTCGCTTGTTCCAATTCATTTCTTATTATGTTAAATTCTTCTCTCGTTATATCGCTCGGATAGTTGTGCATTTTATCTTCCCCCTTTTGGAAGATTATAGCACATCAGAAAGATTTTGAACAGGCTCTTAGAAGCCAATTTTCAAATTTGGATACAGGACACGGGAAATGCCTATAAACCCAGTTGTAGTAGTGCTTTATGCGTGTTTGTAATGTTTTCAAAAATACCGAAGCCGTGTCCTGCATTTCAGAGGTCAAATATTTTACAATTTAGTAAAAAATCATCAAAAATGGCGAAAATAGTAAAGTAATGATCAAATTTTAATCAAATTTTAATGAAATTTTAATCTTTTATTTTTAACCTTTAAGCAATAACGGGCGTTTCTTTGATTTTTGCCGTTTTTTATGTTTAGTTTTCTGATTTCTTGAGCGTGTCGAGTTTGTCTTCGCGGAATCAAACCGTCTTTGACAGCCGCCTTGAAAACCATATTAGCCATACTTCGCAAGTGTTTTGGCAACGCCTCTTTCACGCGGAGTGCAGTCGAATGAAAATCTCATAAAAACCCTCCT
>BNUF01000433.1 GCA_025997155.1 Clostridia bacterium
GCCCTCGAAACCATATACCCGAAACGCGCCAAAAAAGAAGTCGGCGACGTTTGCTTTGAAATCAAAGACTGGACGATTGACGACCCCTCCTCTGGGCGGCGTTTGCTCCACAACGTAAATATCAACGTCCGAAAAGGCGAAATCGTCGGCTTGCAGGGGCTTATGGGCGCGGGACGCACCGAGCTTGCGCTTAGTATGTTCGGAAACCCCACAGGTTACAGAATCCAGTCGGGCGAAGTTTACGTAAACGGCGAAAAGAAACATTTCAACAGTCCGCGTGCCGCTATCAACGCGGGAATCGCTTACGTTTCCGAAGACCGAAAGGGAAACGGCTTGGTTCTTATGCAGGATATCAGGTACAACACGACGCTTGTGAACCTTGACAAACTGACCGAGGGGCTTGCTATAAACGAAAACGAAGAAATCAAAGTCGTAAGCGAATACAAAGACCGCATAAATATCAAATCCTCCTCAATCCTCCAAAAAGTCGGGCAGTTAAGCGGCGGCAACCAGCAAAAGGTGCAAATCGCGAAGTGGCTTTTCGCCGAACCTAAGCTCCTGATTTTGGACGAACCGACACGCGGTATCGACGTCGGCGCGAAGTTTGAAATCTACACGCTTATGAACACACTCGTCGAGCAAGGTATGAGTATTCTTATGATTTCGTCGGAACTCCCCGAAATTCTGGGTATGAGCGACCGCCTTTACATTATGTCCGCGGGGCATATCACCGGCGAACTCGCGGCAGAGGACGCAAACGAAGAAAAAGTTATGGCTCTTGCGGTTAATGTATAATATGAAGGAGGCGCGCAAATGAAATTAGGCAAGGAAATCGGGGAACTATTAAAAGCAAATTTACGAGACTATATGATGTATATAGCTCTTGTTGTCATAATCATTTTCTTTTCGTGGAGAACACACGGTGGCTTTATCGCACCAAGCAACGTATCGAACCTTATCAATCAGGCGGGTTACGTGGCGGTTCTCGCAATCGGTATGACGCTTATACTGATACTCAAACATATCGACCTCTCGATAGGATATTTTGCGGGTTTCAGCGGGGCGATTGCGGCTATCCTTATGTCGCAGTACAAGATGCCCGCCGTACCCACTATTCTTATCGTACTCCTTATGGGACTCGTAGTCGGCTTATACCAGGGTACTTTGGTTACGCGCCTTGGCGTTCCCGCGTTCGTCACCACGTTGGCGGGTATGTTTATCTTCCGCGGTCTTCTCGCCCTGT
>BNUF01000434.1 GCA_025997155.1 Clostridia bacterium
CAAGTGATTTAACTACAACACAATGGAATATAATTAAACCTTTTTTCAAAAGAGAGAATCGGGGAAAACATCTTCAAATTCACAGCAAACGAAAACTCGTAAACGCTGTGTTATATATAAATAAAACGGTTGCCAGTGGAGACAATTGCCTCACGATTTTCCCAAATACACAATCATTTCATCGTTTTATCAACGAGCCGTTAAGAGTGGCTCGTGGGAACAAATCTTTGACGCGTTAGTGTAAAAAGTCCGCGTGAAAGCAGCTTGACTTTTAAGCTTACTGACGGGACGGGTTTACATCTTGAGGAAGAGGTAGGTTAGATTAGCGGAAACGCACGGCTTTGAGTTTAATACGGTTATATTTGTAAAGAATTCTGGCGGGATTGAGAGTCTCGATTGGAAAACTCTTAAGTTTACCCCAATAATAGTACGGTGTTCATCTATCGATGCCGACGCTGTGCTTTCAAAGTTATACAACCAAGTGGTCACCTTCGAACCGATAAACGAATTAGAATTGATTTATTTGCCGCTGTTCAAAAGCAATATTTATTCGCCTACGGAGCTTTTACGCGAAGGGCTTACGCTGTTGAAACTTGCACGGTATGATGATATTATGCTACAAAAAATTGCCGCACTTATGCTTTTGAACGCTAATAAGATTGTTGTCGGCGAAGAACTTGATAAGATTTGGGATGAGGTGTGTAATATGAAGTTGAAGATTGTTGAATACGCTGAGAACAAAGGCATAGAGAAAGGGTACGAATCCGTGACACTTAAGATGCTGAAAAAGGGCAAACCCATTTCGGAAATCTCGGAGTTCACTGGTTTCTCTGATTTTAAAGTAAAGAGCATTGCGACCCAATACGATTTAGAAGTACGCGACGATATCCCTGCCTTTGTCGGTGGCTCAAGAAATGTTAAACCCAAAGACGTAGGTGTTAAGACTTTGAATGGTTTTCAAAGTAAGGTGCAACCAACCTAACGAGTAAGTTGTAGCGTCTATCAAGGACTTCCACGAGAAGTCATTTTGTATTTTAAAGGGATGGATGATTTTGTGTCTGAGAATCTGTGTTCAAAAACGTCTTAAAAGTGTTGATAAATTAGAGATTATAGCCGTATTTTCAGAAGATGTTTTGGATATTTCATAGTCTTTTGATAATCGTCTGGAGTTGTTCGTCCAAGCAAAGGTTCGCTCAACTCTCCATCGTTTTGGTAATACAGCCCATTCTTTCGGCTTTATTT
>BNUF01000435.1 GCA_025997155.1 Clostridia bacterium
GATAAAATGGCGTTTAACGGGCGTTTAACGGGCGTTTAACGGGCATTAAATAGGGGGCGATATATCTTTATGAGATAGCAGGGAGTTCGGTGCAGGAGGCGTTTAACCATTCGGGGTACAACCTGCGTATGATGAAAGCTATGGACAAACAGGCGGTGGACGTCGGGCTTAGATATGTGAATAATGACGCGTGCGGTACAAAACGCGCATAAGCAAATCCCCGCATATAAGAGCTTGGATACAGCGGTTGAGAAGCTGGGGCGTGTAACTCATTCCCGGGTTTTTCTCAATCCCCGACGCGCTGAGCGACACCACGGGGACGTTCCCGAAACCCGCTTTTTTGAGGGCGCGCCGCACGAACCCGAGGTAGTTCGACGCACGACACCCCCCGCCCGTCTGGGATATAAGCACCGACACGTTGTCGATGTCGTATTCGCCCGACTTAAGAGCGGACATAAGCTGCCCCACGACGATAAGCGCGGGATAGCACGCGTCATTATTCACATATCTAAGCCCGACGTCCACCGCCTGTTTGTCCATAGCTTTCATCATACGCAGGTTGTACCCCGAATGGTTAAACGCCTCCTGAAGGAGTTCAAAATGAATCGGCGACATTTGCGGCGAAAGTATCGTGTGGTTTTTTCGCATTTCCTTTGTGAAGATTACGCGTTCAAGGGTGTGCGGGAGGTTTATAATCGGGCGTTTTCTCTCGTTCGTCACGGCGATAAGGGAGCGTATGCGGATACGCGGAGCTCCCAGGTTGTTCACCTCGTCTATCTTAAGGCAGGTGTAGATTTTCCCCGCCGACTCAAGAATGTTATGCACCTCGTCCGTGCAAACCGCGTCAAGCCCGCACCCGAAAGAGTTAAGCTGAACCAGTTCGATATTGTCGTAATCCCGCACAAAGGACGCCGCCGCGTACAGCCGCGAATGGTACGTCCACTGGTCGCGCACCACGAGAGGACGCTCCACGGGCTTTATATGCGCCACGCTGTCCTCTGTGAGAACCGCTATGCCGTAACCCGTGATAAGCTCGGGGATACCGTGGTTTATCTCGGGGTCGGTGTGATAGGGCCGCCCCGCGAGCACAAACGCCTTGAGTTTCTTTTTTTGGATTACAGCCAGCGCGTCCTCCCCCGCCTTTCGCATATCCAGCCGAAACGCCTTTTGCTCGTCAAGCCCCGCCTTAAACGCCTCCTTGATTTCCTCTTTGGGGATTTCGGGAAACGCG
>BNUF01000436.1 GCA_025997155.1 Clostridia bacterium
CGATCTGTCTTCCCCGTGCCGAATCCGCCCGGGATTGCCGCCATACCGCCTTTCGCAAGGGGAAACAGGGTATCCATAACCCTCTGCCCCGTAATCAGCGGACGCGTGAGAACCTGCCGCCCGACACGGGACGCGCCGTCTTAATCGGCCATTCCTGCGCCAGTTTTATCGCGCGGGTGTTTCCGTTTAAATCCAAAACCTCCGCGACAACCTCCGTTATGTCATACGCGCCGCTCGCCGCGACTGAAACGACCCGCCCGCGTACATTCGGCGGTATCATAACCCTGTGGAGGACGCTCTGCGTCTCTTGAACTTCCGCGACGACCTGCCCCGCCGAAACCTCGTCGCCTTCCTTCACTAAAACCTTAGTGTCCCATTTTCGCGCCGTGTCAAGGTTAGTGACGTGAACGCCCTTATCTATAAAAATACCCGATTCCTTCTCGATAGCCGGAAGCGGGCGTTCTATTCCGTCAAAAATATTCGTGATAATGCCGGGTCCCGGCGTCACCGACAAAAGCCGCCCCGTCTTGTATATCTCCTCGCCCAGTTTAAGCCCCGACGTGTCCTCAAAAACCTGTATAGTCACAAACTTTTTCGTAACGCGGATAACCTCGCCGATAAGTCTTGCCGCTCCGACATACACAGTTTCGGACATACCAAAAGAATCAAGCCCCGCGACGGTTATTACAGGACCGTTAATGCCTATTATTTTCGCGTTGTCCCGCTCCACCTTCTTACCTCTTTTCATACAATCTTAAACATACTTATATCTCGTTTCGACTCGTCGAATTTAGTTCTGAAAGTATTGTCAATAACGATATTCCCCGAACGGATTTTAAACCCGCCCAAAATATCCTCGTCAGTTTCCGCAAGGGCGGTTTTCGGCAATATCCCCTTGACCCGCCCCAAATCTTCCTTAAGGAGATACACGACAGGCTCGTCAACTTCCGCAAGCGACTTTTTGATTTCATCCGCCAAATACTCCACATACTCGCCCGAACGGACAAACTCTTTTAAGAGGTTAAGCACGCCCCCGAAAATATCCTCATAGAACCGATTGCGCAAGGATATAAGCGTCCTCTTTGATTCCGTCTGCGCCTGTATAATCTCTTTATTCTTAATCGTCCTCTGCGCCTCAAAATACCTGTCCTTGAGCAGCTTAATCTCCTGTTCGACGGCGTTTCTCCCGTAATCCTCGACTGCTTCGGATAAGTGCC
>BNUF01000437.1 GCA_025997155.1 Clostridia bacterium
TCGTCAACATTTATGACATATCTGGTTTTTTCCTTGCCGTTGCTGTCCTCGGTAATCACGGGGTCTTTTACCACAACGTCGCGGTGGTTCAGCAAGTTCTCAAAAATTTGAATCGCGTTCATACGCTCAGTGCCGTAAATGTGAATCGCCGCCGTGCTTTTGTCACGGGACGGATAATCAATGTCGTACTCGCCGCCGTGCAGACGCTGTAAACGCCCGTCTATCAGCCAAAGTTGCGTGTAATCATAGAAAAATTGGCGGTAATCTTCAAGCTCAATCCAATGTTCTCCGATACGGAGGGTTATGTCGTCAATCTCTACGTCTGGTGGTTGCACGTTTCGCAAAGCCTCAAGGTTTTTCTCAAGTTCGGGGTGGTTTTCAAAATAACCTTGTTCTTTCAAGGATTCAAGAGTTTTCAGTTTTGCGCGGACGTTGCCTGAAAGATATTCGCTCGCGTCCTCGTAACCGCTTAACGGGTCGTCGTTGTCGATTTTGTAAGGGTTTCTGTAAATTATGTTTTTCTCGGATAATTCCGTGATAACTTCCTCGGGCGGTCTTCCGCACAAGTTCGACATATGCGCTATATCGATACTCCCGATTTGGTCAAGAGTTACAGTAAGCGCGTCCTCGGCGGTATCCGTGCGTTCAACGCGTTTTCTCGCGCATACCGTGCGTTTCTCGAAAATAGCCGTCTTGTAGATTTTTTTGCTGTCCTCGTCCTGTTCTTCAAGGCTTAGGAGCAAATTGCAATCATCATCAGCGGCGAACACTTGCTTATTCGCGCTGTCGCTTAAATAGCCGTTTTTCTTGACAAAATTGTCATACAACTTGTTCAGTTTATCCCGCTCCGCCTTGACTTCTTCATCGCTTATGTCAGGGTTAGCCTGTATAGTCAAAAGTTCCCGCATAGCAAGGCGGATGCCGTCCATTCCCTGCAAACGCTCAAGTTTCTTGCCTGTGATGTGAGACATTGGGACTAGAAACGCCCCTTGTCTGTAATACGGTTTATCACCTACAAAATGATAGGTGTAGTTGCGGACGTTGGAGGGCGCGGGGATTTTGCCGCCGTCTTCCTGTAACGCTCCAGAATCGTCCGTACCGCGTTCTGCGGGCTTTTTGATATTTTGTATGGCTTGCGTCAAAAGAGTGCTTAAATCGGCGTTTTCAGGGGCTATACAAGCCGTTTCGGATTGACTGCCATACTGATTACTGCAA
>BNUF01000438.1 GCA_025997155.1 Clostridia bacterium
GTCAAAAACCACGTCGGCGGACGCGTCCGCCTTATCGGAAATAGCGCGGATAACCACATACGGCACTTTGTTGACATAGCAGACGTGTCCGATTGCACCGCCTTCCATTTCCGTACAGAACGCGCCGAAAGTATCCCTGATATACGCCTTGCGGTTTTTGTCCGCGACAAAAACGTCGCCCGACGCGACACGCCCGACAAACACGCGGGACGCGCCTTTTTCCCCCGCCGCCTTAGCCGCCGCTATCAAATTCGGGTCGGCGGGAAACGCGAGAAAGTCCACCCCGGGAATCTGCCCGACTGGGTCGCCAAAGGGGCTTGTGTCAAAATCGTGCTGAACCGTATCCGCGCTTATCACAACGTCAAACACCTCAAGCGATTCCGAAATAGCTCCCGCGACGCCCGTATTCACGATATGCGTCACTTTAAAAATATCAATCAGAGTCTGCGCGCAAATCGCCGCGTGAACCTTCCCGATTCCGCAACGCGCGACGACGGCGGGAACGCCCAAAAGCGTCCCCTCATAGAACGAAATCCCCGCCGCGTTCGTAATCTTCGCGTCCTCCAAACTATCTTTAAGAGCCGCCACTTCACTTTCCATAGCTCCGATAATCCCGACTTTCATTTTTATCAACTCCTATGATAACTCTTCCGTGATAGTTTCCGCCAGTTTTTGCGCGCGTTCGCGTATCTCCGTTTCGTCCGCTCCCTCAATCATAACGCGGACATAACTTTCCGTCCCCGAGGGGCGAATCAGGACGCGTCCCCGCCCCTCAAACTCCTTTTCAAGTTCAAGGACGGCGGTTTTTATCCTTTCGTTCTCAAGGTATCCGTATTTCTGGTTGCTTGCGACGTTGGCGTTTATAAGCACCTGCGGCATAAACTCAAGAGTGTTGAGTTCCGACAGGGTTTTTCCCGTCTCTTTCAGTATCTTAAGCACCTGCAACGCCGTGACAAGCCCGTCCCCCGTGGTGTTGCTGTCAAGGAATATGATATGCCCCGACTTCTCGCCGCCAAGGTTGAAACCGCCCTCTGTCATACGCTCAAGCACGTACCTGTCGCCCACGCCCGTTTTTTCGACGTAAAGCCCCGATTTTTCGCACTCCGTAAACAACGCCAGATTGCTCATAACGGTTGTGACAAAGGTATCTTTCTTAAGCGTCCCCTTATCTTTCATATATTTCGCGCAAAGGAGCATTATCTCGTCGCCG
>BNUF01000439.1 GCA_025997155.1 Clostridia bacterium
TTCACGTTATTATCCCCAAAAAATGCCGTCCCGTGCTGCCGTATCAGTATCCAAAAAAGATTGACGATATGCTTGAAATCTTGGAACTTAACAAGGACGGAAGCGTTTTGATTGCCGTAAACAGCGAGTATTGCAGGATACGCAACTCGTTCGTGATATGTGCGAGTCTACGCGCCCCCCGCGAGCATCTGGGGGCGGCGGTGATTATATGTTCCGAGGGGACAAAGGTGTATGTATACGCCTCAAACATAGGCACACGCGACAGCATAGGGCTTAGTTACGGCACTAACCGCGTGTACGATTACGGGATTTTTGAGGAGGAAATAGAGGATAAACTTAACGCGCAGCTGCAAATACTGTTCCCGCACCTGTGCGGCGCGAAGTACAGCATACACCCGCCGAACAGCGAATTTCCCCCGTTCGGCGGCAAAGACGACAGCGAAAACAACGCACGGGTCGAATACTAAAAAACCCGCAATCAATTTTGCGAGGTTTTTGCCTTTATTTTGCCGAAACGATAAATCACGCAATATTTGAAAGCATAATTAATCTAAAACTTTAATCACAGAGAGGAAAGCGACTATGGAGGAAAGCAATAAAGAAACCAACCAAATCACACCCTATTACATAGTGTCAAGAAAAATTTTCGAGGTGAAATAAATGCAAATAGGGGAACGAATACAGCAACTAAGAAAAGCACAAAACTTCACACAAAAACAAGTCGCTGAAGCGGTTAATGTGCAAACTAATTCTTTGCAACAGTTTGAATATGGAAAACTTAAACCAAGTTTAGACACGCTTATAAAGATAGCTGATTTCTTTGGAGTATCACTTGACTATCTTGCAGGTCGGGCAGACAACGATAATACGATAAAAATTGAAAAAACTGGTTCACTAACTCAAGAGGAAAAACGCCTTTTAGAGGATTATAGAAAGTTGGGAAAAATCAATCAAGTACGCGTTTTAGAGCGAATACAGATGTTGTTAGAGCAACGCACGGCAAAAACGCAAAACAAACGACAAGGGGAATAATTTTTGAACAGTCCTTTCTGTATGCACTCAAGAAACATTTACAGCTTACAGTATAGTTCGATATTGCGAACTTGTCAACATAAAAGTTTTATTTTTAGAATTATTGGAATTTTATGAAAGGGGTTGCGTTAGAGATGTTTTTTGAAAAACTAAAAGAATTGTGTAAAAAAAACAAGA
>BNUF01000440.1 GCA_025997155.1 Clostridia bacterium
CTTGCGTGAGAGATATTTCAAGAAGCGTTTTGATTATTGATAACGCTTCATTTCACAATAAAGAAAGAATTTTCGATATTGCTGATGAGTACGGCTTTAAAGTTATATTTTTACCACCTTATTCACCAGTATTCGCGTTAATATCCAAAACATTCTTAATAGCGGTATCGACTTCCGCAAGCGTAACTTTCTTATTGTCACCGCCGTCATCAACGTTGTACACGATAACTATTTTATCATTATACACAAACACTTTTTTTACAAATATATCCACAAGTTTCTTATTATCTGGTTCGCTGTCGGAGAGTTTGAACTGGCTTAACCAAAACAATATTTGCTCTTTGGTAAGGCGCTCATTATCCACAGATTCAGCTTTTAGCAGTTCTATTTTTAGTGATTCTTCTTTTTCTTCTGCCTCACTAAGAAGTCTTGATGTAGTTTTTGATATCAAGCCGCCTTTGATAGCCTTTTCAATATTTATTAATTCTGATTGAACAGCTTGCAACTGTCCTTTTATTGACTTAACTTTTGCGTCGTTTTCGCTATTTCCGCTACTCCCCGTACGGCTCATAATTTTATCGGCTATATCGTTCATGTAGCTATTATCAAATATTTTCCTTGTTTCATTTACCACTATTTCGTCTATCAGTGACTTCTTGACATTCTTCTTTTTGCAATCTTTGTAGTTCTTGCGTTTGTCGCATAGATAATATCCATATGGTACGCCTTTTTTTATCGTTGTGTTTCCGACCATACAAGAACCGCACTCGCCGCAAACGAGTTTCCCCGACAACAAGTATACATACCTAGCCTTGTACGCCCCGCTCCGTTTTTTGTTTTCGCTTAATCTTATTTGCGTACGCGAAAATAAAGTATTGTCAATTATAGCGGGTACAGCGTTTTCGGTTCGTGTGTCGCCGTGCTTATAAATACCTGCGTACAGTTCGTTTTGCAACAACCTTGTTATGGTTGACGTGGTGAATTTATACCCCGACGGCATACGATATCCCGCTTTGTTTAACCTTTGGGTAATCTTATAATTTCTTTCGCCGCTTGCATTTGAAGTAAATATATCTGTAAGTATCTGGGCGGCGTTCCTGTAAATTTCATACTGTTTATCTTCGTCAAGTTTATATCTAATATGTCCTGGTCCTCCCGAATTCAGAAATGTTAACTTGCTTACTTTTAATCCGTGCTTAACTTTTTTCG
>BNUF01000441.1 GCA_025997155.1 Clostridia bacterium
ATACTTATCCACAAGCTCCAAGTCGATGTTATCCCCGAATAATGTCAGGAGAGGAGCGAGATGTCGGGGTAATTGATTATAAAGTTTTTCCCGAAAAAAGTGGCGGAACGCGTGCGGGTGCATTACTCTTTTGTCGATGTCGTACCGACGACCTGCAACCGCTCATAAATCGCCCTTGTGGTGATGTCGCGTTTTTGCTCCCAAAGCCATTTAAGCAGCGCGTATTTCAGGGCTTTTGGTATATATATGTTCCGCATTTTGTTGCCCTTGCCGTATACCTCGAAAATCCCCGACTGCACGTGTTCGACCTTGAGGCGGACAATCTCGCTGACCCGCGTCCCTGTCGCCCCCAAAAGCCAAATTGTGAAGTATCCGTTCATATCGCCGTCTTCAAGAAGGCTGTTTTTCAAAAACATATAATCCGCCGTACTTATGACGTTTTGCAAAAAGGACTTGCCCTGGATACTCACGCCCGAAAGTTTCATGTACTCTCGGTTCGTGAACTTGAGATACTGGTTAACCGCCGCTCCATTAAATCCAGCTTGAATAGCTTGAGATTGCGCTCGTTAATCTCGTCGTATTGGCTGAAAAAGTTCCACATAGTGAACATATAGGATTCTACCGTGTTTTCTTCGCGCCGTTCCCTGACGAGGTACGTCCGAAATCCTTTAAGTTCGTGAAAACACTCCGTTTGCGTCTTTCTTTCGCTCATAGTTCACCTTTTGGCGGTTATTTTGGCGGCTACGCGCCGATTTCCATTCCCTTTTCACGGCGGGCCGCCCTTATGTTCCCGCCTATAATTTCTCTGTACTCTTTGTCGCTTTTCGTTTCCATTTCATAAACTCCCCTCGAATAGCTTTTGCTCCGCCGTCATAGTTTGGCGGCGTTTTCTTCGTCTCTCATAGCTTTTGTAAGCAAAATCACGATTACCGTCGACTTCGGGAGTTCGTCCTCTTTGGCTTTCGCGTTGCGCCAGTCGTTAAGTTTCGCCGGAATGTTAAAGTGAAACAGCTTTTTTTTATTCTCCATAAAAACACAAGTCCTCTCCTAAATAATTCCGAAAATTTTCTATACGGATATTAGACCTTTTCGGAAATTAAAGTTTTATTACTAAATTTACGATAATTACTAATGGGTGATTATTTATGAGAAAATACGAATCGGTAATAAAATTAAACGACATTCAATTTAAGCGTTTGACGGGC
>BNUF01000442.1 GCA_025997155.1 Clostridia bacterium
CAAAAACTCGAGCTGATGAACGAATCGGCTTATGTATTGAAAGAACGCAATAAAAAATCGGTATCCTCGACCAATACCAACTCTCCGACCATTTCAGCTAAAATATCCTCAATCCCACACCGCCGCCTCGACGCGGAGCAACTTGCCCCGCCGAACCTCACAGTGCCGAATCGACCTACCCGACTCGGTACTTTTCAGCATACCCAAAATTACCAATTTTTCATAATATACACTATTAATGAAGAAACTTTTTTCACTGGTTGCGCAATCTCTCCCGCTACAATTCCTACTCCCCAAATTCCCCACCCCGCAACCCCTTATTTAATCACCTTATGCAAAACTATTAAAAACCCCACACGATTTTCTAAACATAAATTAAATGCCCCGCACCATATCCTACCATTTTACCTCAGTTATCTCATTTACCCACTCTACAAAATCCGCACCGAAAACAAAATCGCGGTTTCTTTGGTTCTTGTTTTATTCGGTTTTGTAATCATTTGTAACATAACCTTTCGAGGCAACTCATATACTTTAGGGAATGAGGGGTTAAGGGAGGCAATTACATTGAAGGCATATATAGAAGAACGTGCCGCGTGTGTTGCAAAATACATCATAGACAGTAACGCTACAGTGAGAGAAGCCGCTAAAAAATTCGGGATTTCAAAATCAACTGTACACAAAGATGTGACTGAACGGCTTCTGGCAATCAATCCGAAACTTGCGGTAGAGGCACGGAGAGTGCTTGAAGTCAACAAATCCGAACGGCATATACGTGGTGGCATGGCGACAAAGGAAAAATATATGACTATAACGAAAAGGTAGTTGCAAAAAACCCCGCCAGAACTCTGGCAGGGTTTTTTTGGTTTATTTACTGTCGTCCTTGCGGATTTGCGCGCGGCGGATTTTTCCGCTGATTGTCTTGGGGAGTTCGGGTACGAATTCCACCACACGCGGATATTTATACGGCGCGGTGTGTTTTTTTACATAGTTTTGGATTTCCTGTGACAGTTCGTCGGAGGCGGTATAGCTATTTTTGAGGACGATAGTCGCCTTGACGTTAAAACCGCGTACAGGGTCGGGAACGCCCGTCACGGCGACTTCCAGTACGGCGGGGTGCTCCACGATGACGCTTTCGACCTCGAAAGGACCGATACGGTAGCCCGACGATTTTATAATATCGTCATTGCGTCCGACATACC
>BNUF01000443.1 GCA_025997155.1 Clostridia bacterium
GCCGCTGTTATATTTGTTTACGCAAATTGGCAACGGAACCAGCCTCGTATGGTGGGCTTTTCCGATTGCGGAGGCTTGTGCGTTCGCCGTCGCAGTCTTGATGTATCAAAAGGCGATTGTAAAGGGTAAACTTGCTTCTCTGTAACAGTAATTTTGTGCTGAAAGTGTAATCGTTAAGACTGCCCTGATTTCCTTTTAGCCCAAACGCGTAATCGCCGCCGTTGGCAATAATTTTTTCACAGGCCGCGTTTTGACAATGCATAGCGTCGGCAGTTATCGTTTTTCCTTTTATATCCATAGATTCAAGCATAGACTGAAAAACGGATATCTCGTTAGTCTTGTCTTCATAGTATCACATAATGGGTGATTTTTTAAGTTTATGAAACGAACGTGAACAGTATGCGTGGCTGTTTCACACACGGAAATTTATTTTATGCACTTTTTGCATAAAGCATCAAAAAAACCTACCTTTCCTCAAGATGATAGCGCAGAAAGTGCAGAAACTAAATTCCGGTGAACTTTTCCGACTATGTATTGAACCACCCGTGCCGATATGCTATAATTATATTTGTACAACAATTTTTGGGTCGATCTTTAAAGACTAATTCATGTCGTGCGAAGCACCAAATACGAAAAGGGGAAAACATGTTCAAAATATCTGACCTTTTGAAATATGACGACATCGTCATACAATGTCATAATAACCCCGATGCGGACGCGATTGCCTCCGCGTTCGCGGTTCACGAGTATCTAAATCGAAACGGCAAACACAGTAAAATTATCTATGCGGGTAAAAACAAGATAACTAAAGCAAACTTGACTATGATGACTAAAGCTTTGTCAATTACTTTGGAACACGCGCCGCATACGCTGCCGCCTCTTGGCACGCTCGTGCTCGTCGATTCGCAATACGGGCAGAAAAACGTTGACAAAATCGAAGCGAAAAATGTGTTCGTTATCGACCACCATAAAGAAGCGATTTCTGATTACAAAGGCATCGTCAACAGCAATTTGGGTAGTTGCGCAACACTCGTCTGGAGCTTGATAAAAGACGAGGGTTTTGATTTTAACAAATATCCCGACGTCTCAACAGCGTTGTATTACGGGCTGTTTACCGACACGAGCCGTTTAGAGGAAATTGCGCATCCGCCCGATAAAGATATGCGTGACAGCCTGAAATTTGACGCGGAAATCATAAAG
>BNUF01000444.1 GCA_025997155.1 Clostridia bacterium
CCTGATTTGATAGTCGAGGTGCTTTCGCCCTCCACGGGAAAAAATGATGAAACGTACAAGAAAAAATTGTATGAAAAGCAGGGGGTAAAAGAATACTGGGTTGTTTCCAGCAGAGAATTTTTTATCAAAGTTTATGTATTAAAAGACGGCGTGTACGAGATTGACAATATGTATTATATGTATCCGAACTATACGTTAAAACGTATGACGGACGAGGAAAAGGCGAAAATCGAGACGGAGTTTACGACATCTTTGTACGGCGATGAACTTAAGATACAGATTGCGGACGTTTTCTGCGATTTGGATATGGACTAGGGGGAGAAACGATGACCACACGCGTACTCGGCGCGGATATTTACGCCCACACCTTCCGTGAAAGCGTGGATAAAATTTTTGGGTATCTGAAATCGGGGAAGTTTCATTCGGTGTACACTCCGAATCCCGAAATGCTTATGCTCGCCTCCAAGTCGGCGGAGTTTTCCGCCGTGCTTAAGCGGGCGGATTTGCTGCTTGCGGACGGAATCGGGATTGTGATTGCGGCGCGCAGGAACAAGGTCAAGATACCCGAACGCTCGCCGGGCTGCGACACGATTGAGGCGCTTTTCCCTCTTATGAATAACGCGAAGATGAGTTTGTATATTCTCGGGGCGTCGCCAGGCGTCGCGCAAAAGGCACTTGAACGCGTCGCGCAAAAATACCCGAATATAGTCGCGGCGGGGTGCGGGGACGGATATTTTGACGACGAGAAAGAACGCATAATTATTAAAGAAATACAGAGACTAAAACCGAACCTGTTGCTTGTGGGGCTTGGCTCGCCGAAACAGGAGAATTTTATACACAGGCACAGAAAGGAACTGCCTGTTTCTGTCGCGGTCGGGTGCGGAGGGACGATTGACGTTCTCGCGGGGAACGTGAAACGCGCCCCTTCGGTTTTTCGCAAATTGGGGCTTGAGTGGCTTTGCCGCCTTTTGTCCCAGCCTTCAAGGGCGGGGCGTATGCTGCAAATCCCCGTATTTCTTATAAAGGTGCTAATGACAAATGACGAAAAAGGTTAAGGATTATTGTATAATCACTCTCGGCGCGGTAATTATGGCGTTCGCGATTGAAATGTTTTATTACCCGAAAGAGATTGTCACGGGCGGATTCTCGGGTTTATCGATTATCCTTAATCAGATACTTTCAGTGCATTTCGGGGT
>BNUF01000445.1 GCA_025997155.1 Clostridia bacterium
GTTGCGGATGGGTTCTCGGGGGAGAGCTGATACTGCTGACGCTTTTCGCGGGGGCAATCGCGTCGATTTTTGTAATCGCGTTCTACTCGCTGTATAAACACGCTTTGCCCACTCGTAAAGACCTCCCGCCGGACGAGACGGAATCGGACGAACCGCCCCTCGAGGGCGACAAGGACGACGACCGTGTAATCCCGTTCGCGCCCGCTCTGGCGATTGGCGTTATCGCTTGTTTCTACTGGGGCAATATGATTATCGGGTGGTATGTCGCGCAGTTCGCGGCGAGCCTTCCGCCCGCCCAACCGACCTTAAATTTGCCTCAATAACAAAAAAGGCGTTTTCTTAGGAGAACGCTTTTTTTGTTCTTTTGGGAAACGCTTAATCATATATTTAGCAAGGGGTGATAAATTTTGGACGATTTGGACGCAAAAGTATTGCAAGGCTACTACATTAAAAACACGCCGCCGCGAAAACTCAAAGGCGCGTATGTAATCGAACAAAAAGGAATACGGCGGCAAATTCGCAAGGTCGAGAACAAGGGCGGCTTGGAGAATTACATAGAGTTTCAGCATAGCATAAAAGAATATTTATATAAATCGGGGTTTGTAAACATAGACAGATTCAGCTTTTCGGCGCAAAACAAACCGTACTACAAGAATGAAGACGATATATATACGATGACGAACGCCGTCGCCGCACCCGAGGCGAATTTTTCCGATAATAACGAGTTTTTGCGGGTTGTCGGGCAAGTCGCGGTTATGCACAGGTTGTTAAAGGGATTAAACCCAAACGTAAACGCCGCGAATAATTACATACAGGAATATGAAAAAAATTGGGCCGCAATACGGAAAATAAAAAACAAACTCAACATAGAAAGACAATTGTCGGAATTTGACATTATTTTTTTGAGAAATTACGATTATTACATAAACCGAATCGAAGAGACGATAAATCAACTTAAAAACGGCGCGTTCAGTACATATATAAAGAACGCCGAAGAAAACGGCTATGTAATCCACAATAACCTTAAAGAAGAAAATATACTCGTTGGGAACGAGGTTTTTATAACGAATTTTTCGGGGGCGGGGGTCGGATACTATATGTTCGACCTTGCGGATTTAGTGCGGAGATACATCAAAAACAGGGCGAACACGGCGGATTATTTGCCGCTCGACACGATACTTGA
>BNUF01000446.1 GCA_025997155.1 Clostridia bacterium
AAATTTTGCTTGTCAAACGTACTCATTGCCCACAGGATAAAGGATATCGTCATTACTATTGTTTTGCCCGAGCGTACCGCTCCGTCGCATATAAGTGTGTCGTACCTATCGGCTATTTGCGGAACTACCCACCACTGCATTATCCGCGCTTGTTTTTTCGATAGTTTCTGAATCGTCAACAAAATCACTCCAAGCATCAGCGGACGATTGTAACGCCTCCACTAGCCGCGCTTCTTCGTTCTCTTCGGCGTTGTCGTCTTCATACCTAGACGATATGACCCCTTGTATCTTTTGCCCCTTTTCAAGGACACCCGCCAACGCTAATAAATCTTTTGGGGCTAGTTCGCCGCCGTCTAACAACGCCTTTTCCAGCCTGTCAAGCAATTTCCCCGAAAGGCTGAACTGCCGCGCAACCGCAACCGCGATTTCCCCCGCCGTGATTTCGGCTGTTTTTTCTAGGGCTTTTTGTTTGGTCTGTTCCTTGTACTCGTCCCGCTTAACTCTCCATTTGCCTAGCATAGACTGTTGCTCAATCGTCGCGGCGGGTATGCTGTACTTTTTAGACAAACTCGCAAGAGTACAGGGTTTCATAGATATATCCGTCACATATTCCGTCTCAATATCCGCCCAAGAAGCCGCCAAAACCGACGGTTGCGCGGTTGCGCTTTTGGTTGCAACCGTCGCAACCGATTCAGTCGGAGACGCAACCCCATTTTTCCAATGCCGACACGTCCACGATTTGACTGTACCTTTTTTAACGCCGTATTTTTCGGCTATGTCCTTGCAACTCATACCGTTTTTGTAATCTTCATAAGCTAAGGCACAAACATCATTCATTTTCACCTCACCGCCAAAATTTTTATGTACAAACAAAAAGCCCCCGCGTAACCGTTCGCGGAAGCCCTTTACCGAAAGGAGTGTGTCGTGCATATGTTTTCACAATTACATTATATCATACTTGACAGGGACATTGCGGGACATTCGGGGACATTTAGGGACAACTTTTTAAAATCACTTAAAGCCCTCTGAAATCTTTTCTTAACGCCATAATCTGTATTCTTCCCGCCCAAAATCCCCGCGATTTCCTCCCAGTCCTTGAACTCCACAAGGCGGTAATAAAATATTGTGAACAACTGGCTATCCTCCAACGCGTTCAGCGCGTTGAGTGTACGCTTCGACT
>BNUF01000447.1 GCA_025997155.1 Clostridia bacterium
TATCCATAACCGCCGCCAACGCCGCCTTGTGCAGGAGTTTGCGGTCGGTGTCGTAGTCCGCCGCGCAGAGAAGATTGACGTGTTCAAAGGCTTGGCGCGTGAATTTCAGAAGGTCGATATTTCTAAAGCGTTGTTCCTCGTCAAAATCGGGAGGGTTGCCGCCATTCACCTCAAAGTCGAAGTAGTTTTTGTGAGCCGCGCCGAGTTCGGAATAGTAACTTCCGCTTTGCCATTGTCCGTCCGTATTATCGTACCCTGTCGCCACTATATAGCGGTTGTAGCTTTTCGGGTCAAGCAGCAGCGCCACAGTTCCAACTCCTTTGATTTCTTTTTGTTCAAGTATGATTTTGTTCATATAAATTCCTACTCGTAATGATAAGCCGTATGCGTGTTTGCACTTGTTTTGGCTGAAAGTTTTCCTGTAACTTAAAACAAGTTTAACACGCATTATAGTATGCGTAAATGCTTTTATTGAGATAGTGAAAACTTTTCAAAATACCACTCTAAAACCCTTATATATCAAGAGTTTGACGGATTTAATAAAATTGATTTTCGGCTTGTTTTCAATTCGCGGCTATCATTTTTAAGAGATTTTTTACGCGATTCCGAGCGTCTTTTTGATTTTATCTTCGTTGCGGTTGTTCCCCGTGCCCGCATTATCGAGGTTCGGCTGAGTAAACCCAATCTTGTACCACGCCCGCGCCAATTCGGGGATTAAGATTTTGTTCTTGATGTCGTCATCGCAAACGCCAATGCCCTTGACATAAGTAGCCTCGTTCAATTCGCGGAACAAAAGCGCGGTGTCGCCTTGGTGTGTCAAGCGTTTCTTAATTGTTGTATCAAGAGTTTCTTTGGTGAGCTTGTTTGAACTCATAACGACCTCTTTGTAGCTGACGCTGGAACGAACTGTCGTATCCACGAATTTCATCGTGCGGTGAGGAGTGAGATAAATCCGTATGCCCAACGACGGGAACTTTGTGATTAGAGATACCATATTGTTAGTGAACTGCGCCCTTTTTTCAGCGTCATAATTTTCTTTCATATAGGTATTAAGGGCGACAACCTCGTCTATGACTACCCAAATTACTGGAATCTTAATCCCTTTTTGGCTTCTCAGCTCATAGATAGTGTCGCACTGATTATCAAGCAAGAGTTTTTCGCGGTATGTCCCCTCATAGT
>BNUF01000448.1 GCA_025997155.1 Clostridia bacterium
TTGTGATTTTTTGCCCATTTTGCCAGATAGGGAGGCAGGGGAATGGATCTCATTGTACGAATATAGCCTTCTTCATCACCTGCTTTATGCAAGAGAGCAGCCTTGCACCAGGTACATACCCCGTAATAGCTCCTTTTGGGCTTATGCTGTCCAGATAGTATAGAGCAATTGATCTTTTTAAAATACCCTGTCGCCGCGCTCTCCTGACTGCGTCCGGAGCGTCTGTCCAGGCACAAGGAACATCAGGATTATAGCGCGGCGCCGGTTCATCTTTATATCTTCCGTAAAATTTTTACATCCACCTCCACTCTTGTACGCTCCTTGTCAATTTTCCCGACAATCTCAACCAAATCATTCTGGCCAACAGAAAGCCCGGTCCAGAGTATCCTGTCGATTTTGATAGTAATACTTCCGGAAACATCCGAAAATACATATCGCTCGCGCCCCAGAGCGCTTTCAATTTTTCCCCTTAAAATCACCAGGGAATCGTCTCTAAGGGTTTTCGCTGTTTCAACGGTTACGGGAGCCGGTACGTTCCACTGAGCCGCCCCGGCTCCAGGCCCCTGATACCCTTCCTGGGCGTTAAGCGCCAGTCCCGCCGCCATTGACATAATCGCCAAAAATACAAAAAACTTCCGATTCATACTTGCCTCCATAGCAGAAATATGGTTTACTATAGTTATATTTTTTTTCCCGTGTCAAGAAAAAAAGGGGTGTTTTTTGGTAAAATATTCGATTTAATAAAAAATTTATTTTTACCCTAGGTTTGTTTAGAAATTGTTTAGAAATATATGATATGCTGGGAGGCCTGTTGGAGTTCTTATGACGATAAAAAAGCGCTTGTTTTATTCAAATGTATTGATGGCAATTGCCCCGCTCGCCGCGTTCCTCATATTATTCGGCGTTGCGGACGAGATGGAAGACATCTTTTTCAAAGATACGGATGATGAAGAAATTCGTACTGCGGATGTACCGATTTTTGAAATTCAGAATCTTATTGATAACGCCGATCCAGTTTTGCTGATAGAAAATTCCGGCGCACAAAGGGAACTGTTGGACAAAACTGCCGCGAAAGGGTATCACCTTGAGGCGGCGCAGGGCAGCAGGGTTTTGTTTTCCAACGTAACCGGCAAAGAGAAATCCCGTATTGCAAAATATGAAAGAAAGTTTTTGC
>BNUF01000449.1 GCA_025997155.1 Clostridia bacterium
CTGCTCTTTAATGAACCGGTCTCCTCTTCGAGTTTCTCCCACGACCGAAGAGTATTTATGCCAAGTCCGAACATCTCGTTTACTTCACTTTTTAAATAACCTTTTTTCAAAGCGGCTATTGCTTTTTTTCTTAAATCTAAGGAATATGACATATCTATATCTTACTACATTTGCTCACAAATTTCAATAGCCTCGACTATAGTGCCTCTCTCGTGGAGGGCATAGGTCAAGCTCTGCCGCAACTCATACCCGCCGCAGTCAATGCAATTGTGACAATTGTACAGGGCTTGATTGAAAACTTGCCGATGTTGCTTGAGGCGGCATTGCAACTCGTTCTCGGACTGGTCGAGGGGCTACTTGCGGCGATTCCGCAATTAGTGGCGGCGTTGCCCGCGATAATCATCGCGATTGTGGACTTCGTAATCGGCGCGATACCGCAAATTACTGACGCGGGAATTCAGCTTTTGATTTCACTCGTGACCGCCCTGCCTGAAATCATCACGGCTGTAGTTGAAGCGATTCCACAGATTATCGAGGGACTGATAACGGCGATTATTGGTCCAATACCGCTCACAATTGACGCGGACGCGAAGTTGCTGGTCGCGTTGGTGGAAAACTTACCGCAGATAATAACCGCCGTAGTCGCCGCAATTCCGCAGATAGTAGTAATGCTCGTCAAAACGATTATCGGTAGCATACCAAAGATTATCGAGGCGGGCGTTAATCTGCTTGTGTCGCTTGTGAAAAATCTGCCGACTATCATAAAGTCAATTGTGAACGTAATTCCGTCAATTATTACTGCCATAGTAAACGGCTTGACTGGGGGCATTTCAAAGGTTAGCGAGGTCGGCGGCAACATCGTCAAGGGCTTGTGGGAGGGTATCAAGAATATGGGCAGTTGGATTAAAGAGAAAGTTTCGGACTTCTTCGGCGGTATCGTGTCGGGTGTGAAAGGTATGCTCGGCATACATTCGCCGTCCACGGTTTTCGCAGGTATTGGCGACAATATGGCTCTCGGCTTGGGACAAGGTTTCGAGAAATCAATGAAGAATGTCAAGAAAGACATAATATCCGCTGTGCCGACCGACTTTGACATCGCCGCGAATGTAAAAGGCGCGGTGTTGCCGAGTGCGGGATGTTTTGGCGGTTCGCCGAATGTGGTTGTGCAG
>BNUF01000450.1 GCA_025997155.1 Clostridia bacterium
AAGGATATATTTAACGCCGCTAAGTCGCAGATTGAGGCGTATCGGCTTGAGGAGGAATACAACGCCGACGAAGAGCTTAAGATGTGGGAACACCTTGCCATAGCGTACAAGGACAGCACGGAGCTTAAACTGAAAGCCGACAAGGAATATTTTAAGCTTAAATCAAAGATTGAAGAGTCGGCTTATGAAGAAGAAAAACAGCGGATTAAAGAATATTCGGAGAGTGAAAACAAGCAATACGGCGCGGAACTTCGTATGTGGAGCGAACTCGGGCAAAAATACGCGGACGACGTTAAAAAACGCGAAGAAATCGACAAGAAGTATTTTGAAACAAGGCAAGCTTTGGCGAAAGATACAAAGAAGATTGAGGACGAAATAGCGAAAGCGCAAGAGGCTTATCAAAACAAGCTGGCGGAACGCACAAAGGCGTATAACAGCTTTGGGTTGTTTGATAAGGTTGGAAAATCGGACGGCGAAACCGACTCGGCGGGAACTGGTTTGATTTCCAATCTTCAGGCGCAAGTGGACGCTATGGAACGCTGGGACAAGGCAATGACCGCGATTTCGAAAAAAGAGCTTGACGCTAAACTTATGAACGAGATACGCGCAAAGGGGCTAGACGCGACAGAAAAGGTCGAGGAAATTGCGAAAATGACAAAAACGGAACTTGAACATTTTGAGAGCCTTTGGAAACAGAAAGAGCAGATAGCCGAAAGGCAAGCAAAGAAAGAGTTAGAGGAAATGAAAAAGCAAACCGAGGACACCGTCGGGCAGTTGACGGAAGAGCTTGACTTTTTGATAGGCGAGACGGGCTTTGATGTCGGTGTGAGTTTGGCGGCGCAGATGTTAAACGGATTTATGAGTATGGGGATAACGGATTCGATTTCAGGCGCGTTGCAACAAGGTTTGAACGGTATTCAACTGCCGTCCTCCGACGCAATCAAGTCGCAGATATCAAACGGCGCAACTCCGCAATATTACGGCGGCGAAATCAGCGCGAACAGCGAAGTCGAGGTGGTTACACCGATATATCTTGACGGTGAGGAACTTGCGAGGGGTGTCGGGCGGGTTCAGGTGCGGAATAATATAGCGACAGACCGAGGGTTCGGCGGCGCAAAGGTGGTGTGACGCAATGGTTTTTATATGCGACCAGAACTTTAATCCGAT
>BNUF01000451.1 GCA_025997155.1 Clostridia bacterium
GCGGCGCGTCCCGCAAGGAACACGGTTATCTGGTCAAGGATTTCGTCGCGTGTCATAATGAAACGCTCCTCTTCCTCGGAGTTCAGCATATATCCGAGCGTACCTTTTGTACGCGGAACAATCGTGATTTTTTGCACAGGTTTGGAATGTTTGGCAAGGACGGACGCAAGCGCGTGTCCGACTTCGTGAAACGCCACAAGGTTTTTGTCTTTTTTTGTAAGAATCCTGTCCTTTTTCTCTTTACCCGCGATAACGACTTCCACCGCCTCCATAAGGTCGGCTTGGGCGACTTTATCCCGTTTTTGACGTACCGCAAGGAGTGCCGCCTCGTTCACCATATTCGCCAAATCCGCGCCGGACGCTCCCGGAGTAATCACGGCGATTTTCTTCAGGTCGGCGTCCTCGTTCAGTTTTACTTTTTTCGCGTGAACCCCGAGTATCTGCTCCCGCCCCTTGAGGTCGGGTTTCTCGACGATAATGCGCCTGTCGAATCGTCCTGGGCGGAGTAGTGCCTTGTCAAGAACGTCGGGGCGGTTTGTCGCGGCAAGAACGACGACAGCTTTCGAGGTGTCAAAACCGTCCATTTGCGCCAACAACTGGTTAAGCGTCTGCTCCCTCTCGTCGTTGCCGTTTATCGCGTCGCGGGATTTTCCGATTGCGTCAACCTCGTCAATGAAGATGATGCAAGGGGCGTTTTGCTCCGCCTGTTTGAAGAGGTTGCGAACGCGTGACGCGCCAACGCCCACAAACATTTCGACAAAATCCGAACCCGAGAGCGAGAAGAACGCGACATGCGCCTCGCCCGCGACCGCCTTTGCCAGCAAGGTTTTCCCCGTGCCGGGAGGACCGACTAAAAGCGCGCCCTTGGGCTGTTTCGCGCCGATTTCCGTGTATTTCAGCGGATTCTGCAAAAAGTCCACGATTTCCTCAAGGGATTCCTTTGCCTCTTCCTGCCCCGCAACGTCTTTGAAAGTTATGTCGATTTTCTTTTCAAGATAATTTTTGCCGACACTCATAAACCCGCTGCCGCCCCCCATTTTCTTTGACATAAGGTGGATAATGAGGGAGAAGAAGGCGAACATAAGCAAAATCGGCAAAACCCACGTGACAAACGCGTTGAGCAAGGGACTCATTTGCTGATACGCGTTCGTAAACTCGACTCCGC
>BNUF01000452.1 GCA_025997155.1 Clostridia bacterium
TTACGCAAGATTACCGACGTTTTCGCGCTGACAAAGAGGACGCGCGAAACCACAAGGCTAATGCTACAACCGAGTATTTGCACGTTTTGGTGAAATAAAATGGCGCGTCGTAATGATATGGATTTATCTAAATGGCAAGAATATGGAGATATACGCACGGATTCCTTGTGGGTAATCGACAAGCGCGATAATTCCGGTGTACATAACGGCGCATATCACGGGAATTTTATACCTCAAATACCTCATCAACTATTGCTCCGTTATACAAAGCGGGGCGATTTTGTGCTTGACCCGTTTATGGGGAGCGGAACTACGCTGATTGAGGCGCAGCGGCTTGGAAGAAATTCTATCGGCATTGAGTTGCAAGAAAGCGTTATCACCGAGGCTTTTTCGCGGATAACGCAAGAGCAACAATCGAACACAATAACACGCGGTTATGTAGGCGACAGTCGTAATATTGACATTAAAAATATACTTGCCGAAAACAATACAAAACAAGTGCAGTTTGTTATTCTGCATCCGCCCTACTGGGATATTCTCAAGTTCTCGGACAACACTGCCGATTTATCGAACTCTAAAACTCTCGAAGAATTTCTTGATAGTTTCGGAGCAGTTGTGGATAACATCTGCTCATCGCTTGAACGGAACTGCTATTGTGCGGTCGTCATCGGCGACAAGTACGCCAACAGCGAAATAGTTTCGCTTGGATTTTATTGTATGGAGCTTATGCGGAAACAGGGTTATAAACACAAAGCTACAATCGTTAAAAATTTTGAAGACACCAAAGGCAAAGCCAATCAGCAAGGCATTTGGCGGTATCGAGCGTTAAGCAATGATTTTTATATCTTCAAACACGAGTATATTTTCGTGTTTAAGAAAATAAATTAATCATCCTCTTCGAGACTGCCTTCACTTATTAAATCTACAACATTCTTTATTTCAAATCGAAATTTCAGATTCTCTCTACCGCTTTTTCTTCCCGTTTCTTCATTAATTCTTTTTGAGTGAATTTGAAATTCTCCAATAGGTATATCTTGCCCCGAGTTGTCTTTATACTTGACTGTGTTACTTTCAATCCAATCATCTTTTGTACGAGTAAATGAAATGCGGTCTTGTTCGAATTTTATAGGTTTTGCTTTATCCAAAATTGTTACTTGTGGTTC
>BNUF01000453.1 GCA_025997155.1 Clostridia bacterium
CGACTGTACTGCTTGAGGAAGACGACTTGATTATCGAAAAGTCCGACGCCTTGGGCTATGTTTCGGAAACAAGCGGAAACAGAACGGTCGTACTCTCGACCGCGCTCACCCCTGAACTAATCGAGGAGGGTTTTGTACGCGAATTGATTTCAAAAATCCAGACAATGCGGAAAGAGGCGGGGTTTGAGGTTTTGGATAAAATCAGCGTGACCTACGACAAAAACGAGAATATAGCGGGCGTGTTTGAACGAAACGCGGACGAAATCAAAAAAGAGGTCTTGGCGGCGTCCTTGACCGCGCAAGCCGCCTCCGGATATGCCAAAGAATGGAACATCAACGGCGAGAGTGTCGCGCTTGGCGTTACAAAGTTATAATTTCACAAAGTTGTACCTTGCGGTTTTGGGGTACAACTTTTTTAGTTGCTGTAAATCCTCATAAAGAATAAGAAAAATAATTTGAATAAAAAAATCTTACCAAACTGGTAAAAATAGTAATAATTTGGTAAAAATATTTAGCCATAAAAGTAAAAAATCTCCTTTGATTGAAAATATTCACAGGAGATTTTTGCTTTTATACCAAAATTCGGAAATAAACTAGAAATAAATCGGAAAATTATTAGTTAATATAATCTTAACTTTAATAACTTTTAGTCTAAAAATGATTTTCATAAGACTGGTGAATTTATTAAACGGTTTTTGAACAATAATTAAACAGCAATTAAACGGCTGTTTTAAAGGGTCGTTAAACGCCTGTTTAACTTTGCAAATCCGTCACGCTTGCGTTTGGCACGAAAAATTTCTTGCTTCTAAGCACGTCTTTCGGCTCTTTAAGCGTGGTTTTCGCCTGCGTGCCGTGAGTTTCGAAAGACAGAAACGGCACGGGCGTATGCCTATTTGGTAAGCGTTTGTAAAGATTGCGTGCTGTCGTTGCCCGTATTGCGGTTAAGTGTTTTGAAGAAATTTGTGATTATTTTTGTGCGGTCGTCGAATTTCTTTGCCTCATCGCTTGCGCCGGGGCTGTTACGCTTTGTTTCTCAAGATAAATCTTGCCGCCAACGTCAGTCCTCATTCGGTAGAATGTGACGGTGGTCTTGCGGTTCGGCGTAAGCACGTCCATATCGCCCTCCGCGCCATTTTCTCCTCAAACGGTTCACCGTCATCCT
>BNUF01000454.1 GCA_025997155.1 Clostridia bacterium
CTTAAAGATGAACTTCCGACCAGTAGCGGTTAAATCTCGCGGAGTGAGCCAAACGATACCATCAGTACAAAAGTAATTCGACACCTCTTTTGAGGGCGTACCACCGCCGACAATATCGCCGAAGTCAGCTACGAAGCCAGTTTCCCAACCATCGCTATTGTCGAACAAATGATGGTAGTATGCGGTAATCGTCGCTTCTAAATTATCATTTATCTGACCTTGTTAAGCTATATGCGGCATAGCCGCCAAAATTAACAAGGAGGCAAATAAGATGAAAGAGCAACTTATCCGTAATATCTTGCACGGTATGGCGGGGATTATTGACGACAGGCAGGCGGACGCGCTGAAAGACGTACTCTACCGCAACTTACAGGAGGTATCGGTTACGGAGCAGACCGATACAAAAGCGAACTGCGCGGACGAAAACGCCTACTTCCTTAGCAGATTCGTTGCGGCAAAGCAAGTGGAGGGGTGTTCAGTCAAAACGATTGGCTACTATACGGCAACGATAGAGAAACTGCTGACCACGCTCGGCAAGTGGGTCAAGGACATCACGACCGACGACCTGCGCGGGTACTTGGCGGATTATCAACAGGACAAAAATCCAAGCAAAGTAACAATCGACAATATTCGGCGGATTTTTTCAAGTTTTTTCGCGTGGCTTGAAGACGAGGACTATATCGTGAAAAGCCCTGTACGGCGTATTCACAGGGTAAAAACCGCAAAAGTCATCAAGGAAGCCTTTACTGACGAGGATTTGGAAATTCTTCGCGACACCTGCGACAATATCAGGGACTTATCTATTATGGAAATGCTGTTGACAACCGGTATGCGCGTGGGGGAACTGGTTGGGCTCAATCGCGCCGACATAGACTTCAATGAGAGGTCGTGTATCGTATTGGGAAAAGGCGACTGCGAGCGTGAAGTGTACTTTGACGCGCGGACGAAACTGCACTTGCAGCAGTATATTGACAAACGGACGGATACCGACACCGCGCTGTTTGTTTCCGAAAATTCGCCGCACTCGCGCCTTACTATTGGCGGGATTGAGAAAATTTTGCGCGAACTGGGTACAGAAGCCGATATTTCAAAAGTACACCCTCATCGTTTCAGACGAACACTCGCGACAATGGCGATTGACAAGGGAATGCCCATTGAACA
>BNUF01000455.1 GCA_025997155.1 Clostridia bacterium
CCGTCTCTACCGCAACTTCCTCGAGAATAGATTTCGCTATATAATGCCCCGAAAAGCACTCCGCCAAAGCTATAATTTTTAGGACTTCCTCTTTTTCAAACCCTTTTTCCGTACTAACAGCCGCAATACGTTTTTAATATTATAAGCGCGTTAAACCAAAATGTCAACGTTTGACGAAAGCTATTTAAGGGCTATAATAAATAAAATGGAGGGACTAAAATGTTTAAGGAAAATTTTATGAAAGAATACTGCGCGGCGGCGAAACGGGAAAACGCCGTGTCAATCCCTCCTACTCTTTGATATTCAGTATTCTTATACAAGCCAGAACCGACAAAAGCGACATTCCCAAATCCGAACATATAGCGGCGAAAAGATTTATCACCCCGCCCCACGTCAAACTCAAAAACAGCAGTTTAACGAAAATAGTGACAATCACGACTTGCGTCACCATTTTCCGCGTTTCCCGCGCAACTTTTATCAAATGCGAAATTTTGTAGGGTTCGTCAGTCATAAGGATTATGTCGGCGGCTTCGATTGCTATATCCGCGCCGTTTCCCATAGCGATTCCTATATCGGACACCGCCAGAACGGGAGCGTCGTTTATACCGTCGCCCACAAACGCCGTCTTGCCGCCGTCTTTTATGTTACCCTTGATTTCCCCGACGATGTTCACCTTATCCTGAGGAAATAAATTCGCGTATACCTTGTCTATCCCTAAAATTTTGGCGAAAGAATCCGCCTGTTTTTCGTTATCGCCCGTCAACATCACAAGATTTTTTATTCCCAGTTCTCTAAGGCGTTCGCACAGTTTGACGGAATCCTCTTTAAGTTCGTCGGACAAGACGACACAACCCGCAAAAACGCCGTCCACGGACAAATAGACCTTTGTGCCCGCCGCTGTGTTCGGGTCGGCGGCAACATTTTCTCTCAAAAGCAATTCAAAATTACCGACAAGAATTTGTCTGCCGTCTATCACGGCTTTTATGCCGAATCCCGCAATTTCCTCATGGGCGGTTATAAGACTCGTGTCCGTCTCTACCGCAACTTCCTCGAGAATAGATTTCGCTATATAATGCCCCGAAAAGCACTCCGCCAAAGCTATAATTTTTAGGACTTCCTCTTTTTCAAACCCTTTTTCCGTACTAACAGACGCAAT
>BNUF01000456.1 GCA_025997155.1 Clostridia bacterium
GGTCTGCCCGCCCGCGGAAGAACTGCCCGAGGAACTGTAACTACTCTCAGTGCTGCTTCTCGTCGATGTTCCCGTGCTCTTTGACGCTGTTCTTTTTGGCGCGCAACTCGCCGAACCCAACAGTATCGCGGAACAAAGAATCATAGACAGAGCTTTGAAAACGATGCTTACAAAACGACAATCCGCACAAGCGTTTCGGACGGCACAGCTCCTGACGTTTTTTCTACGTGGGGCGGCGGTTTCTCTAAGGCGTTCGTTGACTCCGGCAAGGTTTTGAAACTTGACGACAGCCTTAACGACGGCACTCTTAGCAGAGTTATCGGCGGCGCTTTGACAAACTTTACCTACGACGGCTCTGTATACGGGCTTACATTTGGTATGAGCTGCAGCGGGTTTTTCTGCAACACTGCGCTTTTTGACAAGTACAACCTCAAACTCCCCGAAACGTGGGACGAATTATTATCGGATATCGAAGTTTTCAAGGAAAACGGCGTTATACCTATTTCGACTACTTTCAAAGAACGCTGGGTTATCGGTATGCTGTTTGAGGCGATAGCACTTAAGGCGGTGGGTGCGGAGCAACTCTACCCTACTTTGACAAAAACAGGCGGAACCTTCTCCGACCCTCAATATCTGAACGCCGCGAACCGTCTTATGGAACTTGTAGACGCGGGAGCTTTCAACGAAGACGCGTCCGCGATATCCAGAGACGAAGCGGAAGTCTCCGTGAAGAACGGCGAAGCGGCTATGTACTATATGGGAAGCTGGGCTTCAGGAACGGTTGAGGCGGACGACAGCGTTGACAAGGGCAAATTCAAGTTTATCCCTTTCCCGACTCTTCCCGACGGAAACGGCAAAGCCACGGAATTTAACGGCGGCGGGGCGGACGGGCTTATGATAAGCTCAACGACAAAAAACCCCAAGGAAGCGGTGGCGTTCCTAAAATATTTAGCCGAGAATCTTGCGCGTGAGGACTACCAGGAGGGCAACTACCTTCCCCTCTGGAAAGACGTTAAGGTTGACGAATCCAAAATAAACCCTGTCACACTTGATATTGTTGGCGTGACGAGCAACGCTACCGACTTTATCCTCTGGTGGGATACTCTTATGGAGGGCGAGGACATTACAACCTATCAGGACGCGCTTGACTCGTT
>BNUF01000457.1 GCA_025997155.1 Clostridia bacterium
TCCGAAATGTGTACGCTTACCTGACCCGCACACGCAAAATTCCGCGAGAAATTGCAGACGAATTTATCCGCGCTGAACTTCTTTATCAAGACACAAGAGGAAACGCCGTTTTCATTCATAAAGATGTTCTGAACAATATAATCGGCGCGGAAATACAAGGCACAAACTCATATAAACGATTCAAAGGAGTGGCGAAAGGAACGGGCGAAAGCGCGTTCCTTTTTCGTTTAAGTGATACAAAAATCACTCCGAAAACCGCTTATATTTTTGAAAGCGCGATTGACTTATTATCGTTTTATTCAATGAGCGACAAACAAAAACTACACAATTCCGTACTCGTTTCAATGGCGGGATTGAAGCCAGAATCTATAAAAAGTTTAGCGCGTGACGGCATAAAAATACTCTCTTGTGTTGATAACGACGACGCGGGTGAACACTTTAACAACGCGAATAATTTTCAGCCACTCGACGAAATACTGAAACAAAACGGCGTAAAAGACTGGAATGAATTACTGCAAAAACGGTTCGGTTATGAAGTGAAAAATCAACCGACACACAGCAAGAAATTTATCGAACCCGACATAGAAAACAACGTCAGTTTTCGCGTTCGCCGCTGATGTTTTTTCTTTCAATTTTGTGTTTTTTATACGAGGAGTGAAAATGTCTATGGCAAATAAAAAATTCCCGCCTGTAAAGATAGAAATCTCAAAAGAAACTTACAACGAGCTTTTGTCATATTTGGAAATTCTTACAGCCGACGAAAACGGTTTAGGTGATATGGCGGCAAATATTTTTCAAAAGATAACGAAGTACGCTTGCATAATAAAATATAAAGACGAGGGCGAGTTTGCTTTTATTTGCCTTTACGAACGCGAAACCGAAGACTTGATACAACTGCTGTTATTGCAACTTTTGGGGGCGGCTGATGAGCAAAAAGACTATTTCAGCGAACTGAAAAAACGGCGCGGCAAAGAGTAAAATACATTGGGAAACAGAGCAAAACCAACTGCAAAACACATCAGAAAACGGCGGTTTTCATAGCCCTAATTTTGAGTGTCAGTCAGTATTAGGTCAAGCACAATACCAGTTTTGACAAGCCCCTTTCGGCGGCTTATCAAAACTTGATTGTGTTGGG
>BNUF01000458.1 GCA_025997155.1 Clostridia bacterium
GTATATCGGCGCGGTGCATATGAAGGCGTTGTCATATCGCGGAGCGGTTATTGAGCCAGACGTTATTATCCCGCCGTTTGGGTATACTAGAGTGTTCGGGGGCATAGAGTACCCCCATTGTTCTCTGTTCAGCCCTCCGAAATTCGCAAATGTCATAAATTCGGCGGCGGTCGTACCCGAAAACCGCGCTAGTTCTATTCCGCCCACGCGGGTAAACCGTACCGCCCACGGAGGTATGGAATAAGGTGTTCCCATAGTTTATCAGCTCCAATTCGCGTTCACGTCAAACGCGCTCACTTGTTGCTTAGTTTTTAGGTTTGCGGCGAACTCAAATTCAGAGACACTCATTTTATAGTCTTTTAGCGTGGCGTTCGGGGTTGACATAGTTGTCCAACCGTATTCGCCTGCCGCGTTGCGATAAAACAGCGCAAATGGTAACGCGAATGTTCCACCGTCGCTCCTGCTCGATATAGTCGCGTATGCGGAGTTTACGTTCGCGCCGTCCACAACCGAATGAATAGTCATAGTTCCGATAATGCCTATCCCTGACGCAATCATAAACCCGCAATCGGTAAAGGGTTTATCATTTGTAGACCCCGTCCACGTGATAGAACCCGTTGCTATGCTTCCGTCCGTTAAGCCCGTACCTGAATAGTATATTGTGACACCGCCTCCGGCATTAAAATCATACCCTGTAATTTCTACATACACCATAGAACCGTCTGTACGTTCCATATCTATACGGGATACGACAGGCGGGTAACCGCCAAAAATATCTATAACGGTTGGGCTAGTACCAATATTAGCGATAGGATATCCTTGTACATATGCTACTGTCGGACGCGGCTCAAAACAAAGTGTTGTGGTAGACCCAGCGGGTATGACCGTATAATTTCCAGTGTAGTCGGGTAGTTCGGGCTGTTCGACGGTTAGGTCGTTTACCATAGCGTTTGCGGCGTTAAATCCAAGTAACAAGGCTTTGTCTATAACAACGCCCGCACCGCCGCCTTCCTCGCCGCCTGGATTTGACGGGTTGTAGTTATTTATCATATTTGATATATTGCCGATCGCCTTGTTTGCCTTTTTCACATAAACAAACATATCCCGAAAGATATGTCCGATTGTCAACT
>BNUF01000459.1 GCA_025997155.1 Clostridia bacterium
AAGGATTACTCTGAAAAAAGTCCGCGACGGACTTGCTCCCAAAATCATAGCTGCCTCCTCGTACCCGCTGTCTAATTTTTCCAAGACTGGCTGAATAGAACGCACGACAAAGGGAATCCCGATAAAAATCATAGCGACAGTGATTCCGATTCTCGTATACGAAACTTTTACCCCGATTTTCGCGAACCAACTCCCGAACCACCCCGCGTCGGAGTACAAAGTCGTCAGGGCGATTCCCGCCACGGCGGTGGGCAGCGCGAAGGGCAGTTCGATGAACCCGTCCAAAATACGCCGCCCCGGAAATTTGTACCTCGTGATTACCCACGCCAAAAGCACGCCGAACACAAGGTTTACGGCGGCGGCGATTAACGCGCAGGAGAGACTTACCTTATATGTAGACACAAGTTGCTTGTCGGTTATTATTTTCAAAAACTCGGAGAACGAAATCCCCGACAGATTTATAAAAACAGAAATCAGGGGAATCAGCACAATTAAACTTACCATAAAAACCGTGATTCCTATGGAAATTCCAAAGCCCGGAATTACACTTTTTTTCCGCATTGCGCGTCTCCCCCTGAAACTGTATATCTATTTTTTGTAAATTTCGTCAAAGATTGCGCCGTCGGCAAAATATTTTTCCGTCGCCGCCGCCCAACCGCCGAAATCGTCGTCAATATTTACAAGGTTAATGTTCAAATCGAAGGTGTCGCCGAATTCTTTGAGAATATCAGGGTTAGACGGACGGTAATAGTTTTGTCCCTCCAGACGCTGCGCCTCGTCGGAGTACAGATAGTCGAGGTATGCCTTCGCGACTTCCTGTGTTCCGCGTTTGTCCGCCACTTCGTCCACAATCGCGACGGAGGGCTGCGCCAAAATACTTACGCTCGGGTTTACTATTTCAAACTCTCCCGGGTGTTCTTTCTGTGCAAGAAACGCCTCGTTTTCCCACGCAAGGAGTACGTCGCCCTGCTTGTTCTCGACAAAAGTCGTCGTTGAACCCCTTGCACCCGAATCAAGCACGGTTACGTTGTTGTACAGGTCAGTCAGGAACTCTTTGTCACGCGCCTCGTCCCCTCCGCTTTGCTTATCGGCGTATGCCCACGCCGCGAGGAAATTCCAACGCGCTCCG
>BNUF01000460.1 GCA_025997155.1 Clostridia bacterium
ATCTCGCCTATATTTCCTAAGTGCATTTTTCCAATTTCTCTCTGTTGCAAGCCTATCTAATTGCTCATACGATAAGTCCGTCAAAACACTTACAGATTACCAAGCCGTGTTAATCTGATACAGCGTAACTGCAAACGCAACCGCACGTTCATCAATACCCTCTGTCATAACAAAACCTCCCAATCTTACTTTTTTTTATGTGTTTTTCTGTAATAATACTATCAGATAGGGCGTGATTAAATGTATTCATCAAATCCCAAGGAAATTGATTTTATTGAATCTATACGGCGTGGTCGATTTATCAGACCAAACGACGTGTGTGTTGATTTGTCTAATTTCTGTGCAACTAATTCGATACATAATATCGAATTAGTTGCACAGAAATTAAATTATCAAGGTGACTGTGGAGGTAAGTACCTATTCGGTTATTTGGCTGTATCTTATACTTACGGTATAAATGGTGCAAATAAGGATTTTGATTTAGCGGATAACTATTTCTTTTACACAACTAAACTGTTCTGCAATAAAAATGCAGAACACGGGTACGCAAATAAAGAAAGAGAATTTAAGAGAGCAATGTATTTTGAATGGTTTTTGTGCAGTCTTTTGTGGTGTGCAGAATGCGGCGATTATTGAATTATTAAGACTATAAATCAAACTTTCTATAAGCCATATACTACATCATACTTCAAGCTATCTGAAGCTGTAAACTACGGCAGTAAACAGGCTAAAAATTTCAGTGACCTAATGTATGAACTTCAAAATTTGAAAGTGGATCATGCTTTTAATACCATAAAAAGGACAACCTTACTGGATGAAATAACTTTGCTTGATAAATTCATTCGACCTATTCACGAAATAAGACGTTATCTTGAGTGTATCCCACAGAAACAATTTTACGAAAGTGCTAAAGACCTGTCCCCTTATAGATGTCCGTTAAAACTCTCACAATCAGAAACAGCTTACCTCCAACATATTAAATCATTACAACTTGCTCAATAGCCGGTAATGTCATAAATAAGTTGACAACATTACCAATATGTGTTATAATTTATGTAACAAATAACGGAGGTAAGATATGGTTTACATAAATGCATTATGCCCACATTGCGGTAGCAATGATGTTGT
>BNUF01000461.1 GCA_025997155.1 Clostridia bacterium
CATTAACTTCACTTTTTAAATGACCATTCTTCAATGCGTTCAACGCTTTTTCCCTTAAATCTATTGAATATGCCATACTTTTATTTTAACACATCTATTCAATATTTTAAATAGCCTTGACTATAAGATGATTAAACTCATAAATTCCAGCGATTTGTATGACGAGTGCCTCGAATCTGTATGCGGGTACGAAAAATATGAAAAGCGAGTTGAGCCTGTATTACAATTTATTAAATGGAAGTGTGAAGAGTATCTCAAAACTCCGTTACCATTAAATGGTGTCGGGCTTAAAAAGATGCGCGGTTTCAAATAGTTAATTGGTGTTCCGAAAACACGCGCGGCGCGTACGGTGCTGTAGGCAGTGATGAGGCAATTGATACGGCGTTGAGGTTAGTGGAAGCAGAGAATCTTTCGAGTCAACTATGCTTTACAACAACTGAGGCTACTAATATTCTGCGTATAAAGGAGGTTGTTTTGTTATGAGAGTTGGCAGCGCGTTTTTGATTGACGGAATTGTAACGCGTATTGTTCAAAGATACAGCACGGAAAACAATACGACCGTTGAAGATGCAATTCGCCTCCTCCTTCCGACAACCACTTATGCGCTGTTGGCTGATGATACCTCTTGTCTGTATCTTGAAAGTTTTTGCTACATATATGAGATGTTAATAGCGGAATTAAACGGAGAGGATTATGTGTATGAATAAAGTATTAAATCCGATTGTATATCTTCAAGTACACATATATCGCGAGTTTATAAAAAGACATAACTTGTCCATAAATGAGTTTTTAGCACTGGACGAAAAGATACATCTGCTTGACTTGTTACGTGAAGGTTATGAGCCATTTCATTTGACTGGTACCGAAGGCGTACTGGAGGAGATTGACGAGTATTGCAAAGAGCATTTAGCGGAAATCCAAAAGTCGTTTTCAGACAACTCTGCTACAATGAGTACTCAAACAAATTCAAATGCAACCGTTAAAAAAATGCGCGGATTTGAGAACTTGTTCCCATAGAAAAAATATGATATACTATCTTCTATGAAGAATATAGAATACACACCAACCAACTACCCAAGCGACCTGACTGACGCGCAATGGGAAAAAATCAAGGAGTTTTTCCCGGT
>BNUF01000462.1 GCA_025997155.1 Clostridia bacterium
AGACAATCGACCGTAACGTAAGACGTTCGATTGTCTTGTCTATATTCAAATATACACCGTCTGATTTTATCGAAAGTTTGATAGCCGGGTGGTCAAATGACGAATAATAATCGGGCATATTTTCCTCCTAACTGAAAAGGACATATCTGTGTGTGCCGAGTTTTGTCCCTAGTTTCATAACCGCTTTTGTATGGATTTGGGAAACGCGTGATTCCGAGACGCCCAGTATATAACTTATTTCTTTCAAAGTCAACTCTTCATAGTAATACAAATTGATTACCTTTTTTTCGTTCTCTTTAAGATTGTCGATAGCGTCTTTTAATATCCTTGCGACTTCCTTTTTTTCATATGAGGTTTCGGGACGCGCCGTCTGTGTTTCGTCCCGCATATTCGGCTCTTCGTGGGACGTTTCAAGGTAATCGTCAAGGGAAATCAGCGAAAGTACCGACGAGTTCTTGATTATATCCCGCACTTCCTCAACAGGTACGCCCAGTTTCCACGAAATCTCGTCCTCGCTCGGTTCGCGTCCGAGCATAGCTTCAAGTTCCTGAAAAGTCTGTTCCAGCTGTTTGCTTTTTTGGCGAAGAGAACGCGGAACCCAGTCCATTCGCCGTATGTTGTCGATTATCGCGCCGCGTACTCTAAGCGAGGCGTAAGTCTCGAACTTAACGCCCTTGTCGTTGTCGAACTTGTCAACCGCGTCAAGCAACCCGAAAACCCCGTACCCGACAAGGTCGTCGTATTCCACGTGCGAGCCGAGGTGTATATGGAGTCGTCCCGCGACAAACTTCACGAGCGGGACGTAGGTTACAATTATTTTTTCTTTGAGGTCGGGGTTTTTTGTGCGTGAATATTCCGCCCAGAGCCGTTCGCCCTCTCCTTTGTCGATTAGTTGTGCCGATTCCGTATAAATCACCTCTTCTGGCAACGCGCGCTTAGCGGCGTCCTAGGATTTTGTCGATTTCGTCTATTGCGCCGTCGTCGCTAAAATCGTCGTCGGGAGCGTCGTACAGATTTGCGGGGTCAAATTCGTCGGGGTAAGGGTCTCCTGCGGCTTCGGGGTCTTCCTCCAGCGGTAAATCCGCGTCTTCGCCAGGTTCTTCAGGCGGCAGGATTTCC
>BNUF01000463.1 GCA_025997155.1 Clostridia bacterium
TGCCGCACTTAATTTTATGTGCCTCATAGGGTTTCAAATAATCAAGTATTGTTGTACCCTTAGTTTCAAGCACAAAATACAACTTTTCCGCGCCGTCTTTATCGATGTACACTGCCCAATCGGGATTATACGTCCCGATTGGCGTTTCAATTTTGAATTTGTCGGGGATTTTGAAAAACATTTTAACATCGGGGTCATTATCAAGAGAAACGGCAAACGGGCGTTCCACGGTTGAACTGTCGTATATCACATAATCGTATACGCTGCGCTCGACTTTGACGGCGTTTTTATCAAGAAAAGCCGTCAGCTCCTCGCTCCCGAAAATCTCTTGCAAGTAGTATTCCTCGCCGTCAAGACGGACATAACGTATTCCGTCAATCTCCATACTGTTTTGGACGCGCCTTACCGTTTCGATAAACACTTCCGTCATACGTTGAGGATTATTCAGAAAATCTATCAACCGTCCGCTTTTCTCCAGAACATCAACCGCCGTTTTTTTCGACAAAAAACATTCGTCGTCAAGGGTTCGCATAAAATCGGGCAACAAATTAAATTCTTCTTCCGTGTCAATAGCTCCGTTTACTGTTTCGGTAAACCCGACGCCTTCGTTTTTCACAGAGTATTTAGCGGTTTTTGTGACGACACGCGCCTTTGTGACTTTCTCCGCCTGTTCTAATTCAGACACACAACGTGCTTGTAACGCCGTTTCATCAAGCCTCACGCGGTATGTCGTGCGTCCTTTGATTTTATCCCACAACTCCAAAAATTCGGGCGAAACGATAACCTCTTTTTTAAGGTGAACCTTCACTTGATTGTTCGCGTTGTGGATAACGGGTCTTTGGTCGGCTTTCTTGACTATGTTCTCAAACTTTTCACGCGCCGCCTCGAATTTCGCGGGCAGGTCGAGCGTTCCGTCCGCAAGCGCGGACTTCATTGTATCTTTGATTTGCCCGCTTTTGCTGATGTAGCCTTTCTTTTCAAGGTGCGTCATTAACTCCGCCGCGTCGTTGTAGCTTATCGTTTTGGCAACTTCTTTTGTTTCTGTGTATGTCGCGGACGTGATTTTTGACGCAATTTCGGCGACAGGCGCGCCCATTTTAACAGCGGCGGTCACTT
>BNUF01000464.1 GCA_025997155.1 Clostridia bacterium
ACTCTGTCGTAAAACCATATGTTTTTCGAAAGACAAAAGCATTCATAAGGCTGTTGTTGGAACATTCATAAATACGTTTTTCTTTGGTAGGGTTTTTGATGTTTCAACTATTTTATGACATTACCGATAAATTTGTAAATCAAAGTTCCTTGGAAACTGATTTTGATAACTATTCGACATTCAATATTTTTGGTAAAGCGAGCAGGAGTAACTTGCAAGGTCTTTTGAACAGCGAATTAGTAGATGAATGGAAGAATAAATGCGTTATTGGTTTGTTTGATTTCGATGATGCTTATAAAATAGATTATCAAGCTAAACTTAAAACAGGTAACCAGAATTTTTGGGAAGAATTATCTAACGACGTTTCAAAAGGATTATATAAAAAACGTAAAACTGTGGATATGTACGCTGTAGTTTTGCCTGTTCCAGAGTTTAGAAAAAATATCGCTGGCGTGGAATTAGATAAAAGTTATTTAGAGGTAGAACTACTTTTCACAGATGAGGTGTTAGAAAGAATTTTCGATGGACAAGACTATGCGAAGGAAAGACTTGCGGGAGGTATTTCAATTCCTAAAGTTAGAAACAAGGAATGTTTTTGGAGAAAGTGTGTAGAGTTGGATAAGGACGATTTTAGCGCATTCGATCCGCTCTTTGGTTTGATTGAAGAACTAATAAATTCCTCCACACAAAAGCTAAAAGATTAAGTTTGCAACGACTCAACGGATTTATCAAAACTTTGTAAAAACCTGTTTTTAGTCCGATTCCATAACCATTCCAAGAACGGGAGTGATAGCGAAATGACAAAAGAAGAAGTATTGAAGCAGTATTTCGGCTATGACTCCTTTCGTGAGGGACAGGAACAGCTTATCGACTGCACATTGTCTGGGCAGGATTGTTTAGGCGTAATGCCTACGGGAGCGGGGAAATCCGTCTGTTTCCAAATCCCCGCGCTTATGCTTGGTGGCGTGACGCTCGTTATATAGTCAAGGCTATTTAAAATATTGAATAGATGTGTTAAAATAAAAGTATGGCATATTCAATAGATTTAAGGGAAAAAGCGTTGAACGCATTGAAGAATGGTCATTTAAAAAGTGAAGTTAATG
>BNUF01000465.1 GCA_025997155.1 Clostridia bacterium
AGGAGGCGGTATTATGGCAATCATTGACAGAACAGGCGCGGAATCACTTATACCAATAACTTATACTCATGAAATCATGGACGGGTTGACACAGCGGGATACCACTTACGGCTCGGTGGTACTCAAACTAGCGCGGAGACTTGCGAATATGACAAGCAGACAGCACAGACTGCCTGTTATATCTATGCTCCCGATTGCGTATTGGCAAGACGGCACGAATTTTGACGCTAAGGATATTGCCGCGAAGAAACTCACGACGGCTAGGTCGAGTTACATGACCGCCGAGGAAATTGCCGTCATTGTACTTGTCTCCGAGAACACGCTTAACGACGCGGATTATGACTTGTGGAATTATATCAAGCCGCTTATTATACAATCTATCGGAGGAAAAATCGACGAAGCCGTACTGCTTGGGACGGGGGCGCCCGTAGGAGCGCCGGCGGGCGTTATTCCCTCCGCGATATCGACGGGCAACGTAATCATTCGAGGCGACAACCCCGAAATGGACGGATACGCGGAACTTCTAGGCGAAGGCGGACTCGAAAGCCTTATCGAAGAAGACGGATACTATCCAAGCGGATACGTCGGAAAAATCAAAGCGCGTCCTTATCTGCGCGACATTCGCTCCGCGACTGGCGACCCGATTTATCGTTCAAACGCGGGGCTACAAAACGGAACAAGCTATCAGCTTGACGGCTCGCCTATATACTTCCCAAACAACGGCGTTTTGGACGGCAGTGACACGCTCCTGCTCGGCGGCGACTTCAATCAGCTCGTATACAGCATACGCGAAGATATTTCAATGAAGTTGCTCGACCAGTCCACGGTGGTTGATTCTTCTACTAACACGACATATCACTTGGCACAACAGGATATGGTTGGACTTCGCGTGAAAATGCGCCTTGCGTGGGCAACCCCGAATCCGATTAACCGCGTGAACGAAGACGACGCAACACGTTACCCGTTCGCCGTCCTCAAAGAAGCCGAAGAAACCCCAGGGAGCTGATAACGTGGATAACCCCGCGATACTTTCAGATTTGGCGGCACACTTGAATAAAGACGCGTCCGAGTTGCCCGCCGATTCGCAAGATACTATTG
>BNUF01000466.1 GCA_025997155.1 Clostridia bacterium
GCTTCCTTGCCTGCCGAAAAACTCGCTCGAAAATCCGCCGAAAGCGGGTTTCAGAACAGGTCTAATCTAAATACAACGCCAACGCCTCGAGATAATGCACCAAAAACCCCGCCTTGTTTGAAATCAAGAACCTTTTTTCAAATTTATCATAAGGCACGGATTTTCCGGTACATTGCCCCAAAACCTCAAAGGGCAAAAAATAGCACTCGCCCAAACTTTTGAAATTTACCAAAAAAAACGCCGCGCCGTCCTGCCTTACAAAATCCTCCATAAACGCTATCTGGTGTTCGTGGATATTTTGCAAAGGCAGAGACTTCCGCGACGTTTCTTTTGCGTCAAAACAAATGGGTACGCCCTGCGCCACCCCGATATAGTCAAGGGTGCTTTTTTTTTCAAAATACCCCATAATAATGCGCCGTTCGCTGTCAAGCCGCGTCGGGACAATCGGCGTGGGAATCTTCTGAACGAGCGCAAGCCCGTGTTTTCGGTATGCCTCGTTCGTCTGATTCACCATTTCCTCAAAGGTACTCCCCCGAAGCCCCCGACTGTTAAACCTGCTCATAACTACTCCGTTCTGATAGCCGAAAGCGCGGACAGTTTCATCGCCCTTCTGGCGGGGAAATAGCCCGAAATAAGCCCGACCGCCGCCGAGAACAACAGCGCGAAAAGGCAGAGCCAAACCGGAATTTCCGACGTGCCGCCGCTCCCGCCGTCACTGCCCCACGACACTCTGTTTGTCACGTCGCTCAAAAACGATATCCCGACTTTGTTAATGATTGCGGAAACGCCGTAGCTGACCCCGACGCCCATAAGCCCGCCCAAAACACCGATAAGAGCCGCCTCAAGCAAAAACAGTCTCCGAATATCCTTAATAGACGCGCCGATAACTTTCATTATCCCGATTTCACGCGTCCTCTCATAAATCGACATAACCATCGTGTTTGAAATCCCAATCGCGGCGACGACGAGAGAAACCCCGCCAATCGCTCCCAAAAGCATTTGCATCGACCGCGAAATCTCTTGCATCTGTTGCAGAGATTCCGCGAGCGCGTCCCCGTCATACCCTTCGGTTCTCAGTTCCGTCAGCGC
>BNUF01000467.1 GCA_025997155.1 Clostridia bacterium
TTGATTTGCCGAAAAACGATACGGACAGGTTTGTCATTTTACTAAACGATGACGAGGCGGATTTTATCGCGAAACAACTGCAAAAACTCGAACCCGACAAGTATATACTCCAAAATACAAAAGGCGAATACCTTTCTGAAAGAAGTTTTAGAAAAAAATACGACAAGTTTTTTGTGCGTTTGAACGACAGCAGAAAAGCGGACGACCCCATTCCCGACTACCCGCCACACAATGCGCGTCATCTTTGGATTACTCGTATGCTGACGGATAAACACCCGCAAGCGGTTGTTATGGCAATGGCAGGACACAAAGACCCTCGAGTTACGATGCACTATGCCCACCTCAACAAATTGGACGTTTTAGAAAGTTCTCTGCGAGGCAATAAAGAAACGGGCAAATAGATCTCTGCAACAGACATCGCGATTTATAAATATTTTTTACGCAAAATCCAAAATGTAATATCTATAAAAAGCCTCAAATCCTTTGTTTCTTTATGTTCAAATGTATTTGAGGCTTTTTATTTTTATTAAAATAAGATTATAATTTCATTAGAATTATTAAAATTAGATTAGAAATTTATCAAAATTATTAAAAATATCGAACTTATTCGCCCTTTGTATCTATTAGTATAATTAAACTTGTAAGGGCAGAGGACTTTCACCCCTCTGCCCTTTGAAAATTTCTTAAAAAATGTCCTCTGCCCCTCTTGACAGATTATGATTTTTGTATTATCATTATTGTAATTTAATAGCCAAATGCACTAATTTCAAGCGTTTCGGCATTGTATAATTTTTATCGGCGGCGTCATAGCCAAGAGGTAAGGCAGAGGACTGCAACTCCTTCACCCCCAGTTCAAATCTGGGTGACGCCTTATAGTGGTGTTTTGGGGAGTTTTTTAATTTCTTGATACGGTTTTATTTTTGTCGTATAAAGAGAATAAAAACTTCTTTCAAAACACACCATTCCCCATAAGAGCGGATTACCCCGCTTTGGGTACATATTAATTTAGTTTAATAAAAAATGTGATTTTAGGAAATACTGGTTTTATTATTATATCCTCCTTGCGGCGAGCAAGTCTTACGGGGA
>BNUF01000468.1 GCA_025997155.1 Clostridia bacterium
CGGTGTTCCCGAAATCGGTAAGCGTATGCGACAAGATTTTCCCGCTGCTAGACGAAAACGGAGAACAGCTGTACGAAGAGGACGGCGAAACGCCTAGAAAATTCCTTATGGAGAATGTCAAGGAAATTACTATGACGGAGGCAGTCCCGACCCTTTGGGGTGCGGTTCAGGCATTGACAGCACGAGTTTCCGCTCTTGAGGCGCAACTTAATCATTAAAGGGTGTGATTTTATGTTATCGGCAAGTACGGCGGCAGATTTAGGCGGAGCTGTTTTGAATAAAACCGAAAGCGAGCTTATCATTGGGCTTTTCGTTATCGGCGTTATGCTCCTCATAGGGATAATCGTAGTCTTGAAGTTTGTGGACAAGTCGCAATCCCGCCAAGCGGAAAGGGAAAAAGACTTGACAGAAACTCTGTCAGAAAATACGAAAGTCTTAAGCTCCTTGAAAGGCATAATGGAAACTTGCAACTTGACAATAAGCACGTTTTCCTCTGATATAAACCGAAATGTAATTAATTTTGTAAGCATAGCAACAGAAACTAAGGCGGAAGTAAACGCGCTTAAAGAATCTATCAACAAAGCAGACTCGAAAATTACGCGCTTACACGCGCGGCTTGACGACATAGGATTAAAGAAGGGGGAAAAGTATGACGGTTGGGGACATTGAAAAGCAACAGATTAAGCAAGCTTTGGGCGAACTCCGCCAAAAACGATATAAGTCGCCGATACTCTGGGCGGCGATTGTACCGTGGATTGTATACGGCGTTTTGAAATATTTCGGCGTTGATTTCGGTAACGCGGATTTGATTGTGGAACTTGTACTCGCGGCATTAACGGCACTAGGGGTTATCAACAACCCCACGGACGCTGAAAAGATTTGAGGTGAATTATGACGATAAACAGAAAAATCGTGCCTGCGGGATTAAAAAACAACCCAAACAAGCCGCTTAAAAGTATCGACTACATCACGATTCACACCACGGGCAACACCGCCCCGAACGCGACCGCGAAGATGCACGCCGACTATCAGTTCGGCGGCTCGGGCGAACGCGAGGCGAGCTGGCACTACACCGTCGACAAG
>BNUF01000469.1 GCA_025997155.1 Clostridia bacterium
AGGTATCGTATGTTTGCTTAAGAAATTTCTGTGTCGGTGTCAAGTCATTCTTCCCTTTCCAAGGTGTAATCTTGCGCGATTTCTCATCTATCACTATTAGTTCATCTCCTCGAAAGTTATGGTAATAATGTACCACAACTTCTTGGAAATATCAACACTATGCATTGGGGGATTTTTCTTTCAAACTCGTGAGTTCGGCGTTTGCCTTTCGCACGTCCTCCACAGTCACGCCACTCAACTCAAACTCGCTAAGGTCAAATGCTTTCCTTACCTGCCCGCTCTCTGCCAGTGCCTTACGATACTCGGCTTCCGCGTCGAAAATCATATCAAGTCCCGCCCCAACGTCAACCAACGACACAAGATACTTCTCACTCGTCCCGACATCGCACACAAGGTTCGAGACATTCTCCTTGGCAATTTCCCCCATAAGCATAAAATACTCGTCCTTACTCAAATCTCCCCTAACCGCACGATACGCGGCGTTTGCCCTGTCCAACTCCGTCCTTACTCTGTCCGCGTCCGCAATATTCGTCGATGTTCCATACAAACCCAAAACATCGTCCAACGTCCCCGCGTAAACCGACTGCGTAAGTGCCACAACTGCCGCCAAACACAAAAATCTCCTCACACTTCCACCTGCCTAAATCAAGTTATGCTCAATCAGATACGCAATGGTGCTGACCACACAAACAGATGTCGCCGTAAGCCCCACAGAAACGCACCAAAGCACAGACGTAAACACTGCCTTTACTGACATAAAAATCTGCCGCCTTTCCACAGAATAATATGCGTACTTACAGCGTCAAATCAGGTGGTACTTGATTAGACTGTTAGTCTGAGAAGATTTGATTATTTATGCTTATACGTAGGCAGACTGACGGGTGCAAATGGAGAGCAATCCCAAAAGAGTACGGCAACTGGCACACTATATACGTAAGATTCAACCGCTGGAGTAAAAAGGAGCGGTTGAATGGGGAAAAGCAGTAAAGCGGTTAAGATTCCGAAAATACTGTTGAGTATTTTGCAAGTCACGGGTGCGGACGGCGCGAAGAAGTTTATATTGATTCACAGGCGG
>BNUF01000470.1 GCA_025997155.1 Clostridia bacterium
TCGGGAAGTATGTCGAGCTGCACGACGCGTATATCTCTATCGTGGAGGCGTTGACCCACGCGGGGATAAGCAACAACGCGAATGTCAAAATTAAATGGATAAACTCAGAAGAGATAAATGAGGAAAACGTCCGCGAATATTTGGACTCCGCGGGCGGGGTTATAGTTCCGGGCGGTTTTGGCGAACGCGGGATAGAGGGCAAGATAACGGCAATCCGTTACGCGCGGGTTCAAAAAATTCCGTTTCTGGGGATTTGCCTCGGTATGCAGCTCGCCGTCGTGGAATACGCGCGGAACGTCCTTTGCCTTGAGGACGCGCACTCAAAGGAAATCAACCCGCAATCCCCCCATACCGTAATCGATATTATGTCCGACCAAATCGACATTGACAAAATAGGCGGCACGATGCGCCTGGGGGCGTACCCCTGCAAAATCGCGCAAGGAAGTTTCTGCCGCGAAATATACGACGACAAAATTATTTTTGAACGTCACCGCCACCGTTATGAGTTTAACAATTTGTACCGTGAGCAGTTTAACGACGGAAACTTTTCGTTGGCGGGGCTTTCGCCTGACGGAAGACTTGTCGAGATGATTGAACTCAAAGAACACCCGTTTTTTATCGGCGTTCAGTTTCACCCCGAGTTCAAGTCGCGTCCCAACAAGGCACACCCTTTGTTCAGAAAATTTGTCGAGAGTTCTATGCAAAATCATACGAGACAAGACGACCCGCGTCGATAAAATACTTCAGGAAGGAGCGGATAGTATGACTGAAATCCTGCTAACAACGAGAACCTTGCCGGAACCCAAGGAAACGGGGATTGAGTGTCCGCTGCTTGGAATGTTCGCAGACGGGGGGATTTCCGTGGATAAGTTCCTTGCGAATAAACGAGAGGAAAAGAAACTTGAATTATGAGCGGGGTATATGTATTGGACGCGTGTGCGATGCTTGCTGTTTTGTCAAAAGAACAGGGCGCGGATAAGGTAGTCGAGGTTTATGGAAAAGCCGCGTCGGGCGAAGCCGCACTCATAATGAACAAGCTTAACTTGCTTGAAGTTTATTATGACCTTTACCGCGC
>BNUF01000471.1 GCA_025997155.1 Clostridia bacterium
TTTGCTCAAACCCTTTAGATAGGGCGGCGCGTTTTTTATATTCTCCGCGTCAAGCGCAAAATTTTCAGACAGCCGCGCCGCAAAGGCTTTTATTGCCGTTTTAAGTTCGGGCGTGCTTATTTTGTCGGACTTTGCCAAAAGCCTTGTGAGTTCGTCCGCGAATTTCGGCGACGTAAAAGATATGAATATTTTGAAAGACCTTAGGGATATTAAAAACAGTTTGGATTTTAGCGCAAACGTGGATTACCAAAAAATATACACGGCAATCCCCGTCAACATAAACGGCGAGGCGAAAAACGCGGAACTTTACGTTTTTCGTGACAAAAAGAACAGGAATGGTCAAAACGGGCAATCGTCCGTTCTAATCGCGCTGGATTTCGCGGAGCTAAGGCGCGTGGAAATTTTTATAAGCAAGGTCGCCGACTCTCTTTCTTTTCAGATAAAATCAGACCGCCCCGCTACGCTTGCGGCTATTGGCGGAGAGTTTGAAAAACTTAAAACTATGCTTTCGGCTATCGGATACAGCGTGTCAAACGTGTCGCTCCTTGACTTGTCGGAGAGGTTTACCGTGCTTTCCGAACCGAACAACGGCGGGGACGGCAAAGAACCCGCCCTGCCTAAGCGGTATTCTTTCGATATGAGGGTGTAGAGTATGTCTGACGATAAAAAGAAGATAAACCCAAAGGATAAGGCGGTCGCGATAAAGTACGATATCGGCGACGTTGCGCCTCGCGTCGTCGGCAAGGGCAAGGGCTATGTCGCCGACAAACTCCTCGAGCAGGCGAAACTAAACAAAATACCAGTCTACAAAGACCCGAAACTGGTTGAGGAACTTTCGGGGATAAATCTCGGCGACGCAATCCCGCCCGAGTTGTACGAGATTGTGGCGCAGGTGCTGGTGTTTATTACGGATTTGGACAAACGGCAGAAATACTTACCATAGAGCAAGGAGGCTTATATTTAATGAAAAAAATTGTTCTTTTAGCCGCGCTTGCGCTGGTTCTTTCGGGTTGCGGCACTACCCCCGCCCCGACCAAACTGCCGATTGTCACAGTCGAAGTCTTTGAACGCG
>BNUF01000472.1 GCA_025997155.1 Clostridia bacterium
ATGGTGCCTATCGACTGCAAGGCGACAATCGGACAAGTCGGGAACATTGACCACGAGCTTATCAACATAGGCAACGCGGGCAAAAAACGCCATATGGGCATACGCCCGACGGTTCGCGGCTCGGTAATGAACCCTAACGACCACCCCCACGGCGGCGGCGAGGGCAAAACGGGCATCGGGCGTCCCGCTCCCTCGACACCGTGGGGCAAACCCGCTCTCGGCTACAAAACGAGAAAGAAGAACAAAGCGTCTAATAAATATATCGTTCGTAGAAGAACGGCGAAATAAGGAGGGTTTAGATTGGGTAGGTCGCTTAAAAAAGGACCTTTTGCGGATGAACATCTTCTTAAAAAGGTAGAGGCACAAAACAACGCGAATACGAAGAACGTCATCAAAACGTGGTCGCGCCGCTCGACGATTTTTCCCGAGATGATTGGGCACACAATCGCGGTGCATAACGGCAAAACTCACGTCCCCGTGTATGTCACGGAAGATATGGTAGGGCATAAACTCGGCGAGTTTTCCGCGACGCGTTCTTACAGAGGACACTATTATAATCTTCTTTTCGTTCACTTTTTGGGAGAGAACGGATTTGAGCGCGAGACGTTTTACCTTCTTGTTAAGTTTAAGCGAAAAATCGCGGGATTTCGGGGCAAATATAACACCGCCGCCCGTCCATTGGGGGGCGCGGCGCGAACCCTGCCTTGCGCGTCCCGTGCCTTTTTGCCGCCACGGTTTCGCACCGCCGCCGCGTACTTCGGCGCGGGTTTTCGTGCCTTTCGTTCCCTGACGGTTGTTGGCGAGATACGCAACGACGGCGGAATGTACCGCGTGTTCGTTTACCTCAATGCCGAAAATACCGTCTGAAAGTTCGATTGTCGAAACTTTTGAGCCTTTTTTGTCTACTACGTCTAAGACTGGCATGTGTCGCCCTCCTCTCTATTTATTCGATTTAACGGTGTCGCGTACCGTGATTAACGCGCCTTTCGCGCCGGGTACGGGACCTTTAACAAGTATAAGGTTTTTGTCCGCGTCAACCCGCACTATTTCGATGTTTTGGGTTGTAATCCG
>BNUF01000473.1 GCA_025997155.1 Clostridia bacterium
GTATCCTTGGAGTGAACTTCGGTCAAAACCACTATGAGCATTGAGAAACTTTTTGAGAATCGCGTGAACACGATTAACAGAGTTCAACGGGTTATCTTTGTCTGATAAACCTTTTAATTCCTTAGAAACATACGCTATACTCGACAAAGTTTAACTAGTCTCTTGTGAGTAGTTTCCTTATCGTGAATGAGTGTTGAACTAGGCTTGATATGGTTTTTGAACGCTTCCAACGTCTTTGTTTGAGATTGTCTTCCAAAACCTTCAACAAGTATTACATTATGCGTCTTGTCAGTTGCCACACCTATGCAGATTTGATTACGCGATATAACTGGCAGTTTGTTGCCATCATTGTTGCGTATTACGTCCTCAGAACGAACTCTGTAATATGTTTCATCAAGCCATACATCGCCCGCCAAGACGATACCATTCTGTACATCTTCAAGCGTCATAAATAACTTCTGCAACCAATAACGTGACGTTGCAAATGCATTCTTGTTGCTCCACGAATCCGCGGTTATACTGACGTGTCTGAACAAATTCAGACAGTACTCCATCCACTCGCTAATTGAGATTTTATGCTCATCGAAAATTGTCTCCGTAGTAGGCAAAAAGGTCTTTCCGCAGGTACATTGATACCGCTGAACACCGCTCTTTGTGTACCCGAATTTCCGAAATCTAACAGACTTACAGAAAGGAGACATCTTCGGTACATACGAGTTAATCATTTCTGCCTCTTCGCAATCAGAAACTTTGCGACGCCGCTCTGCATAGTAGGTATCGTATGTTTGCTTAAGAAATTTCTGTGTCGGTGTCAAGTCATTCTTCCCTTTCCAAGGCGTAATCTTGCGCGATTTCTCATCTATCACTATTAGTTCATCTCCTCGAAAGTTATGGTAATACTGTACCACAACTTCTTGGAAATATCAACACTATGCATTGGAGTATTTTAAGAAACAAGGTTACTGTTGCCGAAATGGCTAATTTGTTAAATTTAAAAAGCGTTTATGCCTATTACAAAAAAGAAGAAGGTGTACGGCGATTTTCCTTGGAAGAAGCCCGAAAAATATC
>BNUF01000474.1 GCA_025997155.1 Clostridia bacterium
CTCCCGCAGACAAAGGCGGAGTTTGATATGGTTCTCAAAGAGGTTCTAAAATCGGAGGTCTTGAAACTCCCCCCGACTATTCAGGAAACGGAGATTGTCAAGGTGCTAAAAGAACTCTTTGACCCGCCCGCGCAAAAGACTTCCCCCGAGAGAGTTCATATCCGCGAGGAAATCCTTAAACGCTTTGAAATACAACCGCAGGAGTTCACAAAAGAACGGTTTGAACAGATACTTAAAGACATTGCCCAAACCCTTGACAGAACGTCGGCGGCGGCGGGAGCGTCGCGGGCGGGCGAAGTCCCCGCGCATATAAACGAGAGCGTCGCCGCGCTTAAGGATACCGTTATGTTTATGCTTGCCCCGAAATCTACCGAATTTTTCCAAATCCCTCTGAACATAAACGGGCAGGAAACGAACGCGGAACTGTACGTTTTCAAGGATAACAAAAAGAAGAAGTCGAAGAATATGACAAAGGAGGCAAGCGCGCTTGTCGCCCTCGACACGGTGAATCTCGGGCGTTTTGAAAGTTATATCACGCGCCGAAACGACACCGTAAGTTTCCAGTTTCGTTTTGACAACGACACTCTGGATAAGGTGATTCGCGAAAACCTATACCAACTGAACACAGCGTTAAACTCCTTGCGCCTGAAAATCGGCGACGTTTTGGCGGAGATTCATATGGTGGTCGAGGGGGTGAACACCGCCCGCGCCGCGCTGCTTCTCGCCGAAAAATACAAGGCGTCTATGCCGATTACCTCCGAAATAAACCGCGTGCTTTTTGAGGGGAAAGAACCGCGCCTTGCCGTGCGGGATTTGATGCTGCGGGACAGGACGACTGAACATTATTAGGCAAGCCCGTCAAAGCGCAGCATATGCCCGTCCGAGTCGACGAATTTTTCGGGGTTGCCCTCCGTTACAGGCTCTGGACTCGTCATTGTAAACTTTTCGCCGATTTTTTTGTAGGATACGTCGCCGATTTTCAGGCGCAAGGAGTTTAACGCTGTGTTCAGTTGGTATAGGTTTTCGCGAATCACCTTATCCAGAGTGTCGTTGTCAAAACGAAAC
>BNUF01000475.1 GCA_025997155.1 Clostridia bacterium
GCGGTCGATTTCGTCTTTAGGGGTTTTGCGGAGCTTAAGCCCGAACGCCATATTGTCGTACAGGGTCATATGCGGGTAGAGCGCGTAGTTCTGGAAAACCATGGCAATATCTCGGTCTTTCGGCGCGACGTCGTTGCAAAGGCGGTCGCCGATATACAACTCACCCGACGAAATCTCCTCAAGCCCCGCAATCATACGAAGTGTCGTTGATTTTCCGCAGCCTGACGGTCCGACGAAAATGATAAATTCCTTGTCCGCGATTTCAAGGTTAAAGTCGTGAACAGCGACAAACCCGTTTGAGTAGCGTTTTTCAATATTCTTCAGTTTAAGACTTGCCATGCAAAATCCCCCTTGGTTGTGATTATCTCTTATGTATCCCAAGTTACTATCTCTTTACAGTATACTAAGGCAATTCCAGCCAATTTTCTATATGAAAATTGTATGAAATAATAAAAGTTTTTTTGTTACAAGTGCTGAAAACCTTCCCCCAAAACCTCTCGAACGTCCGTAACTATTACAAACGCGTGTTCGTCAACGCGGCTTACCAGTTTGCGGAGTCTGACGATTTCTTTGCGCGAGACGACGCAAAGGAGTACGTTTTTATCTTTGCCCGAATACGCGCCGTGTCCGTCAAGGCTTGTCGCCCCTCTGTCCAGGTCGTGCAGTATCTTGTCGGCTATTTCCTTTGATTTGTCGGAGACGATAAACGCCGCCTTCGAGAAATGCAAGCCCTCGATTACGTAATCAATCATTCTCGTGTCCGCGTAGACGGCAATAATCGCGTACATCGCTTTTTCCGCCCCGAAAATGAACATACCGATTATGATAACCGCCGTGTCTATCACGAATAAGAAATGCGCGACGCTCGTCGTCGGATTGACCTTGTGGATTATGTTGGCGAGAAGGTCGGTTCCGCCCGTCGAACCGCTCCTTGAGAAAACGAGCCCAAGCCCTAGTCCCGAAAGAACCCCGCCGAAAACCGCCGTGATTACAAAATCCGTCTCTATCTTCGGCAAAAATTCCATAAAATAAAGCCCGACACTCAAGACAAGCGTTCCGTATCCC
>BNUF01000476.1 GCA_025997155.1 Clostridia bacterium
TGTCAACGGGCAAGTTAGCCTATGTGAACGCGGGGCATAACCCGCCGATTATAAAACGCGCGAACGGCGGGGTTTTGTGGCTAAGGGAGCGTTCGGGGCTTGTGCTGGCGGGGAGAAAGACGACCAAATACGATAAGTTTGAAACAACCCTTGAACGCGGCGACGTTTTTTTCGCGTACACGGACGGGGTGACAGAGGCGCTTGACGAATCGGGCGGGTTTTACGGCGAAACGCGCCTGGGTTCGCTTATAGACTCTCTTAAAACAAAGGATATGCCCGCCTCCCAAATCGGGGATTTTGCAAGGAAGAATATTAAGGAGTTCAGCAAGTCGGCGGAACAGGCGGACGACATAACGATACTTTTGTTTAAGTATATTTAGGCGGTGTTTGCTTTGGGGAAATTAACGGTTTGCGCAAAATCAGACCAGCTTGATACAGTCCTTAATTTCATAGAAAACGGGCTTCTTAACCTTTGTGCGAAAAAAACGAACGCTTTGATTTTGGCGGCGGAAGAGGTATTTGTTAATATCGTGAAATACGCCTACGACGGCGAAGACGGCGAAGTCACGGTTTCCATGTCGTCAGAAGATACGCGAACGCTAATCCGATTTTCAGACAGAGGCAAACCCTTTAACCCCCTGGAAGAAATCGAGCCGCCCGACGTTTCCGCCTCCGTCAAGACAAAGAAAATGGGCGGGCTTGGAATGTATATGGTAAAAAATATTGCCGACGACGTTACATATGAATATTCGGAGGGGCAAAATATACTCACGATAATAGACTTGTCCTGAAACTTTAATGAACAAGAAAAGCCCCCGCCGGTTTGGCGGAGACTTCTCTTGTTTTTATCGCTTATTTTAATGCGGAAGTTTGACCCGCCATTTGTTTTTTCTGAGCGTCAATCATCTTCTTGACCATATGTCCGCCGACGTAACCGTTTTGAGCGGAAGTCAAGTCGCCGTTGTAACCCTGTTTGAGGGGAACGCCGATTTCGCTTGCGACCTCATATTTGAACTGGTTCAACGCCTCACGCGCCTCGGGTACAGAATTTTTTCCCGTTAAAG
>BNUF01000477.1 GCA_025997155.1 Clostridia bacterium
CCGTACTGCGTCAGCGGCTCCTAGCAAACTGCTTAGGAGTGTGCGTCGTCGCCGCTTCCTTGTAAGGCGGAAAACCTGCTCGAAAATCCTCCAAAAGCGAGATACTGAACAGGCTCTTACATTAATAACGAGGTGAGTTATATGCAAACACATACATTGCCTGTCGGCGGTATGACTTGCGCGGCGTGTGCGGCGCGGGTGAGTAAAGCGATATCGAAACTTGAAGGCGCGGAGAACATTGTCGTAAACTTCGCGACGGAGAAGGCGACGTTTAGCTACGACCCCGACGTTCTGCGGCTTGCGGCTGTTAAAGAAGCCGTAATAAAGGCGGGCTATACAATCCTTGACACGAAAAGCGCGGAGGAGGACAAAGCTCTCAAGGAAAAAGCTATCCGCGTACTTTGGACGAAGTTTATTATCTCCGCGCTGTTCGCCGCTCCGCTCCTGTATATCGCGATGGCGCCTATGATTAAGTTCGTGCGGCTTCCGTTCCCGTGGGGGCTTGACCCGATGACGTTTCCGCTGCTTTACGCGTTAGTCGAGATTGCTCTCGTTATTCCGTGCGTCGCGGTGGGCTACAAGTTTTATACGGTGGGTTTCAAGGCGTTGTTTATGGGTTCGCCGAATATGGACAGTTTGATTGCGGTGGGGACGACGGCGGCTGTTTTGTACAGCGGCTGGAACACGTTTCAAATCGCGGCGGGCAATTTCGGCGCGGCGGAGTCGCTGTACTTTGAAACGGCGGGCGTGATTATCACGCTGATACTTTTGGGTAAATCCCTCGAGGCCCGCGCCAAAGGACGCACGGGCGAAGCTATAAAAAAACTTATGGGACTAGCTCCGAAAACCGCGCTTATCATTGACGCAAGCGGCACGGAACGCGAGATACCCATTGACGATGTGGAAATAAACGACATAATACTCGTCAAACCGGGCGGGGCAATCCCTGTTGACGGCGCGGTCACGGAGGGACGCGGCGCGGTGGACGAAAGTATGCTGACGGGCGAGAGTTTGCCCGTGGATAAAAAAGCGGGCGACAAGGTTTACGCCGCGACTATAAAC
>BNUF01000478.1 GCA_025997155.1 Clostridia bacterium
AAGGTTTAATTATATTCCATTGTGTTGTAGTTAAATCACTTGGATACTTCATTTTCATAGCCCCCTAAATATAATCCTATACTATATATCGGGAAATTTGACGTTTTTTTGAGTACAGGTTCTAAGAATGCCGTCTTCAACGCTTCTTCATCAAGTCCTGTTAGGGTGCGAACAAAGCGACCGAGCGTAAACCCGTTAGCCTCTTTATCATACTCGGTTTTCGTGCCGACTTCGTGCCAAAAAATCTGTTCCAGTTCGCTCCAGTCCGCATCAGTCAAATGCTCGTTTGCGTGCAACTTCTTCAGTGCCGGCTTGTCGGAGTTTTCTTCAACATACTTGGCGGCGCGGCGGTAGTAACTTTCAAGGTTTGGATCTCCCGTGAAACGAGCACCCTCTTTTTCGAACAGTACCGCGTCAGTCACATTTATAACCTTTGTTCGCATTTCCGTTTTTAGGCAATACATCAACTCGCGGATAATTTCCCGTACCTCATCCAATTGAGGGAATGTTGCTTTCTCCCAAAATTCCGCTTGCTGAATACGAGCGAGCAGTTCGGCATTTTTCTTTACATCGTTAAGCGTGGCTTTTTTTGTTTCCAAAGCCGCCGCTATGCCAATAATACGGTTTGAAACCGAACGCATTTTGCCTTCGTCCGCGCTGACGACCGCAAACATATACTGATACATCAAAATATCAAACCGCCGCGCCGCTTCGTCATCGCTGATGGCGGGAACAAGGTTGGCGAGTCGCTTTACGAGTTCCTCTACATCCGTTGCAGTTAGACATTGGAATGCATCTTTGACCGAGAACTTCTCAACATATAGTCGAGGCTATTTAAAAGCGTTAGCCAACGCATCCCAAAAATAATCAAATTTGTGCATATGAAATCTCAATCTTCTTTTAACATTTGCCCACAATTTTTCAATCGGATTAAGGTCAGGTGAATAAGGTGGTAAAAATATAACTTTAAAGCCGTACTCACCAGCAATATCGAAAATTCTTTCTTTATTGTGAAATGAAGCGTTATCAATAATCAAAACGCTTCTTGAAATAT
>BNUF01000479.1 GCA_025997155.1 Clostridia bacterium
TTACGCGCTTTGATAGCGGCGCGGATAAACGCTTTAGCTTTTTGGTCGGGAGTCGCTGTGGACGCAACCTCAACTGTCGTTTTGATAGTGTACAAGTCATCGTCTTTCCAAATCGGGCGAATGTTCTGTTCGTTAATCTTGTCGTCGCTTGATGATACACGACCGTCTCCGACCAAGATAGCGCGGGCGATTTCCTCGTCGAGCATTAGACGCATTTCGGATTTAAGCCATGCCACAACGTCGAAATCGGTGATATCAACAACATCGTCGCGTTCTAACTTTTGTTTCTTGTAAATAGTAGTCGGAGTAGTAGTACGTTTCAAAAGTGAAAACACTTCATCTGTTTTTTGATTAGTTTTGATGTAACCTTTGGCGCGTGCGTCGTCCGCCGTAATATCAGCAAGAACCGATTTGATTCGTGAGAACGGAGTGTGGTGAGTCGAGTTCATAACCTTTTGAACCCAGCCCATATCGCGCTGAATGAACTGCGGAGTGTTCCCGCCGAGAGTAGTCGCGTCTGGAAACAGATAATCGATGTTCTCAATACCATGTGCGAGAACGCTGTCTTTAAGACTGCCGTACCGTTTAACATCAGCGAAAATCGCGTCCGTGTCGGCGTGGCTGAGATAGTCATTTTGATTGTCTTCGTTGTCAAATACGTTGTGTTTCACGTTTTCATCTCCCCCTTCGCCCGCTTCTTCAAGCGCCTGCCCGATTAACGCGTATACCACCGTTTTCTGTTTTTCGCTTAACGTTTCAAATACGTCAGCAACTGTTTCTTCACTTTCGGGTTTACTCATGTCGCCCTCCTTGTTGTCGTCTGAATGATACAGCGCGATTTCCTCGCCTGTGTAGATGATAGCTTCTTCGTCCGATTCCTCTCCGTGACTCATTACGGAATCGATAAACGCTCCCGGGTTAGCGCCCGATAAGACAAGACTAACCTCGCGGATTTGCCCGTGCATGACGCTTGACCCGTTCTGTTTAAGTTTGTTGGCGTAGATTGACAGCGCGGACACATCTCCGTGTTCCACCAACATCTTCGCGTTCTG
>BNUF01000480.1 GCA_025997155.1 Clostridia bacterium
TAAGGCGGACGCACTTGTCCTTAAAGTCGTTTCCATACCGCTCAAGCAACGCCAATTTAGCTTTATGCAACTCGTTAAGTTCCGCCTGCCCTCTTTCGGCAAGTTTAAGCTCCGCGTCCGCGTTCTCTTTCGTTTGAGTATCGTTTTCAGCTTTTTCAGCCGCCTTGTTTGCGGGATGCGTGTACTTATCCGTAATCTCCGCTTTCCCCTCAATCTGATTAACAAAAAAATCGCCGTCGGCAGCTCCCACGCGGGCGTTGTCAAACGGCGGTATCCCTATTTCTCCGCTCATATAGAGCATATAACAACTATAAAACTCACCTTTGTCGTCCTCAATGCCCACAATGCGCCCGTATTCGTCCAAAAGCCTGTATCTAATCACAATAGCCCCGCTTACGGAAGGCTCCGCCGCCTCATTCGCCAATATGTACCACTCTCCAATTCATTCTGATAAAGTTAAGATACGTTCAAGAACGCGCCCTTTATTTCTCTCGCCTAATTTTTTGTACCCGTCTAAAATTTCTTTTTCGTCGGATTCCAAAGTGATATTTGTTATATCAACTTCGTTCAATCTCCCTATGAGATAATCAATAGGTACTCCAAAAAAATCAGAAATAATCATTGCTTTTGATAGGGGTATATCTATTTGCCCTTGTTCGATTTTTTGATAATGTCCCTGTGTGCATTTTAACAAATCTGAAATCTGAGCTTGCGTATAGCCTTTAGATGTTCTTAATTTTTTGAGTGTTTCTAACAAAGCAGGTCACCTCGACTATGATATTGAAACTATTGAGCAAAATATATTCAAGGTGAGCAAAAAAATTACTGATGATGTCAATCTTCGTCATACTCGTCCTCGTCGCCGTCGTTTGGGTTGTCGCTTGAATACTCCATAAGTTCTATGTCGGCTATAACGATTTCACGCATAACCTCGCCGTTAATCATAAACTCTTTTGTTTCGCGCCATTTGGCAAGCTCCGAGAAGTCGTCCGTTTGGGGCTTCGGCTTACGCTTGTCGTATTGTTTGCTTAGGGTATCGTAAAGTTCCG
>BNUF01000481.1 GCA_025997155.1 Clostridia bacterium
ATATGAAAAGAAAAACAAAAAATATTGGTGAATTTGCGCATTTGCAAGAGCCTATGCAGTTGCGGCACGTTGAAAAAATTGCTAAAAAATATGATATCGATACTAAAGACCTAACAATCAAGATTCAAAGAGATGTCACAGCTGTAAACTTACAAATCTACGGTAGTTCAGATCCTAAAAACATTGGAAGAATTGACCTACTTCCACTTGCGTTCTCAAATGAAGAAGAATTAGCCCGAACCATATATCACGAAAAAATACACGTGGAACAGTTTAAAAAATACGGTAGTCTATACGTTATGGAAAACAGGCAACGTTTTGAAATTGAAGCAAGTCGGCTTGAGGAAGAATGGGTTGGGAGTTGGAGAAAATGAAGTGGTTAGAAAATATAATAAGCATATCAAATGGTAAGTCCGTCGGTTTGTGTCCCGATTGCGGAGGCAACAACACCGATTACGCACACGTTATAATAGACAAATACAGGAAACGCGGTTTTCTTGATATGTGGTGCAATGACTGCGGAGGGCGATTCCAAATAAGTTGCGGGGATATACCATCGAGCAGTCACCTTATGACATCTGAAGAATACGAAACGAGAAAGCCGCATACCAACGAACTCCGAGAAGCCCTTTAGGGGGCTTTTTTGTTGCCCTTTTATCCGTGGTGGGCGTTAAATCAAACGGAATAGAAAACCTAAAATTTAGGAGGGCTTGAAATGGACGAACAGGATATAGCAATTACCGACGCGGCGGCGGCTGAAACGACGGCGACCGACACGGAAAAGACATTCACGCAAGAACAGGTAAACGGCATCGCCGCCAAAGAGGCGAAGAAGGCACAGGAGAAACTTTTTAAGGATTTAGGCTTTGCCGACGTTAAGACGGCTTCGGACGGTTTTAAGAAATACAAGGAATGGGCGGACACGCAAAAGACGGAGCTTGAAAAAGCCACGGACGCGGCGGCGAGTACCGCGAGAGAACGCGACGAACTCACGCAAAAATTTCAGGCAATGTCGCTTGAAAACGCTTGTTTGAAAAACGGGGTAGC
>BNUF01000482.1 GCA_025997155.1 Clostridia bacterium
CTTGTATCCCCACGTTCACTATGTTAGATACCATTTCGTTGCCCGATTTCATAATCTTGTCGGTGGTTGCGTTGTGGGCGTTCGGGTCTATCGTCGCGCCGTCTATGAACCTTTGCATATTCATTTCTTTGCGTTTTTTATTGCTGTCCTCGCCGTTTGTTTCGTCTGTTTCAGCCTCAGCAATAACCGTAATCTTGTCAAGGCTTATAAACGCCGTATTTTCGGGCTTTGCGTAGGCAAAACTAAAAGAGCTAATGATAAGCGTAAACACCGCACTTATAATTGCAACCCTTAAAACCGCCGCCACGCCTTTGTTTGACTTCATTCGTGTCAACTCCAATCTTTTTTCAATTCATTTCATCTTTTATCTTGTCGCCCATCACACCTTTCAAATCCGCTAACTTAGGTTTTACGGCGTATTTATAAGCAATTTCGGGAATTTCGCGCATAAACACATTAACTCCCGAAGCCTTCACGACAATCAGCGCGGTGTTCTCATCCGTTTTGGTTATCGTGATACTCTCAAACACGTCAAGCGGAATATTGCCCTCGTACTCGGCGGTAAACTTGTAGTAAACAACGCCGTCAACCACATCAAGGCGGTAATTTTCGTTGATATTTAGCTCAAACCCGTTAAACGTGAACAGCACGGCGAGATGCACAAGAAATATCACGCACAACACCGCGATAACGCCCGTATCGGGCACGGCCGCAAACACAGGCACAGCAAAAAGCATTTCAAAAAGCATTTTCTCACCCCCGTATATCAATCCTTCAACTTTTTATCTTTGCAATCGTCTTTTTTACCCGTTCGCGCAGTCGCTCCGCGTAATAGCGTATCTCGTCCCGCAACATTCCGCCCGCGAGAAGCGCAAAAAGAATATCCGTTCCGGCGCGTTCTTTACTGTACATAATGCCGCTTGCGGCCGCGTTTCCCGCCAAATCGTAAAACTCCGCGCCGCCCCTGCTAAACGTCAAATAAAACAAGACTATCCACACGCCAAAGCCCAACGCTTGCCGCAACATATGCCTGCCGTCTAACTTCCC
>BNUF01000483.1 GCA_025997155.1 Clostridia bacterium
GCCGTTAGAAACGGCACTGAAAAATAATGCAATATGTTTGACACGACTAAAATAGTAACCGTTCCGTAGATGAAATGCAGAGGGTTCTCTTTCGCGTTGAAAAAGAAGATGAACGACAGCCCGATAACCATTCCCGGCAGGGCGAGGGGCAAAACGGAGAGAAGTTTGCCGTATTTCCGCAAAATCCCGAAGCCGCTTGTCTTTTCCAGCATATAGGCGTAGATAAATACGAACGCCGTCCCGAACAGCGCAGTCAAAACGCTCATTTTCAGCGAGTTGAAGTAGCTTTCAATACCGCCCGCCGACTTGTTGAAGATGAAGTTTTTAAGCGTAAGCGACATATCATAGGGGTAATACTTTGTCAGTGCCCCCATAACGAGTGCCGCAATCAGAAAAAGGAAGCAGAGCGTTATAAGCGAACAAAATATGAAGAAAAACACATCGCGTACGCGGTTTTTTTTGACGACAAGCCGCGTTGATTTCGCGCTCAGCGTTCCCGCGTTTTTGCCTAAAGCGGCGCGGTCAACCATAAAAGAAATTACGGCGGGGATTAACAGCAGCGTTCCCACGACCGCCCCCATATTCATATTGAACTGTCCCGCGACTTGCTTGTAAATATCAGTCGCAAGCACGTTGAAACTGCCGCCAAGCACCTTTGGCGCGCCGAAGTCGCAAAACGCCAGCGTAAAACAGACGAAGAACACGTTTATAACCGTGTACTTTATCTCCGGCAAAGTTATACGTAACAGCTTCTTCCGCGCCGATACGCCCATTGCGTCCGCCGCTTCGTAAAGCCTGCCGTCCGCGAACTCAAGCGCCACAAAGAACATCAAAAACGCCTGCGGAAACGTATATATAATCTCCGAGAGAATAATGCCAATCCGCCCGTATAACTCTGTCTCAAAACCTAACGCCCGCGTGATAATCCCCTGCTTGCCGAATATGTAGACAAGCCCCAGCGCGTGGACGATTGTCGGGATAAAAATCGGAAGCATCGCGATATATCTGAAAAAGACCTTAAATCGTATACGCGTCCTTGTCAGCG
>BNUF01000484.1 GCA_025997155.1 Clostridia bacterium
GGAAAGTGTGGTCGACGTCCCAGAGAGCTCCGACGGAATCGCTTCGAAATCCCGCAAGGAGATTGCGCAAACGCGCCGTGTCGCAGTAGTTGCCTTTACTCTCGACAAGGAGCGTGACGCCATACGCTTCGGCAAAGGGAACGAGTTCCTCTATCGCGTCGATTACGTCCGCGTCGTCGTCGTCATAGGCGGTGTAGTCGTCGATTTGCAAGCGAACATATTTACAGCCAAGCCCCGATGCTGTTTTTATGTAACTTTGCGCCTCCTGACGGCGGGCTTTCGCGACTTGAGTAGACGCGAAACTTTGCGTCAATTTTTCTCCGGTGTCCGAAAGTTCAGGACCGATTGAAAAGCAAGTGAGCCCGATTCCCATAGCGTCAAGCTCCGCCCTCGTCTGCGCGTGGGCGGTATTGCTGAATTTGTCGTAGGTTAAGGTCTTTGACCCCAGGTCGCGCACCTCAAAACCCGCAAACCCCTGTTCACGCGCCAAACGGCAGGTTTCGTCCCAGTTTTTAGTGCGGCAGCCAATAGTAGAAAACGCCAGTTTCATCGTTCTTCCTCCTTTATAAGAACACAAGTATAGCACGGAAAACCGCCCTGTGTCAAGTATCTTGCGCCGTACTTGAGTTCCGAAAATTTGACTTTTTAGTCGAAATGAGGTATTATGTAAAGTTAAGAACGGTGGAGAATTTTAGCAAAGGAGTGTATTATGAACGATGAAATCATCTTATTGCTGGACGAGTTAAAAGGGGAGTTCGGCGCGGACATATTCGCGAGCGGCAACGCCGACAGGTTGGTGAGTATGATTAGAGACAAACTGCAAAACGGTGAAAAATACAAGCCGATAAACGGAGCGTCTTTCAAGATATTTTGCGACATAACGCGCAAGGCTATCGCGGCGGACGCTTACGGGTCGTTTGTCCGCGCAAAGCAGAACAAAAACACACAAACTCTTGACGAATATGTAAAGCGGCTTTTTGAGGACTATGGAACGGACAGGGAGATGTCACGCGGGATACTTGAATTGTTTTCGCACACGGC
>BNUF01000485.1 GCA_025997155.1 Clostridia bacterium
ATACCGATTTTTTATTGCGTTCTTTCAATACATAAGCCGATTCGTTCATCAGCTCGAGTTTTTGGTATTCGTTCATATATGCTATATCAAGGACTATCGGCTTAACGCCTTTAGCCTGTAATTCTTTGATTTCTACAAGGGTGTTGCCTGCGTCACATCCAAGACGGTCTAAATCTAAAACAATGATTGTATCACCCGCTTGAAGTTTGTTCTTCATACACTGATAATTAGGGCGGTTTTCGGTACTTACCTTTCCACTTACAGTATCCTTAAACCGTAAACTTGTTAGCTTTGGCATAGTCCTTTATTGCCTTTTCCTGTCGGTTGTGCTTTTTAGTATCCTGCATATAGGCAACTATCATATTTAACGCACCCTTGAGGTAATAGACATTTTTACTTTTTACAAACCCTTGAAATATCTATATTTGTGAAATACTTAATACACCTGTTTTGATGTTTATGAAAACATTTGATTTTATAGACACTTTTATTTTTAATAAACGGGCTTTTGATAGCTAATCAAGCCCGTTTATTATTATATTTAATGCCGTCGTTAAAATTACAGCGAGCCGCACAAAATCGAGTCGGATTCCCCGTCAATGCGCCAGCGTATGAGGATTTGGAAAAAGTATTTGTCCGACCCGAATAACAGTGATAACCCGTTTGAATTTCGAGATAACTATGAAGCGAACGTGACTAAGAACAGAACCCGCAACTCCGCGCTGTACCTGAACAGAGCGGAGCTTGAACATCACAGAAGTTTGTGCAAGGCGATTTATTGTTTCGAGTTTGTTACGAGCAACACATACGAGGGGCGCATAGCCCTTTATAAAAGCCTTACAGAGCGTTTACTGATGATGTTTTATTCGCTTTTGGAAGTTACAGACAAGGGCGTGTGGGCGAATACGTCGTACCGCTTGGGATTGACATACACTCTCACTCCGTTGTGCTTAACGAGTTCAAGGACGACACAACTCCCGAGGGGAAAGACGCGAACGAAACGGTTCTTGTGGCGGCGCAGCCCGGAAGCGGCAAG
>BNUF01000486.1 GCA_025997155.1 Clostridia bacterium
TTTTCTGTTTCGTCCATTCTCTCATCTCCCTCTTTATTATCACCCTTTAACACGAAAAGAATACTATACACTAAGTTCATAGAGTAGTATGGTGATTTTTGTATGGGAGAATATCACATTAACGGAGGTCGTCCCCTGCGCGGAGAAATCACAATCGGCGGGGCGAAAAACGCCGTCTTGCCGATTATCGCGGCGACGCTTTTGTGCGAAGGGACTTGCGTAATAAAAAACGTCCCGATAATCGCGGACGTCGGCACATCGGCGGAAATTCTTAAAAGCCTGGGCTGTGTCGTGGATATCGACACGACCGCGCATACAATGACGATTACGCCCGATTTCCGCGTCTGCGACATAGCCCCCAAACTCGCCGAAAAAATGCGCTCGTCGTTTATCTATCTCGGCGCGCTCTTGGGACGGTGCGGCACGGCGAAAATAAGTTACCCGGGCGGGTGCGTAATCGGGAAACGCCCCGTGGATTTGCACATCGCGGGACTTCGGGCTATCGGCTGCACCGTCGCCGAAGATGAGTATTTTGTCAAGGCGAAGGGTAAACCAAATGTCATTATGGGACGCTGTTTTGTTTGGTAAATACGCTCGGAACTTACGTTGAACTATAATGATTGCAGCTTAGCGAGTAGTTTCGGAATTCGTGAATGGCGCTATGGGAGCGTACATGACAATGTCTGTGCCTAAAATAACCGAATAACTTACTTACCCTACTTAGATATTATGTGACACGTTCAAAACGCATGGCTCGTAACAAATCCACATCTCGCGGGTGCGTGCACATAGGTAGTCTTAGAGCCTGTACTCAAAAAAACATCAAATTTTCCGATATATAGTATAAGATTATATTTAGGGGGCTATGAAAATGATAATCAATCGACATCAAACCCCAGAAATGAGGGTAATGTCATAAATAAGTTGACAACATTACCAATATGTGTTATAATTTATGTAACAAATAACGGAGGTAAGATATGGTTTACATAAATGCATTATGCCCACATTGCGGTAGCAATGATGTTGTTTA
>BNUF01000487.1 GCA_025997155.1 Clostridia bacterium
ACGGCGAGATTGACAATCGAATCGTTGTTCGGGCGTTCCCCTCCTACAAGCACAACTCCCGATAAATCAACATTTCCGTTAGCGGCGCCTGTCACGTCGCCCATTACGTTCATTTGTTCAAGGCATATTTCAAGATAACTTTTGAGATTGTCTAACTTCAGTTGCTCCTCTTCGGTAAGTGTTCCCTTGCTCGAAAGTTCCTCAATCGGTTCATAGAAATATTTATTGAGAAGTGAGTGGTAGCCCTCCATATCAATAGTCAGCTTCAAGATATAATGTCCGTGGCAAATGCTGTATCCATCGCAGCCGTACTCGTACCAACCTTCTTCTGCCTCCCCGCCCGGATGATACACCTTCCAATAGCAATGCCCCGGGCAATCGTAACCCGCGCCGTGACTGCCATAACTTGAATTCGGGCAATCTGTTATGCCGTGCCTTAACACGCCGCCTTCGTCATCGCAAGGCTCACTGCAATATTCAACAGGCAAGTCGTGCTTCTCTTTTCTCATAATGATATCCCACAGCGCGGTTACAAGCGCGTCCGCTTGCTCCTCTGTGGGTTCTAAATCGTAATCACTTAAAATAACCGTGCTGAACACAGGATAAAGCAAATTCGCCGCTTCCTCCGTGGTGTAGATTACTTCAAGTACCTTTTCTTTTATCCCTTCTGTGCTTTCGCCTGTTTTGATTTCCGCGATGCCGTCTTCCTCGTCTTCCACAAACAAACGCACGTAATGGTGCGAACCGCCGCCCGACGTGAGTTCCGACGCAATCTCGTTCGCTATGCCTAGCGCGTATTCTTCGCGTTTGATTGCGACTTTTTCTTTCAAATATGTGAGTGTGTCTTTATCTTCGTAGTCGTCGCCGTTTTTTATTGAAAACACGCCGCCGAAAATAGCGGAAACCGCGCCGACACTGCCCGCGAGAGCACAGAAGGGATAAAAGAAAAGGTACTTGAAGTAATCTACACCACGGAGGAAGCGGCGAATTTGCTTTATCCTGTGTTCAGCACGGTTATTTTAAGTGATTACG
>BNUF01000488.1 GCA_025997155.1 Clostridia bacterium
AGCAACGAAAAATCAGGCGATGAGCAAATGCAAGACCTCATTATGCTGAACGTCACAGGACGCGAAATCTCCGATAGCGAACGCCTAAAACAGTACGAACACTTGAAACGCATACTTGAGGCGCGAAAAGAAAACGGCGAAAAATTCGGGCGTATCCGCGAGAAAATCGCGGAAATGCTGAAAGTGTCGGTCGGACAGATTGCAAAAATTGAGAACATAGAAAATAACGCAATCGAAGAAGTCAAGGAAGCGGTTGATAACGGCAGTTTAACTATTTCAACGGCGAACGAAATCGCCAAACTTGATGACGATGAACAAAGAGAAATCCTTGAAAGTAAGCCTATAAGCGAAATTAGTTCTAATGAGGTAAAAGAAAAAATTACCAAACGCAAAGAGAAAAATGTGTCACCAGTGACACAAAATTCTCTTGATGGTGAAGAACCCGAAAATGTGTCACCAGTGACACAAAATCCTCCCGACATTAAAGATTGGGTTAAAGAAACTCTACACGCATACTTGGGTTACATTCTCCAAACTTGCGAAATGTTTGACTACTCCGATGATACGACAATCGAGTTTTTGGACACGTTCAAGACCCTGTTTAAGGAACAATCTTTTGAAGAAGCACACAAATACTATCGTGAGAGCCGTTTCAACGCACACGGAAAAATTTTAAGCCAAATGTGCTGATAACGCAGAATCATATCAATAATGGTGGAAACGGAAGACCCGCCGAAATCGGTGCGAAATCATCTCGTTATTGATGAAACAGAAGATGTGAAACGCTTAGCACAAAATTTCTTTTTCTGATAGTGCTTTTCAAAAAACACTGATACTTGGAATTTATTTTTCACTAAAAATGCGAACATTCGGAGGCGGGGATTTGAAATGGAAAATGAAAATAACATACTCGGAAACAACATTCGGCGAGAACGGGAAAAGCGGGGCTTGTCGCTAATCGATGTCGCGGAGGTCATTGGCGTGACAGCAAACTATATAGGGCTTGTGGAACGCGGCAGGCGCGGCATAA
>BNUF01000489.1 GCA_025997155.1 Clostridia bacterium
GTGATTTAATCAAAAAAACCGAAATGCCCCGCCACGCCCAAAAATCCCCGACAAAAATATGACATTTTTTAAGAACGCGAAAGAAGTGATTGAATGAGTTTGACGATAGAATGTTTCGGGCATTTCGCTATAAAAAAAGACGGTGAGTATATTATCTTGAAAACAAAAAAAGCCCGCGAGTTGCTAGCTATGCTGCTTATGGAACGCGGCAAGCCGATACGCAAGCAAGTTTTAGCGGCAAAACTGTGGCAGTACAAAGAACCCAAAAGAGCCTTGGATTCTTTTTATAAAGTATTCAATAAGCTTGTGGATATAGAAGAACAGTTTAATATCGGACTTACGCTAAAGTCTCAATCAAACTGTGTTTTTCTTGATATTTCAAATATTTCGGCGGATATCTTTATTTTTGAAAAACTTTTTGAAACAGGCGACATAGAAGCGTACAGCAAGGCGGCGGAACTATATACCGCGCCGTTTCTTCAAAACGACTCATGGGATTGGGCAGAGGCGCAAGCGGCGTATTATGACGCCAGATATCTGAAAATCATAGACGCGCTGATTCAGTTTTACAAGCCGATAGACCCTAAAATGGTGAGCTATTATAACAGGGTTAAGTACAGGATATAAGCCGAGCGGGGGCTGATTTTATGGAGTACAAGGAGAGGGCGGAAGCCTTATTTTTTATTGAAAAGAAAAGTGTTTCGGAAGTCGCGGAGATAGTAGGCAGACGGTATGAAACGGTTTTAAGGTTTTTGGAATCGTGTGACGGTTACGCCGATGAACGAGCGTCGCGCAAAAACCAAACCGCAAAAGCCCGAAAATCCTATAAAGAACAATGGGAGAAATCAAATCGGAACATTCCCGAGCATTTGAAAATCACAGGGGATAGTTTGAGGCAAGAACATTATTCGGCGGTTTCAATCTTATCCCGCGAGAAATACGGCGATAGTTAAAGCAAGGTGATTGAATGAGTTTTTTAATCGAATTCAAGGAGTACAGGGAGCGGGAATCAAAGTCGCTTGAG
>BNUF01000490.1 GCA_025997155.1 Clostridia bacterium
AAGACTTGCGGACAATATCATTTTAACGACAAAAGGTACAACGCAGACGATTGCAAAGGGCGTTGAGAACGCTTTTCGCAAATATTCGTAAAAAGACGCGTTTCCACATAAATTCGCGGCTACCGTGAGTATATACGCGCATATCGCGGCGGCAACCGTAGAGACGGCGACACAAACCCACGCGTACCCGCTCCCGTAATTCGCCGCTATTTTCGGAACGTCAATAAGCCCCGCCCCGCAAATATCCAGAATTAGCAAAATCTGCAGCTGACGCACGGAAATTTTATTGTTCGATAATATCATCGTCCTCACCCCCTTGTCTTATATTGTTGGCGGGAGCGGCGAAAAACGGGCGTTTCTTCATATGAAAGAGGGGAGCGCGGAAAATCGTGTCCTTGAGGTCGGTTTTTCCCACTTCGGAGGAACATATCGGGAAAATATAGGGAATACCGAAACTTGAAAGGCTTGCCAGATGCGTCAAAACGACGAGAACGCCCGCGTAAAACCCAAACATTCCCAGAAACCAAGTCGATAGAATTAAAAAATACTTGACCAACCGTATTGACGCGACAAAGGACACGTTCGGGATAGCAAACCCCGCTATACCCGTCAGAGATATTATTATAACGACAATCGGGCTGACGAGTCCCGCCTCGACAGCCGCTTGCCCGACAATAATACCTCCGACAATACCTAGGGTACTCCCAATCGGCGACGGAAGACGTATGCTCGCCTCGCGGATAAGCTCGAACCCTATATCCATTAAAAGAACCTCAAGGGCGGCGGGGACAGGCACGTGGGCGCGAGCTTGCGCCATTTTGAACACCAAAAGCGCGGACACCTCCGACGGATTGTACAGCGCGGCAATGTAAAAAGCGGGCAGGGTCGCGGCAATAAACGCGCAAGCATACCTTAGCGCCCGTAAAAAAGTCATTATCTGGAACTTTTCGTAATAATCCTCAGACGACTGGAAGAAGGTCGTAAGCGTCGCGGGTACGATTACGACAAAAGGCGAGTTGTCC
>BNUF01000491.1 GCA_025997155.1 Clostridia bacterium
TTGTGTTTTTGCATTAAGTGTACTACTAATTCCGTTGCTATTGGTATCGCGCCTTGTTTTATATAGCGTGTTCCGTTTTTTAGACCGCTGCACAATTCAATACTGATACTGTTTTTGTTGCGGCAAATCGGGTGTTTTTGAGTGTAAGCCTTGCCGCCGACCGACCATGCGGTATCGCCGTCCTTTACGGTTTGGTAAATTTCTTTTTCGTCAACGAAATAATGCGCGGAGGCTTCGCGGTTTGGCGAGGAGAAATAAGTCGCGTTTCCTACCGCCGTGTCTCCGTTTTGGCTACTACTTCCTGTGTAGTGGATAACGATATATTGGATAGTGTCGCCCGTGCGTCCGAGATTGTAGTTTGTACCGTGTGCGGCTTTGAATTTTATGTCCATTTTATCACCCTCTTACTTAGATTGTCTATAACGCTCCGAGTATGGTTAAAATATCATCTTTGCTGATTACTCCCGATTTTCTTTCGCGGATTTCGCCGTCTTTGAAAAATATCAATGTCGGGAGATTTCGTACTTCGTACTTGTTAGCTATTATGCCTCCGTCTTCCGTGAATACGTCAATCGGGATAAGTACCGCATCGATAATGTCGTCTACTTCGTCTAGTACGGCGGACAACGCTCGGCACGGAGCGCACATCGGACTTTGAAATTTCAGGATAGAAATTCCTTTTTTCGGAATATTGATTTCAGGTTTGTTCATTATCTTTTTCCTCCCTGTTAAGTTGCTCTAAGAGTCCTCTTAATTTTTTAGGTATAGGCATTCCGAGTTTCGCCGCGTTTTCCAAAATACTGATACTCTCGTTGCTGGCGTAAAAACATATAGTCGCTGCCCGCGCAATATCCGCGCCGCCTAGAATCTCGTTATCAATCACATTGGCGACAATTATCAAAAGGAAAATCAATACCTTCTTAAATATCCCTCGGAAACCAATCTCGCTGTTAAGCGTTCTGTCGTTAAACGCACACATAATTCCCGTAATATAATCAATCACAACAAATATCACAAGCG
>BNUF01000492.1 GCA_025997155.1 Clostridia bacterium
CGCTTCTATATTCAGCCTACTTGTGTCGTTCGGCTCAACAACAAGTATCTGATCAACCTCGTATATCAATTCTTCTCCGAGAACCCGCAATACAAATGTGTCACCGTATGCCAGCTTGCCCAAGTTTGTAAACAGCGCGGAAGACGGCAGCCCCGAATGTCCGGTTAAGACCGTATGCGTTCCAGGCCCACCGACCGGAAGCGACGACCATTCAAGATGCCCCGCGCCAATTTGCAGCACGCTGTCGTCACTTCCGTGATAAATCGGCAACTTAACGCCTATCGGCTCAATTTCGAGGCTCCCCATAACTCCGTGTCCTGTTATATCGAGCATTTTGTAATATCTATCCCGTTCTTCGGCTGTTAAAACAAATCGGTTTGCTTTCGCCGCCAAGAGCCGATTGTATTCATACGCCTCATTGAGCAACCTTGTATTATTTTCCTCCCGCAAGTCCGCTAATGCCACGTCGTATTGGGTCATAATACGCGATTGATTACGGGCATTTACAAGATTGCTTACCGTCGGATATAACGCGACGGCAAGCCCAACACAGAATAGCACTGCGGCTAGAACGGTAATTTTATTTTTCCGCATAATTTTTCCCACCGGCTATCTTTCCTTTGCCATAAAAATAAAATTATCGAAGCCGCCATAATCGCCAGCCCGCTTACAACAAAAATGCTTGCGCCGATTCCTCCGGTCGCCGGTAGTTGAGTACCGGTATTGTTTTGCACAAAGATTTCTTTAGGGTCAGTAAGAGTTCCGCCAACTGTCAGCTCGCCTACACCATTGTCGTCCACGCGGATGATCTCTATCGTTATCGGCTGCGAAAGCAAGTTGTATCCTGTCGGAGCTTTGGTTTCGACCAAGTAGTATGTACCTTCGTCAAGCCCTTTCAGGGAGATTTTCCCAACAGCTGGCGTTCGTAATGTTTTTGTTCTGCCGCTATCGCCTGCTACCGCGTGGATGTAGCTCGTTTCGGTTGAACCGCTGCCGAGGTTTCGCACCCAA
>BNUF01000493.1 GCA_025997155.1 Clostridia bacterium
GGGCAGGATATGAAGTGTTTGCGGATAAAGGACGGGGTAATCAACGACGTTTTGCTGAACGAAGCTTGTTCGGCGGGTTGCGGGTCGTTTATCGAGACTTTCGCGAAATCCCTCTCGTTTACGGCGGCGGATTTCGCCAAAGAGGCGTTGTTCGCGAAAAACCCCATAGACTTGGGGTCGCGCTGCACCGTGTTTATGAACTCCCGCGTTAAACAGGCGCAGAAAGAGGGAGCGGAAGTTTCGGACATTTCGGCGGGGCTTTCCTATTCCGTAATCAAAAACGCCCTCCAGAAGGTAATCAAAATAAGCGAGCCGTCTGAAATGGGAGCGTATATCGTGGTTCAGGGCGGGACTTTTTATAATGACGCGGTTTTACGCGCCTTTGAGAAGATATCCGAAAGAAACGCGGTACGCCCCGATATCGCGGGGATTATGGGGGCGTTCGGCGCGGCGCTTATTGCGCGGGATAAATCGGGGCTGCTCAAGGTAGTCCAGAAAAGCACGCTTATTCGGGCGGACGCGCTCGAGAAACTTACGATAACCTCAAGCCTACGCCGCTGTAAGGGCTGCGCCAACAATTGTATGCTTACAATCAGCGCGTTTAACCCCGTAAACGCGGAGGAAAAGCCGCGGCGGTTCGTTTCGGGGAATCGATGCGAACGCGGCTTGGGGAGCAATACAAAAGAGAATACCGACGTGCCTAACTTGTTTAAGTATAAACTTAACAGGCTTTTTTCGTACAAGCCTCTTGCGAAGGAGGACGCTCCTCGTGGGGTTGTGGGGATTCCCCGCGCCCTTAATATCTACGAGAACTACCCGCTGTGGTTTACGTTCTTCACAAAACTCGGGTACAGGGCGGAGCTTAGCGAGCCTTCTTCAAGGGCGGTGTACGAGTCGGGTATGGAGTCGATTCCCTCGGAATCCGCCTGCTACCCCGCGAAAATTACCCACGGGCATATCAAGTCGCTTATCGACGGCGGCGTCACTTTTATCTTCTATCCGTCCATA
>BNUF01000494.1 GCA_025997155.1 Clostridia bacterium
CCACTACGCTTTGTTGTCGCGGGTTGCGTCCGCCGTGTCCATAGTTTTACGTCGTTGCGGACAAATTTTATTTTAGGGTAGCACCTCTGGTGTATCCGCTGACGGCGGCGCGGTTTTTCTTCTCGGATAACCCTACCGCGTCGCTGAATTCAAGGTATTTTTGCCGTATCGCGGTGGTTTTCGCCTTTGCCGTTCTCTCGCCGTTCTTGTCCCCCGAAGCCTTGAACGCGTTCGCCCTGTCTTTTTCGCGCCTAAGCGCAAGTTCAAATTCGCGCTGTCTTTGTTCGGCTTGATAGGGAGTGTAGGCTCTCCCCTCGAAATCCTTTGTTGTACATTCCTGTTTGATTATTTCTCTGAGTTGGCTTGCGGTATAGGTCGGCGGGGATAATCCCAAAATAATCGGATACGCCCTGTGGTTGCAATTTAGAGTGCCGATTTTGCGTTTAAGCTCATTATTTAACTTTTCGTACTCCTTTAAACTATACTGTTTCCCTTGTATATACAAGTGGTCTTCGGCGCAACCCCCGTGTACGTTTATCTCGTATCCGTCCCCGCCTATCTGCTCCCGCAACCGCTCATTCTGCGCCGCGCTTAACATTCCCATACCGCCCCGAAAGGCGTTAAGCACGGAAGAATCCATACGGCGGTGATACGCCCTTTTGCCTATATTGTCATAGGAAATTACTTTCAATCCGTTGTCGGACAGCGTTTTTGTCGCCGTTCTCATTGCGTCCCAGTAGTCCGTCGTGCCGCTTCGCACCTGCAATATCGCATAATCTACCGCGTCCTGATATACCTGTTGCAAAGGCTTATCTAACGCCGTCCCCGCGCCGAATGCCGTTGTGCCTGATAAGCCGTTGCCAATCATACCCGCTATTTGCGTATTCGTAACTACCGCTATATCCGCAACCAACCCGAGCATAATCGGATTTTCGGAAAACGGAACGACAGGAACTCCCAACTTGTCAAATACCGCTTTTTGGAAATCATAATCTTCTATCGCCGCC
>BNUF01000495.1 GCA_025997155.1 Clostridia bacterium
AAGTATACCGTGCGGCTAACTTGAAAGGATGCGCCACAATTTTAATGGCAGTGTATTCTGTGGAGGAACAGAATAACCTAACCAAAAGTAACGGAGCTATCTAAAAAAGTGCAACACAATAGTCGATAAGCAAATAAGAACGTGCAATAAAAAATTTGAAGTCGGTATATAGTAATTAGGAAGCTCTAAATGAGCAATTTGAGCAATTTATATAGAATTCAGAAAAAAATCTGCATAAAAAAGACATTTCAAGCAAAAAGGTGTAAGATTAGGTTGACCGCCAAAATCTACACCGAAAGCGAGGAATGTCTTATGAACTATAAGATAGCACGAATCCAAACAATAGTCAAGTTTATGGAAAGTTTAAGGTTGAATAACCTTTATTTACAAAAAGGCAATTTTAAAGTTGAAGGAGGAATCTTAAATGGATAATAAAAGCGAAACAAGTGAACGGCATAAAGTTAATGCGGCAGCATTGGAAGCATATGCCAATGGCGACATATCAGTAATATCTAAAATACACCGTGTGCATTATGAGCCGCAAAAAAAGCGCAAAAGGCTGGACTTTGGCGCGATTAAGTCTTTCATTGTGGGCTTTTTCGCCGCAAGAATGTAGATAAAAAATAACACCCCATATTTTATTTAATCGTCGCCCTCGGAAGAGGTTTTTTTTATTTTATGTCCTAGTTATAATGCGTCTCACAATGAAAATCAAAAATATTTTTCAATTGATTAAAAAAAATCGCTTTACGTAACTAATTGAATACAGTATACTACTAAACATAAAGAACATTATTAACGACAAGTTACCCCCACCCAATCAGCTAGAACGCCCACCAAGAGGACTACAACAGCAGAGAGACCCCACCCCCCCGCACTAACCGCGCTAACTCCGAGAGTAGACAGCGGCGGCGGGGGAGGCGGAATCAGGGCGGGGGACGGCGAGTAACAAAACCCAACCGACCAACAGCCCTCACGAGTAGGCCGAAAGGAATAGATTAAATGGA
>BNUF01000496.1 GCA_025997155.1 Clostridia bacterium
CGCGGTTTCGTGGTTTTCTTCGCTTGTTCCAATTCATTTCTTATTATGTTAAATTCTTCTCTCGTTATATCGCTCGGATAGTTGTGCATTTTTATCTTCCCCCTTTTAGAAGATTATAGCACATCAGAAAGATTTTGAACAGGCTCTTAGACGCAGAAACGGAGGTGCTATAATGGCAAAAGAAAAGACAACAGGCTTCTATTTCAAGATGTCGCCGCAGGAATGGGATTGGGTGGAACAACGAATGGCGCAGACCGGAATCCGCAACAAGAGCGCGTTCATTCGCAAAATGGCGATTGATGGTCACGTCATAAACTTCGACAGCACGACAATTAACGAAATCGGGAAGTTACTCCGCGTGACGGCGAATAACGTCAATCAAATCGCCCGCCGCGTCAACAGCGGCGGGCACGCCTACCGTGAGGACATCGCGCACGTTGACAGTCAACTTACGAAAATCCGCGAGGACTTCGGCACGGCTCTCGCGTTCCTCTCCGAAATCGCGGACGGAAAACCCAGCAAGCAATTTATGACGCCCATTCGGATTTCGGATTTGACGGAACAAATCACGGAAGCGGCGAAACTCACGGATGGTGCATAATGACAACAACGACAATTATTCCGCTACACGTCAGCAAGGGGAGGTCGGCGGCAGCCGTCCTCGCCGACACGGCGGATTATACGAAAAATCCCGCCAAGACGAACGGCGCGGAATGGGTTTCTGCCTACGAGTGCGACCCGCTGACCGCCGCGCGGGAGTTCGCGTTTGCGAGGACGCAGTACGCCGCGAGAACTGGGCGGCAGCAGAGCGCGAACGAAGTCGTCGGCTACCGTCTACGACAGTCGTTTTTTCTCGGCGAGTGCGACGCGGCTACGGCAAATAAGAACCCGTGTTCAAAAACGTCTTAAAAGTGTTGATAAATTAGAGATTATAGCCATATTTTCAGAAGATGTTTTGGATATTTCATAGTCTTTTGATAATCGTCTGGAGTTGTTCATCCAAGCA
>BNUF01000497.1 GCA_025997155.1 Clostridia bacterium
ACTCTGTCGTAAAACCATATGTTTTTCGAAAGACAAAAGCATTCATAAGGCTGTTGTTGGAACATTCATAAATACGTTTTTCTTTGGTAGGGTTTTTGATGTTTCAACTATTTTATGACATTACCTAAATAAACAGCGGCGTATTCCGATTTCCAGCCATTTACGTTCACACTCGGGTTCTCGCGGAGTACGTTCTCGATTTTTGCAGCGGTTTCTAAGTCGCGTTCAACACACAGTCCCGGCGAAACAGTAACGCAATTTCGCCCTGTGGACTTGGACACGTACAAAGTCGCCTCCGCCTTTACCTCCGCTTCTTTGTGAACATCGCCTATATTGAACTTATTTACATCTTCCGTACGCATTTGAGAAACGCCGAAACTCGCGGTGACGTTTAGCTGTTTCGGGTGTCCGTCGTTGTCAATGATTGTCGCGGGTGTATTCGCGAGCTTTTCGCGTATCTCGTCAACCCGTTCAACGATTTCTTCGGGCTTGCCCCCGTGCATAATGAGAATCATTTCTTCGCCGTGTAAATGATAGGCTTTGTCGGACGAGCGGACATTTTGCTCAAGCGCTTCGAACACGTGCTTGATAACGGTATCGCCGGCAAGGTGATTATATGTGTCGTTGACATTTTTGAACTTATCAATATCGAGAGAAACGAAATATACAGGTTCTCCATTATTGATATCGCTTACCACGCGCCGTTCGAGGTGTTCGTCACGGGCGCGTTGGTTTTCACCGCCGCTGACGGGCTGCATCCGAGCGACTTGATAATTCTGGGCGTTTTTAAGTCCGAGCTTGAACATATCCGCCGCGCCGGGGTCGTTGTTAAATCTCTCGATTTCGGCATCACTCAAAGCCTTATCTATCTTAAGAACCGATATAGTCGAGGCTATTTAAAAGCGTTAGCCAACGCATCCCAAAAAGAATCAAATTTGTGCATATGAAATCTCAATCTTCTTTTAACATTTGCCCACAATTTTTCAATCGGATTAAGGTCAGGTG
>BNUF01000498.1 GCA_025997155.1 Clostridia bacterium
CACCTGACCTTAATCCGATTGAAAAATTGTGGGCAAATGTTAAAAGAAGATTGAGATTTCATATGCACAAATTTGATTCTTTTTGGGATGCGTTGGCTAACGCTTTTAAATAGCCTCGACTATACGACTCGGCTTGCTTTGGAACAGGCGGTTTATCCGAGATTGTTCTGCGCGAGGTAATAGATTATAACCCGCCGACGACCGCGACGATTTACAACGGTATGCCGCTCCGCACGGAAATACGGGTATTTTACGACTTTGACAAACGCGAGGTACTGTATAGTGCGAATTATTGGGATTATGATTACTGCCGTTCTAACATTCGTGCCCGCGCCGACCAAATTATATTTGACGCGCTGAAAGACGAAATTTTGACGGGTTATGAAAAATATGCGCTACTCTTAGCTATTCCCATATCAATCAGCCAGAATGTCGGTGCATCGCCTATTTCTTCTTTTTCGTCGAGGAGAAGGTCTACGATGTAGTTATCGGTTTCTTCTTGATACTGTGCCGACATTTCGCTCTATTCTTCAAGCAACAGGTCTATTGACCATTTGCCAGTCATATTCACGCCGCGCATTGCTTTCGCAACAGCGTCCTCGGCTTGTTTTCGATATTTTTCATAACCCGTCAAAATTTCGTCTTTCAGCGCGTCAAATATAATTTGGTCGGCGCGGGCACGAATGTTAGAACGGCAGTAATCATAATCCCAATAATTCGCACTATACAGTACCTCGCGTTTGTCAAAGTCGTAAAATACCCGTATTTCCGTGCGGAGCGGCATACCGTTGTAAATCGTCGCGGTCGTCGGCGGGTTATAATCTATTACCTCGCGCAGAACAATCTCGGATAAACCGCCTGTTCCAAAGCAAGCCGAGTCGTATAGTCGAGGCTATTTAAAAGCGTTAGCCAACGCATCCCAAAAAGAATCAAATTTGTGCATATGAAATCTCAATCTTCTTTTAACATTTGCCCACAATTTTTCAATCGGATTAAGGTCAGGTG
>BNUF01000499.1 GCA_025997155.1 Clostridia bacterium
AAACAATGCGTCCTTCGGATTGACCCCATAGTACCAACGAATAAAGGGATTGATACGGCTTTGTCGGTTTTATCGTTATTCACGAAAGACAGCCTATGGTATCAGACTACCTTGGATTCTGGACATAAAGAACCTAATAACCGTGTCCGATTTTCGTTTATGGACTTGTATCCGCACGTTAAACATCGTTTCCGAGAAGCAAAGATACCCTTGCCGTACGAATCGTTTAACGCTCCCGAAGAATATGTTTCGAATGCCGTTAAGGCACTGACATGTTTTGCCGATGAAAACGCTCCCTCGCTCACATTTGAGTGTTGTGCCGAAGCATATTCGTCTATTCCCGATGAATTCCAAGTCGGATGCGTATCGCGCCGAGATATACAACCTAAATTCCCGAAAAAGTTATACCAATTTGCTACAAACGCCTTAAATGCTACAATCTAGTCAAAAATGTTGGTATAACTTTTATACCAACACGCTGTTGCAGTTTCAATCTATTAGGCGGTGTAAAATATAAGCTATTAGTAGCCACGATTTGGAATTTTAGCAACACCTTAGTTTAATACGCTTGTGAAAGCCCCAAATTCGTTCCTCAATATTTTAATTTCACATTTTGGGAATATTTTCCATTTCGGTGATTGTTGTTATAATTTTCGCGGGAATTTAGGATACAAATACTCGGTCTTGACGATGGCGTTTTCTCTGGCGTTAACTACCAAAGAGCGGGGTGTCTGTGCTGCGCCCGCAAAACCGAACTGATTCCCGTCAAGAAGCAATGTCCCAACGGATGCCTATACTGCTATTGGAAAGAACGCGCTTAATCCCGCAACCGAGAAAACAACAAGACCGAGCCGTTGCGGCTTGGTCTTGTGTTTTTGTTATCGCGCGTGCCCGCTTAATTCGATAGTTTCGTTATCTACTGTAATATATACGTTATCAGTATGTATTCTCTTATAACCTTTTTTATCAATAGAATATAATGTCCAATTTCGGTCTTGAATGTTA
>BNUF01000500.1 GCA_025997155.1 Clostridia bacterium
CTTGTTTCCCGTCCCGCCGCTTTGTTTGTACTGCGAATTTTGCCACTTTTGTTTCGCCACGTCAATTTTCGCGACTTCCTCAAGCGGCATAAACACGCGCCACGAACTGTTGCTGCCATACGTAAGTCTCCCTACGACTTCAAGTTTGTAGGGTTTGACTTTTTTTTCCGTTTTGTTCGCGTTATTCGGGTTTTTCTCCCCCAAACTCCAGTCATAGGACATAAGCATCTTGCCGTCATACAAGTCGACGGGCATTTCGCGTGTGTCCTCGCCCATATCGGGCGACCACCAGCCCCCGCCCCAAGACCTTGCGTTGACGGGGTGAAAATCAAACGGAGCGTTGTACCCGAAAACTATCGGCAAAACCTTAGCGCCCAGCGCATCCTCCGCGTCAAGCACTCGCCCCTCGTTCGCCGTGTAACCGAGTTCCGCCATAACGCTCGGGTCAATGCCCGTAACATTAAAGCTACCTGTGTACTTGCCCGACAAAAAGTACAGGTATGTACTCATAGTCGGGCTTGCGGCGACAACGCCGTCCATTTTCTTTACCCTTTCCATAAACGCGCGTCGATAGTCACAGGGTTAGGGTTCTTAACGTTGGAATCTTGCCACGGCAAATATATATTCGCCACAAGCAAGTCCCCCATTTGCTCCATTGAGTTCTTAAAATTATTATTCATTCCGATTCCGAGAGATACCATAACGACAATACTCGCCGTCCCGATAACCACGCCCAAAACCGTCAAAAACGTTCTCATCTTCCGCTTAAACAAGTTCCGAACAGCCATTGAAAATATATCCGCAATACTCATAGAATCACAACCTTAATCGTCAAGGAGTTCCTGTTCCCTCTTTTTGCGGCGTTTGCGCTTCACGATAATCAGAGTGACGACTCCGCCTATAATGACGACTCCGCCTATAATGAACCAAATGAGGTGACGCTTTACGAAGTTTTTTTCGGGTTCTTGCGGAGTATCCCCGCCGGAAGAATGGAGCGGCGGGGAT
>BNUF01000501.1 GCA_025997155.1 Clostridia bacterium
TAAGCTCCGTGCTGTCCTTGTACGCTATGGCAAGGTGTTCCCACATCTTAAGCTCTTCGTCGGCGTTGTATTCCTCCTCAAGCCGATACGCCTCAATCTGCGACTTAGCGGCGTTAAATATATCCTTCGCCATTTTTTCGGCGGCAGCTTCCGCCTTCGCGGCTTTCTTGTCGATACCCTCGGCAGTTCCGAGTGCAATCATTGCCCCGACCTCGTCGGCAAACACTTTTGACGGCGACTTTATTCCCAAAATGTCTTTAACGCTTTTAACGATTCCGCCGAAAAAGTTTTTTATGTTGTCTTTAAATTCCTGTGCTTTTGATTTGATACCGTCCCAAACGCCCTTAATAATCTGCTTTCCGACGCTCTTGAACTCCTCGAATTTTTTTTCAAACGCCATAACAAAGTCGCCGATAAACGGAGCTATCTCTTCCGCAATCTTATCAAGAGTGTCAAGAAATCCTTGACATATCGCAAAAAAAATCGACACCCCAGCATCTGCCAATCTGTTTAACGTATCCGTGTTTTTGCCCGAAACGAAAAAATCCACAACAGCCGCCACAAGAGCTATACACAAATCGAATACGGCGGGGATAAGCAGCGGAAGGCTTTCAATCAGCCCCTCTCCTATCGCCTCGATAATTTGTATAGCCGATTCGATAAGCATAGGCAAGTTTTCAATTATTGTATCTATAATAAGCGGGATAAGTTCAGTAGCCATTTTTATCAATTCAGGCAACGCCTCTGTCAAGCCCTTGATTATCTCCCATAAAATCTCAAAACCCACATCAAGAAGAGTGGGCAAAAGACTTGTAAAAGTTTTCGCGAGCGTCGAGATAACTTCCCCCGCTACTTCAATAAAGCGCGGCGCGTCTATTTTTAACGCCTCAAGAAGAGTAAGTATGATGCTTACCCCCGCCTCCAGTATTTGCGGGGCGTTATCTTTAATCGACGCTATGATTTCCTCAAACATTCCCCTTGACTTTTCAATAAGCGCGGGCAA
>BNUF01000502.1 GCA_025997155.1 Clostridia bacterium
TTTCAAAAGAGAGAATCGGGGAAAACATCTTCAAATTCACAGCAAACGAAAACTCGTAAACGCTGTGTTATATATAAATAAAACAGGTTGCCAGTGGAGACAATTGCCTCACGATTTTCCCAAATACGTCTTTGAAAGGTTTTCGAGAGAATTTTTCGGATTCGGATTGTGCTGCGGTTTGGAGTTCTACGCCATTCGGAGTTTCAGCACTATCTGCTCCATCACCTCGTGCTTGACGTACATTCCCCTCGTGTTGTTGTACTTCGCCAGTTCCGTGAAACTGTTCGTCTTCGGGTAGATGTCCGCATTCGCCTCGTCGTACTTCTATCAGAAGTTCCTCCATTTTGTGGGATTCCTTGTCCACTTTGCATAAAAATCCCCCAATGCATAGTATTGATTTATGCATCTTCAAGATCAGCAAATACAGCATAGAAATCTCTATAACGTAATAATTTGGGATTTTGGAATCCCATTTGAACAACTAACTCGACTTTTTCAAGCATATCGGATGGTGGATTAGAGATAAAAGCAAACAAGTTCAAGTATCCTTGGAGTGAACTTCGGTCAAAACCACTATGAGCATTGAGAAACTTTTTGAGAATCGCGTGAACACGATTAACAGAGTTCAACGGGTTATCTTTGTCTGATAAACCTTTTAATTCCTTAGAAGCATACGCTATACTCGACAAAGTTTAACTAGTCTCTTGTGAGTAGTTTCCTTATCGTGAATGAGTGTTGAGTCAGGCTTGATATGGTTTTTGAACACTTCCAACGTCTTTGTTTGAGATTGTCTTCCAAAACCTTCAACAAGTATTACATTATGCGTCTTGTCAGTTGCCACACCTATGCAGATTTGATTACGCGATATACCTGGCCAGTTTGTTGCCATCATTGTTGCGTATTACGTCCTCAGAACGAACTCTGTAATATGTTTCATCAAGCCATACATCGCCCGCCAAGACGATACCATTCTGTACATCTTCAAGCGTCATAAATAACTTC